>CAYZVX010000004.1:16719-58480 GCA_964482055.1 uncultured Acidiferrobacteraceae bacterium
TCGACTTGCGGATCAAGTCGAGGGCCCTGAGACACGGACGTCTCGGTTAGGGTTTCGACTTGCGGATCAAGTCGAGGGCCCTGAGACACGGACGTCTCGGTTAGGGTTTGACGTACGTGTAGCCCTTCTGCTGCAGGGCCGCGATCTCGGCCACGCCGCTCGGCACGATGTCCTGCTCGGAGACGTCGAACAGATCGTTCTTGTAGTTGATCTTCTTGCCCTTGAGCGTGTTGGCGCAGACGTTGAACTGGATGCCCTGCTTCTTGAGGTTGATCACCTTGCTCTGCATGTCCGGGTCGGTGTTGGCCTTCTGCAGCAGCGCCAGGCCGTTGCCGTGCATCACGACGCGCAGGTCGAGGTTCTCCTTGCCCACCGCGTTGATGTGGTTCTGGATGTTGCCGAGCGTGGCCTTGAGCTGCTTCTCGTCGTCGCCGTTCACGTGGTAAACGACCTTTTGCTTGCCGTAGCCCTCCGTCGTGGCGCAGCCCGAAGCCCCGAGGGCCAGTAATCCGAGTAGTGCAAGCGGTACGATGTTACGCATTATCTCCTCCTGTGTAGCTCAGTGACTGAGAACCGAGGTTCTCTTGATGATCTAGACCTGAATATAGGCCCAGCCCTGTTGCTGGCGTCGCATGACCTGCGCCACCCCAGAGTCGATGATGATCACCCCCGGCAGCAGCCGCGCGGTAATCCCGCGTTCCTGCTTCAGGCGGTCGATCGTGTTGAGACAGGCCGCGAACACGAGATTGTCGTATTCGTTCTGCAACTGACGAATGCGCGCGGCGAATGCGGTCACATCTGCACGCACCAGGCCAAGCCCTTCGCCGTTCATGACCACCTCGATGCGCGCTTTCTGGCCGTGCTCGCGGTAGTAGCGGGCGAGGCTCTCGATCTCGTTGAGCACGTCGGGTTTGCTCGCGGCGTCGGCACGCACGACGTGAATCAGCACCCGCACGACATCGCCGCTTGGGACTGACGGTGTTCCATCCGTCGGGCGGAACACCAGCACTGCCTCGTCGGAGGGTGTCGCTGAACTGTCGGCGACGGCCACCGTCCTTGTTTCGGCGGGCGCGGCCGCCGGCGATTGCGTTGCCGGCGAAGTCGCGGGGTGTGTCCGCGCAGGCACAGAAGTCGTAGAGGCCCCGGGCACCGAGCGTTTGCTGGGAGGTAGGGCGGGTGCGACGGGAGCCACTGCAGTAATAGATGCCGGCGCGGGTGCATGGTCGGTCGCGGCCGGTGCCGCGCCCGCCGTGCGCTCCGGGGCGGGCGACGGTGGCTGGTGCAACACCCAGCCGACTGCAATGCCGAGCACCAGCGCCACGCCAGCGGCAAGGCCCAGGCTCAGACGGTCGCTGCGGCGTGCCGGATGCAGGTGTGACGGGGGCATCGGCACGTTCTTGTAGGCGAGCTGCACGAGGTCGCGGGTCTTGCGCAGCTCGCAGACGGCGCGGTTGAGCGCCTCATCCTGGCTGATGCGCGGGTAGGCGTGGCTCTTTTCCTCCGCCGTGAGCTGATCGTCCACGAAGGCGTTCAGGAACTCCTGCGAGAACTGGTCTTCCTTCATCACTTGATCCTCCGGATCTTCGCATCCTGCGCCGTGCCCGACAGGCTCTCGTCGCGAACCGCGGCCAGCAGGTCCTTTAGCGCGACGCGCGCCCGACACAGACGGCTCATCACGGTCCCGACCGGCACGGCCAGGATGGCGGCCACTTCGGCATAACTGAAGCCCTCGATGTCCACGAGTGTGACGACCTGGCGCTGGCCGAGCGGCAGCCGCGCGATCGCCGCACGCACCATGCCGACAATCTCCTGCTGACCGGAAACGTGCTCCGGGCTCAGGTCGTGCGCGAGCGTGAGGTTGTCAATGTCTTCGGTCTCGCGCTGGCGCCGGTAGTGGTCGCGCAGACAGTTGGAAAGAATGCTGTACAACCAGGCGGGGCCGGCGCCGGCCTCGCGCAACTGGTCTTGCTTTTGCAGCGCCTTGGTCAGGGTCTCCTGCACCAGGTCATCGGCGAGCGCCGGGCTGTGTGTCCACGCATAGGCAATGCGGTACAGGCGCTGGCGATGCTGTTCGAGCTTCTCGCGACCGGCCCGCGAGCGCTGAAAGAATTGAAAGAAGTCCATGTACGTCTTCGAAGCTCAATTGCCCCACGTGCCCTGCAAGTGTAGGTAAGAGACGGTGGCCGGGGTTTCCTTATTCCACACGCTGTCGCGGGCTACGCCACTGTCTGCAACTGGTTGTTTCTCCAGCGTCTTGTGATTGCCCCAGTGGTTTAGGCCTGGGCGGACGGCGCAGTGAGTCCCTGCTCGGGGCGCACGGCACCGTCCAGCAGGACCCGGCGGCCTTCGATCTTAAGCCGGCCCTCCAGGAACCAGCGGATCGCGAGCGGATAGATCCGGTGTTCCTCCTGCAGCACACGCGCAGCCAACGTCTCGGCGTCGTCACCGGCAAGGACGGGCACCGAAGCCTGAATGATGACGGGGCCGGCATCGACATCCGTGGTTACGAAATGCACGGTCGCGCCATGGGCACGCGCGCCAGCCGCCAGCGCGCGGGCGTGGGTATCAAGGCCGGGGAAGGCGGGCAGCAGGGAAGGGTGGATGTTCATGAGGCGTCCGGCGTAATGCTGGATGAACTCCGGCGTCAGGATGCGCATGAATCCAGCCAGCACCACGAGCTGGGGGGCGTGGCGGTCGATCAGGTCCATCAGCGCCTGATCGAATGCCGCGCGCGTCGGGTAGGCGCGGTGGTCGACCACGTAGGTCGCGATGCCCGCCGCGCGCGCGTAGGCGAGCCCGGCGGCGTGCGGGTTGTTGCTGATGACGGCGCGTATCTCGGCCCGGATCTGCCCGGCCCGCACCGCCTCGGTGATTGCACGCAGATTGCTGCCGCGTCCGGAGATGAGGACCACGATCCCGGGTGCCGGCGTGTCGGGACGTTGTGCAGCCCGCCGATCCTTATCGTCCGGGTGCTCACCCGGATGGCGCGAAGCGTCGCCCGACGTCGGCAGCGTCATTTCAGGATGACGACTTCCGCCTCACCGCTGTGCGGCTCGATATGGCCAATGATGTGGGCGGTTTCGCCCTGCCCCTGCAGGATCGTGAGCGCGCGTTCGGCATCGTCCGGGGCCACCACGAGCACCATGCCGATGCCGCAGTTGAAAGTGCGGTACATCTCCGTGTCGGCGACGTTGCCGCCCTTTTGCAGCCAGTCGAAAACGGCGGGGCGGTGCCAGGCGCGGGCGTCGATCACCGCGCGGGTGTTGTCCGGCAGCACCCGCGGCACGTTTCCGGGCAGGCCGCCGCCGGTGATATGGGCCGCCGCGCGCACCGGCAGCGCTTGCAGCAGCGCCAGCAACGGTTTTACGTAGATGCGCGTCGGCTCGAGCAGCGTGTCGCTGAGTTTGCGGCCTTCCAGCGGCTGGGCGAGATCGGCGTGGGTGAGCTCTATGATGCGGCGAATCAGCGAGTAGCCGTTGGAATGCGGGCCGCTCGACGCGATGCCAATCAGGGTGTCGTTGGTGCGCACCGCCGAGCCGTCGATGATGCGCGACTTCTCGACGACGCCGACGGTGAAACCGGCGAGATCGTACTCGCCAGGTGCATACAGTCCGGGCATCTCGGCGGTCTCGCCGCCCACCAGCGCGCAGCCGGCCTGCTCGCAACCTCGAGCGATACCAGCGATGACCTGCGTGGCGATGCCGGTGTCGAGCTTGCCGGTAGCGAAGTAATCGAGGAAGAACAGGGGCTCGGCGCCCTGCACCACGATATCGTTGACGCACATCGCCACCAGATCGATGCCGATGGTATCGTGCCGGGCGAGCTCGATGGCGAGCTTGAGCTTGGTGCCCACGCCGTCGGTGCTCGACACCAGCACGGGCTCGCGGTACCGGCCGGGCGGGATCTCGAACATCGCCCCGAAACCGCCGATGCCGGCCAGCACGCCCGGACGCTGGGTGCGTTTGGCGATCGGCTTGATCGCCTCGACTAGCGCATCGCCGGCGTCGATGTCGACGCCGGCGTCGCGATAAGTCAGCGAAACGGAGGGCTTGTCCACGGGGGCAGGGCAGCGCTTGAGTGCCGGTATAGTAGGTGCCCGCGGCGCACGGCGCAAACCTTGACTTGACCGGTCCCGGCCGATAGCGTGCGGCGCAGTTTCACGCCTACCCTGTCGAGCCGCGCGCATGAGGTTGTCCCAGCTGCCGAATGTGTTGACCGTGGCGCGCATTGCCGCCGCCCCGCTGCTCATACTCGCGCTCAAGAATCACGATTACCGGACTGCCTTGCTCGTGTTTTTCCTGGCCGGTATATCCGATGGTCTGGACGGATTCATCGCGAAGCGCTGGGGCTACACGAGCCGGCTCGGTTCGATTCTCGATCCGGTCGCCGACAAGGTGCTGCTGCTGAGCGCCTATATCATGCTCACCGTGCTCGACCATGTGCCGTTCTGGCTCATGCTGACGGTGGTGTTCCGCGATCTGCTGATCGTTGGCGGCTACCTGACCTACACGTCACTGGTCGGGCCGGTGGTGATGCATCCGAGCCGCCTGAGCAAGGTCAATACGCTGGTGCAGCTCACGCTCGTGGTCGTGGTGCTGCTGCACGAGGCCCTCGATGTCTCCTATCCATTGCTGATCGACGGTCTCATCTACGCGGTGCTGGTCACCACGGTCGCGAGTGGGGTGCACTACCTGTGGACCTGGATCTTCAAGAAACAGGTCGAGCTCGCCGAGAAGCCGCATGGTTGAAGCACAACCACGACCGCAAGCCCCTGGGGCGCGGCGGTGAGCGCGCAACTTCCGCTCAACGTGCGGCTGCGCGACAGCTCATCGTTCGACAACTACTGGGCAGGGCGCAACCGCGAGGCGGTGGCGAGCCTCAAGGCCGCGCTCGATGCGTTTGCCGGGGGTGGCGACCTGGGGGCGGCCCTCATCTATCTGTGGGGCGAGCCTGGCACCGGCCGCACGCATCTGCTCGAGGCCGCGTGCCACATGGCCCACGCGCGTGGGCGGAGCGCCGCCTACGTGCCGCTTGCCGATGTGCGCGCCCTGGCACCGGCGTTGCTGGAGGATCGCGAGACGACGGCGCTCGTGTGTCTGGACGATCTCGATGCGATCGTCGGTGACGCCGGCTGGGAGCGGGCGCTCTTTGCGTTGTTGGAACGCCGGCGCACCGGCCGCGGCGTCCTGGTGGTCAGCGCCCGGCGCGGACCCGCACAGCTCGGCCTCGCCCTGCCCGATCTCGCCAGCCGCCTCGCCTGGGGCCTGGTGTACCAGTTGCACGGGCTGAGCGACGAGGACAAGGCCGACGCCATTCGCCTGCGCGCGCAGCGGCGCGGTCTGGAGCTGAGCGCGGAGGTGATGCGCTACATCCTGCAGCGCTACGCGCGCGACCTGCACTCGCTGTTCGGTCTGCTCGAGCGCCTGGACCAGGCATCGCTCGCGCAGCAGCGCCGCATCACCATTCCCTTCCTGCGCGAGCTCGATCCCGCCAAAGGCAATCTTGAATCTTGAACACTGAAAGACGTTGCAGGGATGGAGCGCACCGGGGCGCGCCCATTCCCCATTCAAGCTCCGCAATTCAAAACCAGCTTTTGCGCAATCCTCGCCAGCCGCTCACCGAGGGCCTGGCAGAGCGCTTGCTCGTCACGCGACAGCGGTTGGTCGCTGTGCGCGCCGGCGACGTGACTTGCGCCATACGGGGTGCCGCCGGTGCGCGTGTGCGTGAGCGCCGCTTCGGTGTAAGGCAATCCGATCAGCACCATCCCGTGGTGCAGGAGCGGCAGCATCATCGACAGCAGCGTCGATTCCTGTCCGCCGTGCAGGCTACTCGAGGAGGTGAACACGGCGGCCGGTTTGCCGACCAGCACGCCGGACAGCCACAGAGGGCTGGTGCTGTCCCAGAAATACTTCATCGGTGCGGCCATGTTGCCGAAATGCGCCGGGCTGCCGAGCGCGACGGCAACGCACTCACGCAGGTCCTCGAGTGTCGCGTACGGGGCGCCGCTCGTCGGGATGGGTGGGGCGGTGGCTTCCGTGTTCGGCGATACTTCCGGCACCGTGCGCAGCCGTGCCTGCATGCCTGCCACCTTTTCCACGCCGCGGGCGACCTGGTTCGCCATGTCGGCAACTGCGCCACGACGGCTGTAGTACAAGACGAGCACCTCCGCCATGAGCAAGCCTAGAGTATCTCCAAAACCTTCTGCGGCGGGCGCCCGAGAACCGCTTTCTTTCCGTGAACCACGATGGGGCGTTCGATCAGCCTGGGATGCTTGACCATCGCACGAATGATCTCAGCATCGCTCAGCTTCGGGTCGGCCAGCCCGGCAGCCTTGTATTCGGGCTCCTTGGTACGCAGCAGCTGGCGAGGTTTCAGCCCCAGAGCCGCAAGCAGCTGTTTGAGCTCAGCCTCGGTGGGCGGTGTTTTGAGGTACTCGACGATGCGGGGCTCGATGCCGCGCGCCTCTAGAAGCCTGAGCGCCTCGCGCGACTTGGCGCACTTCGGGTTGTGGTAAATGGTTACTGGCATGCTGTGTGCAGACGGCTGTCGGTCAGGCGATTCCGAGTGCGGGGCGGCGGGGTCACCATGGCGGCGCTGTTCTCCCTGGACGACGCCTGCTTGCGGCTGCCGCACTGTGACCGCAGCTGCAATCTTCAGGAGCCAAGGCACATGCGAGAACGCGTTTCCGAGCATCCGGGGTTTGTGGCCACTGCCGGCAGATTTACACCGAATCGTGCGGTGAAATCCACAGTTTTCTTGACAGCGTAACGTAGCCGGTGCTAGTTTTTCGCGCGCCCCTGCTAGTATCCCGCCCCAAAAAATATCGAGGAGAATCCTAAAAATGTCAGCGTACAGCAAGCTTCTGTTCCTGGTCTTCGGCGCCGCGTTCGTGGCCGGCTGCGCCAGCACCGAGCCCGCCAAGGAAGCGCCGAAGGAGGAGAAACCGGCTGCCGCCGAGGTGAAGCCCGCGCCGGCACCGGAGCCGGTCGCCCCGAAAGAGGTCCGCAAGCCGGACGACACCTATAACGTGGTTCGCGGCGATCACCTGTGGGGGATCTCGAGCAAGCCGGCGATCTACGGCAACCCCTATCAGTGGCCGCTCATCTACAAGGCCAACCGTGACAAGATCAAGGACGCCGACCTGATCCACCCGGGGCAGGTATTTACCATCAACCGCAACGCCTCGGGCGCCGACGTTGATGCCGCCGTCAAGCATGCCAAGACCCGCGGCGCCTGGAAGCTCGGCGTGGTGGAGGAGTCCGACCAGCGCTACCTCGCCCAGTAGCAGCAGTTTCGCGCTGAGCAGAAAAGGGCCCCTTGGTGGGCCCTTTTTTCTTATGCCACGCAGCGGTCAGTGGAGCAATACGACCGCAAGGATGCAATAAAAATCGACTGACACCGAGCGTATAGCCGGCGCGATGACCGCAGGCGGCGACCGACATGGGTTGGTGTTTGTCAGGTGCGGTTTAGGAGAGACAGTGCAGGCAGCAACTGAAGCGAGAGAGTGGTTAGCGCGGCTGGGGCGCTTTGCCCGGCTGGTGCTGCAGCGCCTGCGCCAGGATCGCTGCAATCGCGTGGCCGGCGAGCTGTCGTTCACCACGCTGCTGGCGCTGGTGCCGCTCACGACGGTCAGCATTGCCGTGCTGTCCCTGTTCCCGGTGTTCGAGACGTGGATGCACACCGTGCAGGAGTTCATCTACGGCAATTTCGTGCCGGCGGCGGGCGACGCCGTCAGCCAGTACCTGCAGCAGTTCGCCGCCAATGCCGGGCGCCTGACCGTGTGGGGATTGCTGTTCCTGATCGTGACCGCCCTGGTGCTGATGGCCACGATCGAGCACGCCTTCAATGACATCTGGCATGTCACACAGCCGCGCAAGCGCATCTACCGCTTCCTCGGCTATTGGGCCGTGCTCACGCTGGGGCCCATCCTCATCGGCTTGAGCCTGTCGGTCACCGCCTACCTTCTTTCGCTGCCGGTGTTTGCCGGACCGGCCGCGGTACAGGGGTTGCGGGCGCTCATTCTCGCGATCGCACCGACCCTGTTCGAGGTGGCGGCGTTCATGCTCATGTACGTGGTGGTGCCCAACCACCGCGTGCGCTGGCGGCACGCGCTCGTTGGCAGCATCGTGGCGGCGATTCTCTTCGAGGTGGCCAAGCGCGCCTTCGCCTGGTTCGTGTTGTCGTTTGCCACCTACCACGTGATCTACGGCGCGCTCGCCGCACTGCCCATGTTTCTGGTGTGGATCTATCTGTCGTGGATGGTGGTGCTGCTCGGCGCGGTCGTGACCGCGGCGCTGCCGGAGTGGCACGGGCCGCCGGCACCGCGGCGCCGCGCGCCCAGGAAAAAGGTGCTGCCCGGTTCCTGACCGCCGTCAGGGGTTCAGCACCTCGAACTGGAAGCGTTCGTAGCTGGCCGTCAGCTCGACCGGTTCGGTGATCAGGAGCTTGTAGAGCCGGTAGCCGCTGTCCATGTAGATCTCGCGCCGCGACCTGAATACGCCGCGGTGCGTGACGAGCGACGGCGGCATCTTGAGCGCGCTCACCTCGGGCAGGAGCAGCGCCGGGAGGAAATCGCTTTCCTCATTGCGTTCGTTGACGGTCTTGACGACGCACGGCTCGGCCTGCGGCGCCATGCGTTGCGTGCCGATCTCGGCATGCGAAGAGCTCGCGGAGCGTACCCAACGGATGATGCCGACCTCCCAGGAGCCGCCGTTCGATGTGCGCCGGGTGGCCACGATGTCGCCGACTCGAACGCGCGTCGTGATAAGCCCCTTCTTGACGAGCGCCTGGCCGCCCGCGCCTTCGTCGAGCACCTGCCAGGTCGAGAGATCATGCTCGGGTGACGACGCATCGTGCTCGATCCTGGGCTCATGCAGGCCGAGCGTGGTGCGCTGCGGCACGGGGCCGACGAAGCTCGAGCTTACGGCGAAACGCCGCCCGCCGTTCAGCCAGTAGTTGATGGCGTCGATGCCGATCACGACATCGACCGTGACCTCCTGGCCGCTCGTTCGGCGGAAGCTGCGACGCGGATGCAGTCCCCAAGCGTTGGCCAGGCGAAACAGCAGGTCCTGTCCGCCTTCCCGGAAGAATTCGGGCTCTAGCCCATCGGGCGGCGGCAATTCGCCGCGCTGCAGGCTGGTCCACTGGGTGTGGATCATGCGCGCGAGCTCCACCGTGTTGAGCAGGCGGTAGCGGCCCGGGTCATCAAGCGCGACATCCCCGGAATTGACGATGCCGGCGTTCAGGCCGTGCAGATCGATCAGAAACTGGCAGGTCGGGTCGAACGTCGTGGTCGCGGGCGTGAGCGCGGCGAGCGAGGCGTAGCGGTCGAGGTAGTGGTGGATGCGCTCGATCTGGCGCGCCGGCAGGTGATACGGGTTGGCGAGATCGAGCAGCAGCGCCTGCTTGTAGGCATGCGCCACGCTGCTGCGGGGAATGCTGTCGTTGAGCGCATCGGGCACGTCCACGGTCGCTGCGCCCAGCGCTTCGGCATGGCGAAACAGCGCATGAATCTCCTCCCAGGTGCCGGCCGGGCACGGCGAGTACGACTGGTAGGACATGGCGTGCACGCCGGTAAGGTAACGCACCGCCCGCTGGATCGGCAGGGCGAGCTCGCGTGCATCGGCGGGCCCACCCGCGGCGAGCGCCGCGGCCTGGTGTTGCACGATGCGCTTGTAGCCGAAGGCCATCTCGACCTGAAACTGCCGGGCCTGCTCGGCGATTGACTTGTGCTTGTCGGAAAGCGGCAGCGGCAATCCGACGTACTGGCGCAGCAGCTCGGCGCACAGGTCGCGCACGGTCGGCCGGTAGAGCTCGAGCAGCGCGAGGCGTTCGCGCGCGTCGATCTCGATGCGGTTGTAGACGGTGAGCGTCGAGAACAGCTTGCGGCCGGTCTCGGCGACGTTGAGCAGCGGCAGGTTCTCCAGCCACTTGGCAACCTTGGCTGGTTGCAGCTCCACCTCGGTGAGCACGCGCGTGGACAGCGCCGGCACCGCGAGCTTCAACTCCATGCTATCTCCGGAGTCTCTTGTGCGGACTCGTAAAGTGCCTGGAATTGTAGCCACTGCGGAGCAGCCCTACAATTTGCGATCCGGCGAGTAGCCGTCACCGGCGCGACGCCGCGACGATATTCCGTCGAAACGGCGCGCTCTGCTTCATTTCAGAATTACTCCGTGGCGTCGCCTGCGTCCTGAAAGAGAACCTGTGCAGATGATCGCGACCATGCGATTCTGGTTTTGGGGTGCCGCATTTTTATACACGTTGGCGCTGTTCGATCACGCCGGAATTGGCGCGGAGCCGCAGCACCTGGCCTTGCGGCGCGCCTTCGACACCGCCGCGGCACTCCTCTGGGGTCTGTTCCTGCTGGGGGCAATCGCGCGCTGGCAGCCAGGTTGGCCCGCGCCCTACTGGCGCCTGTCTTGTCTGGGCACCGGTCTTGTGCTAGCCGCACTTGAGCTGTGGGTCGTGCACCGCCGGCTCACCTTGGATGACCTGGCGGCGCCGTTGCTCGGCTTGGCGATCGCGGCGATCTTGCCGCGCGTGCTGCCGGCAGGGGTCATTTGGCGTTGGCTGGGTCGCGACCGCCGCCGCTGAGCGACAGTCCGCCGCGACGTGCGTCGGGCGCAAGCTTCGTATTTCCTTACCAAACTCGGAAGGCGTGTGCCAACCCTGGGTGAAACCCCGCCGCCGGCACAGCCGGCGGCGCCTGGTGGAATCTTTCCCGATTCGATCGATCCAAATTCAGTGCGCGGGTGCAAAGGCTCGATGCGTCCGGCAAGTCCGGCGGGCAGGAAAAGTGATGGGGCGCATGGCAAAATGTGCACCGCGAACGGTGCGCTGATCAGCGGAGGTTGATGTGTTTCGATGCCTGAAATGGATGGCGGTTGCGTTGCTGGCGTTGCCGCTTGCAGCCGGGGCGGCGGCCCCGAGCATCGTCCTGAAGGATCAGGATGGCAAGACCCGCAACGTCAGCGAGTTCATCGGCCAGGGCAAATGGACCGTGGTCGCCGTGTGGTCGGCGGACTGTCCCATCTGCCGGCGCGAGATTCACCACATGGCGTTCTTCCACGACGAGCACAAGAGGTCCGACGCCCAGGTCCTGGGGCTGTCGATAGATTCCGAGGCCGGTCGTGCCAAGGCGCTCGGTTTCATCGACGACCACAGCCTGAGCTTTCCCAACCTGATCGGTGACCCCGATGTCGCCGCCGCGTTGGGCGGCGGTATGTTCATTGGTACGCCCACCTACTACGTCTATTCGCCCGACGGCAAGCTGGCGGCGCAGCGCGTAGGTCCGGTGACATTGCAGCAGATGGAAGACCTGCTGCGCCAGCTCAAGGCCAAGCAGGCCAAACCCAAGGCCGGCTGACGCCCAGTGCGGGACGTATCGCCATGCTGCGACTGTTGATTGCGTCGGTGCTGCTGCTGGCCGGGACGGCGGCGGCCCCGGCCGCGGGCGAGACGGCGGGCGCGCCGCGCGATGCGATGACCCATTTCTTCGAGCAGAGCTTCGGCAACCTCAAGGAAGAGCTCGACGGCGCGCTCGCCGAAGGCAAGACGGGCCTGTTCATCATGTTTGATGACGAGGATTGTCCGTGGTGCGCCAAGATGAAGGCGACCATCATGAACCAGCCGCAGGTCCAGGATTACTACCGCAAGCATTTCCGCGTGCTGCACCTCGACAAGAACGGCGACACCCCGATCACCGATTTCGCCGGGCGCGAAATGCCGGTCAAGGAGCTCGCTTTCAAAGCCTACAACGTGCGCGCCACCCCGGTATTCGTGTTCGTCGGCCCGAGGGGGGAGACGCTGCTGCGCAGTGTCGGCGCCAACATGACGCTCGAGGAATTCCTGTGGCTCGGCGAGTTCGTGGCGAGTGGCGCCTACAAGGGCAAGAGCTTCACCCTCTACAAGCGCGAACGCCGGCTGGCCGCCGGCGGGCGCTGAAGCGCGGATTCGAAAACCACCGGCGCATCGTAGTATAGCGGCCATGATCCGGGCCGGGAGGGCAGGGCGAGCGATGCGCAGTCGGCTGCTGGCGATCGGTGCATTGTGCTCGATCGCGCCAGGGGCGAGCGGCGCCGAGGGCGCGCCGCTGCCGTCGCCGCTGACGCTCGAACAGGCGCTCGCGCTGGCCGATGAGGCACACCCCGATCTCGATCTGGCGCGCGCTGATCTCGAGCGGTCGCGCGCCCGCTTGATCGAGGCCGAGGCGCGCCGTGGCGCGCGCCTGCTCGCCGACCTCACGCCGGAACGCGCGCAGCCGGCGGCCGGCGGTCCGGATATCAACGACAGCCGCGCCCGCATCCTGCTGTCCAAGCAGCTTTCGGACTTTGGACGCCAGGCGGCGCTGGAAGCGGCGGCGGGGGCCGAGCTGGTCGGCCGCGAGCTCGCGCTGATCGACAGTCGCCAGCGCCGCCGCCTCGACATCATGCGCCGCTTCTTCGACGTGCTGCTCGCCGACCTGCGCTATGCGGTCGACAACGAGGACATGGCGCACCGCTACGTGAGCTTCGACCGCGTCCGCCAGCGTCACGCGCTCGGTCAGGTATCCGAGGTCGAGCTCCTGGAATCCGAAAACGCCTATCGCGAGGTGCTGATTGCCCGTACCGAAAGCGAGAAGCGCCAGGCGGGCGCGCGCCTGCAGCTCGCGGTGGCGCTCAACCGCCCGAACCAGGTGCCGGGCGAGCTCGCGCCCCCGCGGCTTGCGCATCTTGAGCGCGAGGCGCCGGATTACAAGACTCTGCTGAAGGAGGCGCTCGAGGCGAGCCCGGTGGTGGTCGCGGCGCGCAAGGAACTGGAGGCCGCGGCGCGCAGCGTCGAGGCGGCGCGCGCGCGCAACCGTCCAGTGCTGACCGGCGAAGCCGAGGCCGCCCAGTACAACGAGGCGCGCGGCCTTGGGCGCAACGACTGGCGCGTCGGGCTCAACCTGCGCATTCCGCTCTACGACGGCGGGGAGACCGATGCCGACGTCACGCGCGCCATTGCCGAGCACGCGGCGCGCGAGGCGCGACTGAAGAAGGTGGAACAGGAACTGCAACAGGCGGTGCTCGATCTCGTCCAGGAGATCGAGACGCTCAAGGTGCGCCGCGCCGTGGCCAGGCAGCGCCTTGCGTTTCGCGACGCGGCGCTCGAGCGCACGCGCTCGCTGTATGAGCTCGAGGTCCAGGCGAACCTTGGCGATGCCCTCGTTCGCTTGACCGAGGCGCAGTACCTCGCCGCGCGCGCGGACTTCGACCTGGCCCTCGCCTGGGCGCGGGTCGAAGCCCTGACCGGCCGACTCGCGCCGCCACTTCCCAAGGAGCGTACCCCATGAGCCGAAATCGAATGGCGCTCGCCGCCGCGCTGCTGGTCGCGCCGGTAATGACGATGGCCGCAAGCTTCGAGGCGACGGTCAGCTTTGCGCGACGCGTGGAGATTGGGCTGCCGGTTTCGGGCGTAGTGGCGAGCGTGGGTGCCGAGCCCGGCGCGCGCGTGAAGAAAGGCGAGCTGCTCGTGGCGCTCGACGCGACGCCGTTTGAGGCGGCGGTCGAGCAGGCGCGCGGCGCGCTGGCACGCGCCAGCGCCGATTATGACGAGGCAGTGCGCGACCACAAGACGATGAAAGAGATTTACGACCGCCAGCTCGCCTCGACCGTAGAGCTCGACAACGCGCGCCTCAAGGTGCAGCGCGCCGAGGGCGCGCTCACCCAGGCGCGCGCCGCCCTCAAGCAGGCGCAGGTCGATCTGGCGCGCTCGCGCATCACCGCACCGTTCGATGCGCTGGTGCTCGACATGCGCGTACACGTGGGCAGCACCGTGGTGAGCACCGTCGAGTCGCGGCCGGTGGTGGTGCTGGCGGCAGAGGGTGAATATGTCGCCGCGACCCGCGTCTCTGGCGCTGCGCTCGACACGCTCAAGACGGGGCAGCCCGCGAGCGTCACCGTCGCCGGCAAGACCTACGCCGGTCGCGTGCAGACCGTGGGACTGGAGCCGGTTGCCGACAAGGGTGCTGCCGAACCGCTTTACCCGGTGATCGTTGCGTTTCGCGCGCCGGACGCGCCGCTGCGCGCCGGGCAGGGCGCGCGCGTCGAGTTTCAGCCGGCGATGGCACGGTGACAGCGCGGCCAGCACCGCTCCGGCGATAGCGCAACAGCCCATGCGCCAGTGCCGCCACTACCTCGTCTCGGGCCGTGTGCAGGGCGTGTTCTTCCGCGCCACCACGCAGGAGACGGCCCGTCGGCTCGGGCTCACCGGCTGGGTGCGCAACATCGCCGGCGGGCGCGTGGAGCTCGTCGCCTGCGGCGAAGCGGAGCCGCTCGCCGCGCTCGAGCGCTGGTTGTGGCAGGGGCCGCCGCACGCGCACGTCGAGCGCGTCACGGTGAGCGACGTGCCGGTGCAGGAGTTTGTTGACTTTCGCGTGATTCGCGATTTGTGAACGGGTTTCAGGTTTAAGGTTTTCAACCTGAAACTTGAAACCACAAACTCCAAACCTGCCCTAGAGACTCACTGCCTGTACCACCGGGTGCGCATCGCCCGGTCGACCTTGGCGCCGTAGACGTGCTCGCGTGTGCCGTTGTAGCGCTTGAGCGCCAGATGCAGGTTGCCGCGCTCCTTGTCGAGGTAGTACTTGAGGATCGTGCAGCCGTAGCGCAGGTTGGTCTGCATGCGGAACAGGCTGTCGCCGGGTTTGCCGATCTCCTTGAGCCAGAACGGCATCACCTGCATCAGGCCGCGCGCCCCGGCCGAGGAGATGGCGAACTGGTCGAAATTGCTTTCCACCTCGATGACCGCCAAGACCAGCTCCGGGGCGAGCTTCGCGCGCGTGGCCTCGTAGTGCACGGTCTTGAGCAGCTCCAGCCGGTAGCGCGTGTCCGGCACCTTCTTCGCGAGGCGGCGCGACATGTCCATCAGCCACACCTCGGCGTCGAAGCGGTCGGCGAAGCTATCGGCGCCTTCGACCGCGGTCTTGAGCAGCGCGCGCAGCTCCGGGTCCACCTCCTGGGCGGCCGCGGCGAGCGGGCCGAGCAGCGCAAGCCACGCCCCAGCGACAAGGGTTCGCCAGACAGAGGCGCGCGGCCGCGGCAGGCACATGGCAGTCATGGATTCTCGGCGTTGGGGCGGGGAAAGCGTGGCCTTCATGCCGAAATTAGAGCAGGTTTCCACGCCGCTGCAAGGCGGTGAGCAGCGAGCGGTAGGGAGTGAATGGCGGGCCGTCTTGCCGTGTCGATCACTACTCACGGATCACCGCTCACCCCCCGCCGCCCCTATAATGCCCTTTAAGCACGCGGGGTTCGGGCCCATTTAGATGTCATGGTAAGCGTCACCCACAAGCATTCCGGCCTCGACAGCAAGGACACGGTTGACCTCGATCGCTGGCTCGCGGCGCTCGCCGCCAACCGGCCGCCCGCCGAGCTCGACGTGATCCGCCGCGCCTGCCAGCTCGCCGAACGCGCGCACGCCGGGCAGAGGCGCATGTCCGGGGAACCGTACGTGCAGCATGTGCTTTCGGTCGCGCAGATCCTGGCGGAACTCAAGCTCGATCACGAGGCGATCGCAGCGGCCATCCTGCACGACGTGGCGGAGGATACCGCGATCACGCTTAAGGACATCGAGGCCGAGTTCGGGCCGCGCATTGCGGCGCTTGTCGATGGCGTGACCAAGATGAAGGTCATTCAGGAGTTCCAGCCCGGCGCCGGCAGCACGCGCAAGGAGCATGCCCAGGCCGAGAGCCTGCGCAAGATGCTGCTCGCTATGGCCGAGGACGTGCGCGTGGTGTTGATCAAACTCGCCGACCGGCTGCACAACATGCGCACCCTGGCGGCGCTGCCCGAGGACAAGCAGTTGCGCATTGCGCGCGAGACCATGGATGTGTTCGCGCCGCTCGCCAACCGCCTCGGCATCTGGCAGGTCAAGTGGGAGCTCGAGGACCTCGCGTTCCGCTACCTGGAACCGGCCGGCTACAAGCGCATCGCGGGCTTCCTCGCCGAGCGGCGCGTGGATCGCGAGGCCTACATCGCCGATTTCGTCGCGCGCCTCAAGGCCGCGCTCCAGGAAGCGCATGTCGAGGCCGAGGTCACGGGGCGCGCCAAGCACATCTACAGCATCTGGCGCAAGATGAGCCGCAAGGGCAAGGACTTCGAGCAAATCTTCGACGTGCGCGCCGTGCGCGTGCTCACGCACACGGTGCGCGACTGTTATGCCGCGCTCGGTGTGGTGCACTCGCTGTGGAGTCACGTGCCCGGGGAGTTCGACGACTACATCGCCACCCCGAAGGAGAACAACTACCGCTCGATCCACACCGCCGTGATCGGGCCGCAGGGCAAGACCGTGGAGGTGCAGATCCGCACCTTCGACATGCACAGGGAATCCGAGCTCGGCGTGGCGGCGCACTGGCGCTACAAGGAGGGCGCGCGCGGCGACAAGTCCTTCGACGAGAAGATCGCCTGGTTGCGCACGCTGCTCGAATGGAAGGACGAGGTGGCCGAGGCCTCGGATTTCGTCGAGCAGTTCAAGTCCGAGGTGTTCAGCGAGCGCGTCTACGTGTTCACGCCGAAGGGCAACATCGTCGATCTGCCGGCCGGCGCCACGCCGCTCGATTTCGCCTATCACATTCACACCGACGTGGGGCATCGCTGCCGCGGTGCCAAGGTCAACGGCCACATGGTGCCGCTCACCTACGTGCTCAACACTGGCGATCGCGTCGAGGTGCTGACCGTCAAGGAGGGCGGCCCGTCGCGCGACTGGCTGAGCCCGCATCTGGGCTATCTCGCGACCTCCAAGGCGCGCCAGAAGGTGCAGGCCTGGTTCAAGCAGCAGAACTACGACGCCAGTGTCGCGGCCGGGCGCCAGGCGCTCGAGCGCGAGTTCCAGCGTCTCGGGCTATCTGACGTGAACTTCGAGAAGCTCACCAGCCGTTTCGGTTACCCGAAGGTCGACGACTTCCTCGCCGCGCTCGGGCGCGGCGAGGTCAAGCCCGCGCAGATCATGTCGGCGGTGCAGGAGCTGGTGGAGCCGGCAGCGCGCGCGCAGCCGGTGCCGATCCCGGCGCGCGCGCCAGCCGCGGGCACGCGCCCGAGCGGCGTCAGCATCCAGGGCGTGGGCAACCTGCTCGCGCGCATGGCGAAGTGCTGCAATCCGCTGCCGGGCGAGGAGATCGTGGGGTTCATCACGCGCGGGCAGGGCATCACCGTGCACCGGCGCGATTGCCCCAACGCGCTGCGCCACCAGGACGAGCACGGCGAACGCCTGATCGAGGTGAGTTGGGGCGAGCAGCCGAGTCAGACCTATCCGGTCGAGATCGAGGTGCTGGCGCACGACCGCGCCGGGTTGCTGCGCGACATCACCGGGCTGCTGGCCAACGAGAAGGTGAGCGCGACGGCTGTCAACACGTTCACCGACAAGCGCGAGCACGTCGCGCGCATGACCTTCACCCTCGAGATCCCGAGCCTCGAAACCCTGAGCCGGCTGTTGGCGCTCATCGATCAGGTGCCGAACGTGCTGAGCGTGCGCCGGCGCACGCAGTAGGCTTCGGAAGCAGCCGCGCATGCCGTGCGGCGGGATGCCAGGACGTAGAGCCGCGTTTCGCCGGCGTCTGCGCGTCCCTGCGGTGGGCAGCTCAAGAATTAGAAGCTGAACACGACGCCGACCTCACTGTAGGTGTCCGAGCACGACACGGTCGCCGGCTGGCCGTTACAGTCGATGAGCTCTTCTTGCACGAGGCCGGCATACGCCCAGACGTTACGTCCGCTGCGCAAATACAAGCCGCCCCGGTAGCCCCGGGTCTGGTAGTCGTCGAAACCCGAAACGGAGGTATGGCGGTAGAAGGCGCCGACATAGGGCCTGACGCTCGGGCTCACGCCGAAGGAGTACTCGAGCCACGGCGTGATCTTGGTGAGGTCAGGTTCGAGGCCCTGACGGGTCTCGGCCGATAGGCCCGCCCCCAGACCGTTGACCAGCCAGTAACCGATGCCGGCGCCGATCGAGTAGTAGCTCTCGCCGCCGGCCGATCCGAAACCGAGGCTGACCGACAGGTTGGTCGTGCCCCTCTCGAAGTCGGCGGCATGCGCCGGACCCGGGCACGCGAGCAGGACGACAGCCATGACCGCGCCGGCAACCGATCCGAGCGCGGAGGCCGGCGCGCAGCCGAACGCCGTTTGTTTCCTTTCGTGTCGCATGGCTGTGGTTGTCTGCGTAGTCTGCCGCGGCGCCGAGGAGCGGCTGGCCGCATATCATGCGCCGTTGAGCCGAATCACGCGAAAGAGCTCGGTGCTCACCTGGTCAAGGGCGATGTCGCGCGGCTCCTTGTCGCGCCGGCCCTTGTACTCGGCCACGCCGCGCGCGAGCCCCTTGTCGCCCAGCACCAGCCGGTGCGGGATGCCGATCAGATCCATGTCGGCGAACATCACGCCGGGCCGTTCGTTGCGGTCGTCGAGCAGCACCTCGAAGCCGGCGCCGCTGAGCGCGTGATAAAGGTCATCGGCCGCGGCGCGCACCGCCGGCGACTTGTGATAGCCGATCGGCACGAGCGCGATCCCAAACGGCGCGATCGCGTCCGGCCAGTGGATGCCGCGCTCATCGTGGTTCTGCTCGATGGCGGCCGCCACCACGCGCGACACGCCGATGCCGTAGCAGCCCATCGGCATGACGACGGCGCGGCCGGCCTCATCGAGCACCGTGGCCTGCATCGCCTCGCTATATTTGGTGCCGAGCTGGAAGATGTGCCCGACCTCGATGCCGCGCCGGATGTCGAGGGTGCCGGGGCAACGCCCGTCGTTGGCGGGGCAGGGATCGCCCGGGACGACGTTGCGGATGTCCGCCACGATCGGTTCCGGCAGGTCGCGCCCCCAGTTGACGTGGCGCAGGTGCTTGCCGTTCTCGTTGGCGCCGCACACGAAATCCGCGAGCCGCGCCGCCGATTCGTCGGCAATCACCGGGATGCTCAAGCCCACTGGCCCGATCGAGCCCGGCTCGCAATGCGCCGCGACCTCGACCTCGCCCGGTGTCACGAGCGCCAGGGGCTTGGCCACCTGCGGCAGCCGCTCGGCCTTGAGCGGGTTGAGCTCGTGGTCGCCGCGCAGCACGAGCGCCACGACCCCGCCGGTGCCGCGCACGAGCAAAGTCTTGGCCGTCGTCCGGGGGTCGATCCCGAGGAAGCGGCTCACCTCCTCGATCGTGTGGCTCCCCGGCGTGTCCACGGTCTCGAGCGCCGCCCCGGGCGCCGGGCGCTTACCCAAGGGCGGCCATGCGGCGGCCAGCTCCACGTTGGCCGCGTAGTCGCAGGTATTGCAAATGGCGATCGCGTCCTCGCCCGCGTCGGCCAGCACGTGGAACTCGTGCGAGCGGCTGCCGCCGATCTGGCCGGTGGCGGCTTCCACCGGCCGGAACTGAAGGCCGATGCGCGTGAAGATGCGCGTGTAGGCGGCGTGCATCACATCGTAGGTTTCCCGGAGCGAGGCCTCGTCGACATGAAACGAGTAGGCGTCCTTCATGAGAAACTCGCGCGCGCGCATCACGCCGAAGCGCGGGCGGATCTCGTCGCGGAACTTCGTCTGGATCTGGTAGAAGTTCGCCGGCAGCTGCCGGTAGCTCTTGATCTCGCGGCGGATGAGATCGGTGATGACCTCCTCGTGCGTCGGACCGAAGCAGAAATCGCGCCGGTGCCGGTCCTGCAGGCGCAGCAGCTCCGGTCCGTACTGCTCCCAGCGCCCCGACTCCTGCCACAGCTCCGCCGGCTGCACGGCGGGCATCAGCACCTCCTGCGCGCCGGCGCGGTTCATCTCCTCGCGCACGATCGCCTCGACCTTGCGCAACACGCGTAAGCCCAGCGGCAGCCAGGTGTAGATGCCGGCCGCAAGCTTGCGGATCATGCCGGCGCGCAGCATGAGCTGGTGCGAGACGGTCTCGGCCTCGGCCGGGGTCTCGCGGACCGTGGAAAGCAAGAAACGGGAAACGCGCATGGCAGCGGCTGGGCGGTATCGACGGGCCGGCAGTATATGTCAGAACCGCGACCCATCAAACGGGCCGCGGTCCGGCGTCCTGCGCGGCGGCCGCTCGCGTGCATCCATGCACTTCGCGGCACTTGCGCGTCCTGCGCGGCGGCCGCTCGCGTGCATCCATGCACTTCGCGGCACTTGCGCGTCCTGCGCGGCGGCAGGCTACTTGATGTTGAGCGCTTCCTTGGCGATGCCGTCGAGCAGGTTGTTCATCTCGGTGAGCGCGGCCTTGTTGGCGTCTGAGCCGGTCACCGGTGCACGCTGATAGGCCACGTACACGGTCTTGGGATCGGCGGCGGTTGCGTACACCACGATCGCATACGGGCAATAGGCGATGTTGTGCGGATCGGCCTCCATGGTCTTGCGCGAAACCGCAGCCGAGCAAAACGAGTAGGCCAGGCCGTCATGGTAGATCTTGGTCGTCATGCCGAGGTCCTTGCCGGTGCGCTCGAGCATGTTGTTGATGAACGAGGTGTGATCGATCACGAGCCCGCGGTTCTTGATGGCATTCTCCGCATCCTCCTTGACGTTCTCGAACTTGGCCTCCTTTGAGTAACGCACGACCAGGTTACTGTCGGGTGCCGCCGCGGGCTTGGCGGCTTGTTGCGGCGGCGGCGAGCAGGCCGCGATGGCAGTGGCCGAGATGAGCATGGCGAGCATTCGTTTCATGTTGGTCTCCTTGTATGGCCGTCGCGCGGCCGTGTTGTTTGTGGTTGACGCTCCGTCGTGTTGCCTGCGTACTGCACTCGATCCTGTCATTTCACCTTGGCGCCTTCAGGCGGCTTTCGACATAAATCGACGCACCCCGCGCGCAGGTCGCGCGGGGTGCGAAGTTTCGGCGGCTTCTTCTCAATCAGTAGCGCGGTCCACCGCCGGGACCCATGCCACCCCCGGGGCCCTTGCCTGCACCCGGCCCCATGCCCGCGCCGGGGCCCGGCCCCGGGCCGCCACCCTTGCCGCGCACCGGGGGCTCATCCGGCAGCGTCACACCCTGCGCCTTGGCGCGTTCCTGCATCTGCTTGTGATGCTCGGCGCGGATCTGTTCGCGTTCCTGCTCGGTCTTGGCCGCCTGCATCCTGGCGCGGTACTGGGCGCGTTCCTGCTCGGTCATGAGTTGCGAACCGTAGATCTGATCCTGCGTGCGCAGCCGGTCCTGGTCGCGCGCCTGGTCTTTCGTCTGCAACTGTGTCGGGTTCTGGGTGCGCAGCTGGTCGCGCGCCTGGTCGGCGCCGATGACGAGTGTGGAGCCGCCCGCGAGGGCCGCCCCGAGCATCAGGGAAATGAGCAGTTTGCGTTTCATGGCTGTCTCCTTGGTCCATTCGGACACGGTTGGGTTAACTCTCCCGGGTTCATCGTTGTTCTTACCGGTAACAACGCTCGGAAGGCACCCCCGTTTATGCGGCATATTGTCGCGTCCGGGCCTCCGCCCGCTTTGATCAGAGTCAATGTCCCTGCGGTCTTGACTTGGCGCCCGACCAGGGGTCGCCGGGAAGGGCATCAGCGGGCGGGCGCTGGCCAGAGCTGGGCCGCCCCGCGCACGCCCGAGGAGTCGCCGTGCAGGTTCGGGACGATACGCGTGCGCAGCTCGTCGTTGAACACATACCGGGAGATCCGGGCACAACCCTCGGTATAGAGACGGGCAACGTTCGACATCCCGCCGCCCAGCACGATGACATGCGGATCGAGGATGTTGATGACGACCGACAGGGCGCGGGCGAAACGATCCAGGTAGCGCTGCAGCGCCGCCTCCGCCAGCGCGTCGCCCGCCTGCGCGCGCGCGACGATCGCCCGCGTGTCGGCGTCAGCCTCCCCGCCGTTGGCGCGATAGTCGCGCCGCAAACCGGGTCCGGACAGAAACGTCTCCACACAACCGCGCTTGCCGCAGTAACACGGCGGCCCGCCGGCTTCGAGCACGTTGTGTCCCCACTCGCCCGCGATGTGTTGCAGGCCCTCGAGCAGCTCGCCGTGCACGACAATGCCGCCGCCGACGCCGGTTCCCAGGATCACGCCGAACACAACCGCCGCGCCGCGCGCCGCCCCGTCAAGCGCTTCGGACAGCGCGAAGCAATTGGCGTCGTTGGCGATGCGTACCTCGCGTGAAAGCAGCCGTTCGAGATCCTGCTTGATCGGCTTGCCGTTGAGGCACACGGTGTTGGAATTCTTGAGGCCGCCGGTGCGCGTGGAGATGGCGCCCGGCGTGCCGATGCCGACCGGGCAGGGCGCGCCGGCGCGCGCCTCGAGGTCGCGCACGAGCCTCACGGTGTTCTCGAGGATGGCGTCGTAGCCGCCGGCCACCGGCGTGGCGCGGCGCTCGCGATGCGCGATATTGCCGAGCGCATCCATCAGGATGCCCTCGGTCTTGGTGCCGCCGAGATCGATGCCGATGCGATGTGTCATACCCCGCGCATTCTAACGCACGGGTCGGAACGTGCGGCTCGCGGCGCGATCGCGTTTCGTCCCGCGCAGGCTTTGAGTACCATGGGCGTCCAGGCGTCGTCGGGAGCGAAGCCCGCGCCCATGCGCATCGCGGCAAGAATCGAAAATCGTCGACTGCTCTTGGCGCTGGCGGCGCTCATGGCGGCGTTTCCTGGGTGGCCAGCAGCCGCGCCGGAACGCAAGAGCGAACCGGCAGCCGATGCCATCATCAAGGCGGCGATCGACTACTGGCGTGATGTGTCGTCGTATTCGGTTGCGGACATGATCATCCATCGGCCGGACTGGGAGCGCCGGATGACCATCCGGGTGTGGACGCGCGGTCAGAAGGAGTCGCTGGTGCGCGTGATCGCGCCGCCCAAGGATGCCGGCAACGCCACGCTGCTCCTCGGTGACGACATGTGGAGCTACACCCCCAAGATCAACCGCGTGATCAAGATTCCCTCCAGCATGATGCAGCAGAGCTGGATGGGATCGGACTTCTCCAACAATGACCTCGCCAAGGCCGACGACCTGATCGAGCATTACGCGCACCGGCTGCTCGCCACCGAGTCGCACCAGGGCCGCAAGGTTTGGGTCATCGAATCGACGCCGAAGGAAACCGCACCCGTCGTGTGGGGGCGGGAGGTGGTGAAGGTACGCGAGGACTACAACGTGATCGAGCACGCCTTCTTCGACCAGACCGGTGTCCTGGTGAAGCGGCTTACCACGCTCGAGCTGCGCGAGACGGGCGGCAAGCTCATCGCCACGCGCCAGCGCATGCAGAAGGTCGACAAGCCCGAGGAGTGGACCGAGATCGTGGTCAAGGAGGCGAGGTTCGGGCTGAACCTGCCAGCCAGCGTTTTCACCATCGCCAACCTGAGCCACCCGCGGGAGTGACGGTGCCGATGGTGCGTGCTGGTCGCGCGGCAATGACGCCAGGATGCCAGCCGTGATTCGGCTCGCCTGGCGCAACCTGTGGCGGCACAAGCGCCGCACCTGGCTTACCGCCTCGGCCATCGCCTTTTCGGCGATGCTGCTCGTGTTCATGATCACGCTGCAGCTCGGCGCCTACGACATGATGATCGACACCACCGTGCGCGTGTTCCACGGCCACCTGCAGGTGCAGCGCGCTGGCTACCTCGACAAGCCGCAGATGCGCGCCACGGTCCCGGATGCGGCGGCGCTCGCCGAGCGGCTGCGGCGGGCCACCGCCCTGCAGGCGATCGCGGTGCGCGCCCAGGGTTTCGCGCTCGCCGCCAGCCGCGACCGCACCTACGGTGTGCCGGTGCTCGGGGTGCAGCCCGCCTACGAGCCTAAGGTGTCGACCCTGCCGCACCTGGTAAAACGCGGACGCTATCTCGCCGCCGACGACGCCCAGGAGCTGGTGCTGGGCGCGGCGCTCGCGCGCAACCTCAGGGTCACGGTTGGCGATGAGCTGACGCTGCTCGGCAGCGGCAAGGACGGCTCGGTCGCCGCCACGGTGCTGCCGGTGGTGGGGATCTTCGACAGCGGCAATCCCGAGCTCGACCGCAACCTGGTGCAGATGCCGCTCGCCACCTTCCAGGACGTCTTCAGCATGGGCGAGGAGGCGCATGCCATCGTCGTGTCCGGCGAGAGTGTGGAGGCGATCCCGCGGACCAAGGCCGCGGTTGCCGCCGAGCTCGCGGGATCTCCACAGCTCGTGGTGCTCGACTGGGAGGAGCTCATGCCCGGTGTGAAGCAGCTCATCCAGACCGACATGGTGCAGAACTGGATTACCTATCTGGCGCTCATCTTGATCGTCACGCTGAGCATCATGAACACCTTCCTCATGAGCGTGCTCGAGCGCACCCGCGAGTTCGGCATCATGCTCGCGCTCGGCGCCACACCGATGCGCCTCGGCCTCGTCATCATGCTCGAATCGGCGCTGCTCACCCTGATCGGGCTCGTGATTGGCATCGCGCTCGGTGGCGCCGTGGCCGTGTACTTCCACTTCACAGGCTTCACTTTTCCGGGCATGCAGGAGATCTACGCGCAATTCGGTCTGCCCGGCGTGATCACCCCGCAGATCTCCTTTACGACCTTCACGCTCGGCCCGGCCGTGATCCTCGTCTTCACGCTGCTCGCGGCGCTCTATCCGGCGCTGCGCATCCGCAAGCTTGAGCCGGTAGAGGCAATCCATGCGCTGTGACGGGTACCGCGCGCCGCTGCTCGTAATCCTCGCCTGGCGCAACCTGTGGCGGCACAAGCGCCGCACGGCCATGATCCTGTTCGCCTTCGCGCTCGGCGTGTGGTCGATGGTCGTGCTCGCGGCGATCGCGCGCGGCTCGCTCGAGCAGCAGCTCACCAGCAGCATCCTCAACCTCACCGGCCACATCCAGATCCACGCACCGGGCTTTCGCGATGACCCGGTGATCGAGCACCGCTTTGCCCCACCCGGGCCCGCGCTTGCCGCGGCGCTCGGCGCGCGCGACGTGGTGGCCTGGAGCGCGCGCGTGCGCGTGCCGGCTGTGATCGCGAGCGAGCGCGAATCGGCCGGGGTGACGCTGGTCGGCATCGAGCCGCTGCGCGAGCACGGGCTGTCGTTTATTCCCGGGGCGATCACCGAGGGCCGCTACCTGAGCGGGCCGGACGACGAAGGTCTGCTGCTCGGACGCCGGCTCGCCGAGCGCCTCGAAACCGGGCTCGGGCGGCGCGTCGTGCTCATGAGCCAGGACGTCAACAACCAGATCGCGGACCGCGGATTTCGCGTGGTCGGCTTGTACGACACCCAGCCGCAGCAGCTGGAGGAGGCCTACGCCTTCATCGGTCGTGCCACCGCGCAGCGACTGCTCAAGATGGGCGAAACCGTGACCGAGGTCGCGGTGATGACGACCGACCGCGACCGGCTCGAGGCGCCGCTTGCGCGCCTGCGCGCGGCCGCGGCCATTGCAGACGGCCTCGAGGTCGAGCCCTGGACGGTGGTCGAGCCGCTGCTTCTGCTCACGCAACGTCTCACGGACGTGATCCTCGTCATCTGGTACGTCATCGTGTTTGCCGCCATGTCCTTCGGGCTCATCAACACCTTGCTGATGGCGGTCTTCGAGCGCACCCGCGAGTTCGGCCTGTTCCAGGCGCTGGGTATGCGCCCGGCCTACATCATCGGGCAGGTGCTGGCCGAGTCGCTGATCCTGCTCGCCTTGGCGCTCGTCCTCGGCAATCTCGCGGCTTGGGGCACGATCGCCTCGCTCAAGGGCGGCATCGACCTGTCGGCGGTGGCCGAGGGGATGGAGCTGATTGGCGTGGCGCCCGTGATCTACCCGGCCTGGTCGGCGGGCGACCTCGCGATGGCCAACGCGCTGGTGTTCGTGCTCGGTGTGGCGGCGAGCCTGTATCCGGCCTGGCGTGCCGCCCGCCACGTTCCGATCGAGGCGATTACGCGCGTCTAGGCGCGAAGAAGAATGACCATGACCGACTACACCGTGCGGCTGCGCAACGTGAGCAAGGTCTATCGCCAGGATGCAGTTGCAGTACAGGCACTCACGGACATCAACCTCGACGTCCCGCGGCGGGACTTCCTTTGCCTGTCCGGCCCGTCCGGCTCCGGCAAGAGCACGTTGCTCAACCTGATCGGCGGCCTCGACCGGCCCACCACCGGTGAGATCACCGTCGACGGCGAGCGGGTCGATCGACTGCCCAGGGCCGCGCTTGCGCGTCTGCGCCTGCGCAAGATCGGCTTCGTCTTCCAGGCCTACAACCTCATCCCGGTGCTGACGGCGCGCGAGAACGTCGAGTTCGTCATGCAGTTGCAGGGTGTCGCGCCGGCGGAGCGCCGCGCGAAGGCGCGTGCGATCCTGAAGGAGGTCGGCCTCGAAGGGCTGGAGGACCGTCGCCCTGGCGAGCTGTCGGGCGGGCAGCAGCAACGGGTCGCCGTGGCACGTGCGATCGTCTCCGAGCCATCGTTGGTGCTGGCCGACGAGCCGACCGCCAATCTCGACTCCCGGACCGCCGAGCACCTGATGCAGCTGCTCGCGCACATGAACGCCGAGCACAACGTGACATTCATCTTCTCCACCCACGACAGGCTGGTCATGGATTTCTCGCGCCGTCTCATCCAGCTGCACGACGGCAAGATTGTGGATGACGTGCGGCGCGCGTAGAGTAACGCGCATTGTCGGCCGCCGCCGCACCGACGGCGGTGACGTTCGAAAAGCTCCAGACAAGAGGGAAGGATCCCGCCATGCGTCGCACATCGTTCGTTCTCTTCACCTTTGCGCTCGCCGTTTCCGTCTCGACCGCCTATGCCCAGAAGGGGCGCGACCTGAGCCGGCTGCGCCCGTGCGAGGTCGTCACCGGCAAGGATGTCGCCGCCATCGCCAAGGGCAAGCTGATGTCGCAACCCCTGGCGGGTTCGAGCGCCTGCGCTTACCTGATCGAGCTTGCGAACGGACAGGTTGAAAGCTACCGCCTGTTCCTTCACAGCGCCGCAAGGATAGAGGCCTCGCTCAAGGCACGGTCGCCGGCGGAGAAGGGCGAGCGCGTGCCCGGCCTCTGGGACGAGGCCTATGCGAGCAAGCAATTCATGGCTTCCGGCCTTTCCCTGGTAGTCCTGCGTCGCGGCGATATGGCCCTCGAGGTCACCGGCGAGCGCAAGGATGTGCTGATCGGCGTCGCCAAGCTCGCCATCGGGCGGCTGAAGTGATGCCGGCCCCATGCCGGTCATTGCCGAGCCGTAGCATCCATCACCGGGCACGGCATTTCAGAGAATGCTTATGCGAGCAGCCCTATGGGAATTGCGCCATACCCGGACGCGGAGCGGCGGGAATAAGATAGCCACGCGCGATGTTCATTTGTACGCCGTATCGGTCGGTTCTGCCGCCTGTTCAACCCGATGAAGAAAAGGAGAACGCTATGAAATTTGGTGTACTCGCAACCGCCGTGGGTTTCACGCTCGCCGCGAGCAGCGCGTTCGCATTTCACTGTCCCAAGGACATGAAGAGAATCGACGAGGCGCTCGCGGCCAAGCCGAACCTCAGCGCCGAGCAGCTGGCCGAGGTCAAACGCTACCGCGCCGAAGGCGAGACGCTGCACAAGCAAGGCAAGCATCAGGAATCCGTCGACACCCTTGCCAAGGCAATGAAGATACTCAATATCCAGTGACCCAACCTGCCCCTCCGCATCGGCCTGCGGAGGGGTTCTTCGCCCAGCGCGCCGCAGCCCGGGCTCGGATCGCTCGCCGGTGCGCCGCGCGGCCGGACCTGCTCGGCCCCGCCACACGGCGTGCACCTAGCCCAGCGCTTTGATCGCATGTTGCGATTGCGCACGGCGCGCAAGACGCGGAACTCGCCAATGTGGTCTCTTTCTTGCAATTCGCGCTGCGAAGCGGCGCTATCGGGAGGTCCCAACCGATCCGCCCGGCAACTAGACTTGGAAGAAAGACCGGAGGGCGCGCGAGGATGCCGAACGCCTACGTGGTGTCGGACAACGGCAAGGTCGTGCTGGAACGGTGGGTCGGCACCGTGACGCACGAGGAGTTGCTGGCGCACGAGCGCGCCCAGCTCCTCGATCCGGCCATCAAGCCGGGCGCCGTGATGCTGGTCGACGCGACCTTGGCGCGCTTCGAAACGCCGCTTGAGGCGGTGCACGAGCTGACAGACCTTTACCGGGCTTCCGATGTGCGCCGGGTCGTGAAATGCGCGATGCTGGTCAACAGCGAGAGCTACGAGCAGGCCCAGCTGTTTGCGGCGCAGGCCGGCAAGCTCGGCGTATCGATCATCGTGTTCAGCCTGATCGCCACCGCGTGCCTGTGGCTCGGCATCGACCGGGACCAGGCCCTCGCGCGGCTGCGCAGCATCAAGGTCTAGGCAGGCCGCCCCGGTGGGCGCCGCGCGATCATCGGGCGGGCGTGACGCTCGGCGCCTCGGCCAGCACGCGCTCGGCGACCAGCGCCACCAGGCCCTCAACGACCGTCTTGCGCCCGGGCCGCACGTGCGGGCCTTCGGTCCAGATGATCTCGGCGCCCTCGGGCAGGGCCCGGTGCAGCGCGGCGACGCTTTCAAGCGGCAACGACTCATCGCCGCGCGCGTTGACGACGATGACCGGGCGCGGGGCAACGCGGCCCACCCACTTCTCCGGCCGCAGGTGCTGGCTGGCGCTGATGACGGCCAGCAGTTGCGCCGTGAGCTCGCGCAGCGGGCCGAAGCCGATATAAGGTCTGAGCAGATGCGCGAACACCCCGCGCGGGTCGCCAGCCCCGTGAATGAGCCACACGCGCCGAAAGCGCGTATCGAGCGCGGCCGGCACGCTTGCCAGGAACGCGCCGAGACTGCCGCCGACGAGCTCAACGCGCGAGCTGTCGACGTACGGCTGCTGCGCCAGATAGTCCATGGCCAGCATGACGGCCGGCGCGCTGTCGATCAACGCCTTCTGCACCTTGGGCAGCCAGGTCACGTATTCCAGGCCCTCGGCGCGCGGGTCGCCGGGAAACGGGTAGGAGAGGGCAGCGATCACGATGCCGCGCGGAGCTTCCGTCATATAGACCGCGCGATGACCGGTGCGCAGCCCCGCGAGCAGCACGACCAGCGGTTGTGGAGATTCGATGGCGCGGGCGGCGCGCACGCCGATGTCCACCGTGAGCCCGCTGCTCGAAACGAGCCGCGTCTCGACGACGAACGCGTCATCGATGGTCGTGCGCTTGAGCTCCCGGGCGCTCAGGAGATTTCCCTTGCGCGCCGCGAAACCGGGCACAGGATCGGGCAGGGCCGGCGCAACGAGATACACCAGCAAACCGGCAATGACGATCACGAGCGTCGCCGCCGCTGTGGCGGCGAGCCTCAACCAGCGATACCGCGTCGATCGGCGCCTGTGCATGTCGCGCATGAGGGCTAAACCATTGACTTTCGGATTCCGGGTGGCGCCGCCGTTTCCGCATTCGACGGACGACGCGCTCCGCCCGGCAGGATGCATTGTGGCAGGACAGCGGCGTGCGCGCCTATGGCAGAATAGGGCCGCTCGCAATCCGCGAGTCCGGCAGGTGTTGATGACTTTCAGGCGAACGACAACGGCAATGGGCTTGCTGGCGGCGCTTGCCGGCCCCGGCGCGATGGCCGCCGAATGGTCGCAGGTCAACCGTGATCGGTTCAATGACGACGCGGTGGCGGTCGACGTCGAGCACCCGGCGTGGTTCAAGCACAGCTTTCTCGATCTGCGCGAGGATCTGGCCGAGGCGCGCAAGGCCGGCAAGCTCGGCATCGTGCTCTACCTCAGCGCGCGTCGGTGCAGCTACTGCCGGGCGTTTGTCGACTTCACCCTCGCCGAACCGGACATCCGCCAGGCGCTGCAGCGGCACTTCGACGTGATCGGCCTCGAGGTCATCAGCAACGCCGAGATCACCGACGTGCACGGCAGGACCTGGACCGTGAAGGACTACGTTGCGCAGGAGAAGGCCTACGTCACGCCCGCCCTGATCTTCATCCGCCACGACGGCGAGCCGCTGCTGCGCATCGTCGGCTACTATCCGCCCGAGAAGTTCCGTGGCGTGCTCGCTTACCTGCTCGACGCGCACTACGAGCGCGAGCCGCTCGGCGCGTTCCTGGCGCGCGGCGGTGCCGCGGACAAGGCCGCCACCCGCCCCATCACGCGCGATGCCGAGCTGTTCGCGGCGCCGCCCATAAACCTCGATCGACGCGCCGCCCCCGCCCAGCGTCCGCTGCTCGTGTTGCTGGAGCGCCCCGGCTGTGCCGACTGCGAGGAGTTTCACCGCACGGTGCTCCGGGACCCGGCGGTTCGCGCGCTGATCCACCGCTACGACGCCGTGCAGCTCGATGTGACCGACGCCAAGTCTTCGCTTGTCACGCCCTCCGGAGAGCGGCTCACCGCCCGGCAGTGGGCCGAGCGGCTGAACGTGGCCTACGCCCCGGCGCTGCTGTTTTTCGATGAGCGCGGCCAGGAGGTGTTTCGGCTCGACTCGGAGCTCAAGCGCGAGCGTACTGAAGGCGCCTTGCAGCTGGTGCTGGAGAAGGGTTATCTCGACGAACCGCAGCTTCAGCGCTGGCGCCACATGAAGCGCGGCGGCGGACCGTAACGTGCGGCCGCTGTGGATGTTCCTCGCCAACGCCTGGCGTTCGGACCGCCGGCCCACGGAGCACGCCAGGATTGCCGCCCGCTCGCTACCGGGAATCATTCTGGCGCTCGCCGTGTCGGGCTGCACGACGGGTGCAATGTACGAGGGCGCACGCAACGCGCAGCGCAAGCAGTGCCTCAAGCTTCCCGAGTCCGAGCGGCAGGCCTGTCTGGAGCGGATCCAGGACGACTACCTGACGTACAAGCGCCAGCGCGATGCGGCGAACGGGGCGCCCGGTCCGTGATCCCGGCATTCGGGCTCGCAGCGCGCCGGTTTCTTGGCGCGCGTAGCGGCGGCGGCGAGCGTGCTACATATAATGAGATGCCAGCAGCCTCCGCACCAGATCGCGCCACACCCCTACGCGTCATCCTCGGCGCGGTGCTGGTTCTCGGCGCATTGAGCGCCGCGCCGATGATGGTTCTCGCGCTCATCCACTGGTCTGGACCCAATGCCATCGATTCGCCGCTCGGCCAGACGCTCGCGCTGGTTCCGGCCCTGTTCGAATCGAACCCGGTCGCCGCGCTCAAAGTCGTCGCGTCCCAACCGGTTGCCGTGATCGCCCACGTCGAGGCCGCAAGCGGGTTGCGCGTATGGGAGGTATATCTTCATCTGCTGCCGCTGCTATTGCTATTCGCCGCGGCGCTCTACGCCAGCCGGCTGCTGGCGCGCGGGCTGAGCGGAGCGGCCCAGATCGCACCCTGCGCCGGCGGCTTGGTCTTGCTGGCCGTCGCGCTCAACACCATCCGTGTCGCCGCCTGCTGCACGGCGCCCGGTTGGGGGCCGGACATCTGGCTACGTGGTCTCGCCCTGTCGCCGCCGCTCGGCGGGATCGATTGGGGCGGACTTTATCCGCTGATCGAACGTTTCATACTGCCGGCGCAGATCTTCACCGCTGCCGCCGGCGCAACCCTGATGCTGATTGCCGGCGAGAATCAGCGCGACCCGGGCGCCACACCGATCCCCGTGGGACGCAAGCGTGCGTAGCGCGGCGGCTGGCGCGGCGATGATCGTGGCGGTGCTCTCCGCGCAGGCCGCACCGCTGCCGCTGTTCGACGCGCACATTCACTAAAGCGAAGAGGCCTGGCCGGTGGTCTCGCCGCAGGAAGCAATTGCGCGGCTGCGGGAGGCTGGCGTGCACCGCGCGCTCGTGTCGAGCTCGAACGACGACGGCACGCAGAAACTCTACGCCGAAGCGCCGGATCTCGTCATTCCGACGCTGCGCCCCTACCGCACGCGCGGCGATGAGTCGCGCTGGGTACACGACGAATCGATCCTCACGCACGTTGAGGAGCGGCTGAAGAAGTTCCAGTACGTCGCGATCGGCGAGCTGCACGTGAGCGGGGCGAAGGCCGAGACTGCGGTCGTGCGTCGCGTGGTCGAGCTTGCGAAGCAGCACAGTCTCATGCTGCATGTGCACGCCGATGCCGATACGCTCGAGCGCAGCTATCGCCAGGAGCCCGGGGCGCGCATCCTGTGGGCGCATGCCGGCTTTGAGCATCCGGCGCGCGTGCGCGAGATGCTGCGTCGCCACGAGGCGCTGTGGGCCGACCTGTCGTTTCGCGGCGAGGTAGCGCCCGACGGGCGTGTGGCGCCGCAGTGGCGAGAGCTGTTTCTGGAGTTTGCCGAGCGCTTTATGGTCGGCACCGACACCTATATAGCGGAACGCTGGAGCAAGGTCGGCTCCCACGCCAGCTGGGCCCGCCAGTGGCTGGCCGATCTGCCGGAGGAGGTGGCGCAGCGCATCGCCTACAGAAACGGCGAGACCGTGCTCAGCGCGGCGTTCCCGCGCGCCCGCCCCGCACGCGACGCGCCCCGCTAGCCCGTCGACCGCCGACGGCACCCGCACTGGATCGCCGGAACCCATTAGGATAGTGTCGGTCTACAAGCTCTGTGCTCCAGCCCGGTGCCGTGATTCGCTTCCGATCCTTTCGACTCCTCGCCCTGGTCGTTCCTGCGCTCGTTGGCGTGGCAACCGCCGGGCTGCTCGGTTGCGTCACGCTGCCCAATGATCACCGCACCTTGCAGGGCGATGCGCGCGGGTTCGTGCGCGTGGCCTCGGCGCCCTGCGCGCTGCCCACCGCGGCCGGCGACCCGGCCGGGGAAGCGCCGGGGCTGAACGCCGAGCGCTTGCGCGTGCTCACCTGGAACGTGCACCGCACGGGCGATACCGGCTGGCGCGCGGACTTCGTGCGCTTTGCGGCGAATCACGATGTGCTCGCGCTGCAAGAGGCGTACTTTACTGACGACCTGTACGGCGTGCTTTGGGACCAGCATTACCACTGGCGCCTGAGCGCGTCGTTCCAGCTCTTCGACATCGACGCCGGCGTGCTCACCGCTTCACGCGCGCTCGTGGGCCGGGCGTGCAGCCTGCGCCAGGCCGAGCCGCTCATCCGCATTCCGAAGTCGACGCTTACCACCACGCACCGCATCGCCGGCATGACCGAGCCGCTGCTGGTGGCAAATCTGCACGGCGTCAATTTCACGCTCGGCACGAGCGCATTCGAGCGGCAGCTCAATGCCGTTGCCGCCGTGCTGGCGCAGCACGACGGACCGGTGATTCTGGCCGGCGACTTCAACACTTGGAGCGCCGCGCGGCGTTCAATTCTGGATTCGACGGTGGCGCGCCTGGGTCTCACACCCGCGGTGCCGGCCGACGATCACCGCACGCGCTTCCTGGGTCATCCGGTTGATGGCATGTATTACCGCGGACTCGAGGTGATTGAGGCCGCGGCGTTCACGGTCACCTCGTCGGACCACAATCCGCTGAGCGTCACCTTCCGCGCGCCGAAGCAACTGCACGCGCAGGCCCGCTAGCCATGCTGTGCGTTTCGCGTATTGCGGCAGCGGCACTGGCATTGGCGCTCGCTGCGCCGGTAACAAGTGCGGCGGCCGACACCGGACGCGAGATCGCGCACCTGCTCGACTACCTCCAGACTTCCGGCTGCACGTTCGTGCGCAACGGCGAGGCAGCCGATGCGGCGAGCGCGCGCTCGCACGTCGCGCGCAAATACGACTACGTCAAGTCGCGCGTGCATACGGCCGAGGATTTCATTCGCCTTGCCGCCACCCGCTCAAGCGTGAGCGGCGAGCCCTATCGCGTGCGTTGCCCGGGCGGGGATGCTGCGACCGGCGACTGGCTCACGCAGGAGCTGGCGCGCTACCGCGCCGGCCGCGCGCCGGCGGCGACGGTCGCGCCCTCGAGGTAAGGCGCGCGTCCGGGTTCCGAACGGCGCCGGTGCGTGCCGCCGCGGCGCTCGATTTGATCGGGCCGTGTGGGCACAATGGCCGCATGCGACAGTGCCGGTGCGAACTTGTGACCCTGGCGGTCGTCGCCACGCTGGCGTGCGCCGTCCCGGCGTCCGCCGATCCGTGGCAGCTCGGCGGGCACGTCAAATATCAGTACACCCGCATCGACTATCGCTCCGAGGACCTCGGTGCGCTGTTCGGTGACGATCCGGCGAACGACAACAGCGTCGACCTGCGGCTCAAGGCCGAGCGCCGCGCGGGGCCCTGGGACCTCGCGGCGCACTACGAGCTGCTCGCCGCTTCTGGCGATTCACTGTCCACGCGCCGCGCGCTCGAGGCGGCCGGCTTTCCGCAACGCGGACCGGTGAGCGGCTTGCCCGATGACCGCACGCGGCTGTTCGACCTGACTGATCAACTTATCGACAAGGAACGCACGGTCGCGGTGCAGCGCCTCGATCGCCTGTCGGTCGGTTACACGAGCGCGCGCGCCAGCGTACGCTTTGGCCGCCAGGCGGTGAGCTGGGGTAACGGGCTCGTGTTCCAGCCGCTCGATTTTGTGAACCCCTTTTCGCCCTTCGCCATCGACAAGGATTACAAGACTGGCGACGACCTGCTGTTTGCGCAGTGGCTCCCCGTCGTAACCGACGAGCTGCAAGGCATCATCGTGCCGCGGCGCGACCCCGACACGCACGACGTGGAATCGGCCGAGAGCACCTATGCGGCCAAGTACCGTCGGCGTTTCGAGACCTTTGGCCTGGAACTGCTGGCCGCGCGCCACTACGACGAGTCGCTGGCCGGGGCAAGCCTGGTGCGCAGCATCGGCGGGGCGGTGTGGCGGCTCGATGCGAGCCTCACCGACTCGGGAACCGAGGGGACCGTGCTGTCGGCGCTGACCAACCTCGACTACTCCTGGACCTGGTGGGACAGGAATTTCTACGGCTATGCCGAGTACTTTCGCAGCGGCTTCGGCGAATCCGATCCGGCAAACTACGCGAACCCCAATCCCGGTCTCGCCGCGCGCATCGCGCGCGGCGAGCTCTACACGCTGGCGCGCGACTACCTCGCGCTCGGCGGGCGAGTGGAGCTCACGCCGCTCGTCAACCTGTTCGTGAGCGCGGTGCGCAACCTCAACGACGCGAGCCACGTGCTGCAGCTGCGCGGTGCCTACGACTGGCGGCAGGATGTACAGCTCATGGCCGGTGTCAACCTGCCATTCGGGGACCGTGGCGATGAGTACGGCGGCATCGCGGTTGCGCCGGCGGCGTACGCCGCGGCCGGCCGCTCGGCCTACGCGCGCATCGCCTGCTACTTCTGAGCCGGGCGATGGCTACGCGCTATCGGCATCGGCAGTTCGGCACCCTGCTGGTCGCGCTGCTCGGTGGCACTGTGATCGGCGTGCTGGTGGCGGCCTATCACACCGGCTGGCATCCCCTGGCTTTGGCGGTGCTGGCGATTCCGGCGCTGGTGCTGCTGCTGTTTCATTCGCTCACGGTGGAGGTGACGGACGAAACGGTGCACGTGCACTTTGGCGCCGGGCTCGCGTCGTTCGACTTCGCGCTGCGCGACATCGAATCCGTGACGGCGGTGCGCAACCCCTGGTATTACGGGTGGGGGATTCGCATCACGCCGCACGGCTGGCTTTACAACGTCTCCGGGCTCGATGCCGTGGAGCTTCGCCTGCGCTCGGGCAGGCGTGTGCGCATCGGCACCGATGAGCCGCAGCGGCTGCTCGTGGCCATCGAACGCGCGCGTCAGGCCGCGCGCGGATAGGCTCGCGCGCGGCGCTTGCGGTTACAATGAGGCACGGCGGCGGACAGGGCCGCCGCGACGGAAACTTGCACGAAGGTGGCGCGGGCATGCTGCACAAGACGTTCATCGTAATCGGCGCGCTGGCCACGGCGCTGGCCGTGGCGCTCGGCGCCTTCGGCGCGCACGCCCTCAAGGCGCGCCTCGCGCCAGACCGGCTCGCCGTCTACCACACGGCCGTGCACTATCACTTCTACCACGCGCTCGGACTGATCCTGATCGGGCTCGCCGCCGGCCAGCTCGCCGGCTCGGCGTGGCTCAAGGCGGCGGGCTGGACGATGCTCGCCGGCATCGTGCTGTTCTCGGGCAGCCTTTACGTGCTGACCGTCACCGGCCAGCGCTGGCTCGGCGCGATCACGCCCGTTGGCGGTGTGGCATTCATTGCCGGGTGGATGCTCTTTGCCGTCGCGGTCGCCCGCGCCTGATGCAACACGGGACGCACGCATGACGACGGGGAGAACACAGAAGCGCGAACAGGACGGGCACGGTTACTACCAGAACTACGCGGAGTACAACCGCACGCTGCGCGCCTGGTTCGTGGTGTTCGGCGTCGGCGGTCCCGCCACCCTGATCGTGAACAAGGAGCTCTCCGCGCAGCTCGCCCAGGCCGGCGCGCTGCGCTACGTGGTGGCGCTGTTTCTGATCGGTGCGGCGGCGCAGGTCGCAATCGCGCTCGTCAACAAGACCGCGAGTTGGTACTGCTATGCGGCCGAGCTCAACCCGCGGCTCGCGCGCAGCGCGACCCATCGTTTCTGGGCATGGGTCAACCAGCAGTTCATCCTCGACGTGGTGATGGACCTCACCAGTGTCGTGACCTTTGCGGCGGCTATCTGGAAACTGTTCACGCTCTTCGCCTGACCGCGGCCGCGCGCCGCTCACCTACAGCTCGCTCCAGAGTCCGGTCATTGTGGTCTCGTAAGAGCCGTTCGCATCCGCGTCGATCTGCAGCTGATAGGTCGTCGCGTCGAGCGCCGTGATCAGCGCGCGCCGGTTCTGCGTGTCGGTGAGGAGCAGGCTGCCGCTCGACGGATAGCGATCGGCCAGGAGGACGCGCAAGATCGTCGGCGTCGACAGCGTCACGTGGCCGTAGGCGGGGTGATAGAAGACCCCGCTCACCGTGACATCGTGATAGCTCGGCGATGCCGTGATCGTGATGTTCAAGCCATGGGCCCAGTAGACGGCGCCGCTATCGCGCACGTAGATGCTGAGCTTGTCGCTGTCAGGGGTCGTGATAGAGAGCGCATTGATCGTGACGGCGGTGACCGGGTTGCCGATGAGCGTGACGTCGGCCGTGAAGGTGACCGTGCCGGACACGAAGATGACGTCGGGTTCGCAGAAGTTGCTGAACGACACGGTTCCGCTGATCGAGGTGGCGCTGGCGGAGCTGATCGCGACGAGCGCGCTGCCGCCACAGGGTCCGGCTATGACTTCGCTGCCGGTTCCGGTTCCCGTCAGCAGGGAGCCCCCGCCGGCGCCGGTGAGCTTCTGCGTGACGATGCGCTCCACCACGAGCGCGGTGGCGTGGTTGGCGTCGCGCGCGAGCGCGAGTGGCGAGATCCGTACCGCGCCGAACGCGTCTGTCACGCCGGCGCCCGCCACCGTGCTCTTGGCCGCCGCACCGGCCAGGGCAGCGGCGTTGCTGCCGGAAATGGCCGCCGCGCTCTTTGAGCCCGTGTATGAAAACGACGCGCTGCCGGCCGAACCGCCTCCGCTGCCGCCGCCGCACGCGATGAGCGTGGCCGCGAGTGCGATGGCTGGCAGCCAGCGCATGGCTGCGGTCGCTTGAGGTGTCGTAACGAAGCGCTTCACAGTATTTCCCTCCGTGTCACGTGCTTCCTTGTAAAAAGGGATTCTGGCCTACGTGTAACAGTGGTGGAACAGTATCGTCCGCAATGTCCCGATCCGAGCAGGGATTTGCCCGATGAATGGACGCCGCGCGTATCTGACCGTCACAAACCATTGAGCGAATGCCCGGGCGGCTGCCCGTATCGAGCCGGCGCTCACTCGCCGGGTAGCCTCGCGCGCCTTAGCAGATGCGCGGCAGCGGATCGTCCTCGAGCTCCTCCAGCACGCGCTCGCCGCCGAGCTCGGTCTCCAATACCACGTGCGGCCTGGAATCCACGATTGATCCAATGATCGCCGCGTCCCGCCCCTGGGGCCGGGCGCGCCAGGCGGCGAGCGCCGCGCCGGCATCTTCGGGGGCGACCACGGCGACGACCCGTCCTTCGCAAGCAAGATACAGCGGGTCGTAGCCGAGCATCTCGCATACGGACACCACGGCATCGCGCACCGGGATCGCCGGGCCCTTCAGGCGCACACCCCGCGTGGTCGCGCGGCAGATCTCGTTGGCGATCATCGCAAGCCCGCCGCGCGTGGGATCGCGCATGAAGCGCAGCCCCGACAGACCGAGCACGGCGGAGGTGAGCGGGTACACGCTCGCCGCGTCGGATTGCAGGTCGCCGCGCAGGCCGAACTGCTCGCGCGCGAACATTACGGCGATGCCGTGATCGCCCACCGGCCCGCTCACCAGGATGACGTCGCCAGCGCGGATCCGGTCCATGCCGAGCTTGAGCTGCGGATCGCGCACGCCGACGCCGGTGGTGGCGAGGTACAGGCCGCCACCCTCGCCGCGGCGCACGACCTTGGTGTCGCCGCACACGACCTGCACGCCGGCCTCGCGCGCGGCGTGCGCCAGGCTCGCGACGATGCGCTCGAGCTGGGCGATCTCTAGGCCCTCCTCGATGAAGGCGTTGAGTGAAAGGTAGCGCGGCGTGGCGCCAGCCACGGCGAGATCGTTGACCGTGCCGTGCACCGCGAGCGATCCGATCGTGCCGCCCGGGAACTCGAGCGGCTGCACGGTGAAACCGTCGGTCGTGACGACTACCTCGCCGCCGTCGACCGGCACGGCCACGGCATCGGCCTCGATGTCGAGGTAGGCGTTGCCGAGGTGGCGCGCGAACAGGCGCTCGATGAGCTCGCGCATGAAGCGCCCGCCGTTGCCGTGGGCGAGGGTGATGTGCAGGTCTTCCATCGCATGTCATTGTCGCATGCTTTGCCGGGCGGGCGGGTAGCGCGGCGGCCCGGTCGCGGCCGCGCGCGTGGGGATTGCGCCGGCGGCATGGCATGATTGCAGTCGCATCCTGCTCCGGCGCCGCACGGCCAGGCTGTCTGGCCAAAGGGTCTATCCATGAAGCGTTTTTGCGCTTTCGCATTCCTTGCGCTGCTGGTCAGCAGTGGCCAGGGCGCCTTCGCGCAGGTCGCGGAAAAGGTCGTTGATATCCCGACCCGCAGCGGCGTCACCCAGCGCTTCGTCTATCTCGCGCCGGACAACGCGAAGGCGGCGGTCATTCTGTTCGCCGGCGGACACGGTGGCCTGCAAGTTCAAGCGAACGGTGCCTTCAGGTGGGGCGAGGGAAACTTCCTGGTGCGCATGCGCCGGCTGATTGCGGAAAACGGGCTCGCCGTGGCCGTCGTGGACGCGCCGTCAGACCGGCAGGCGAAACCGTTCTTGAGCGGCTTTCGCCAGACGCCGGAACATGTCGCCGACATCAAGGCCGTGGTGGCCTGGCTCAGGCAGCAGGCGAATGTTCCGGTGTGGCTGGTGGGTACGAGCCGCGGTACCCAGTCGGCGGCGTTCATCGCGACCCCGCTTGCGCGCCGCGACGGCGGACCGGACGGCCTGGTGCTGACCGCCACCATACTGTCCGACGGCAAAAGTCGCCCAGTGCCCGCGATGCCGCTTGAGCGGGTCACCGTGCCTGTCCTGGTCGTTCACCACGAGCAGGACGGTTGCGGGGCACTGCGCCTACGCGGAGATTCCGCGCCTGATGGAGCAGCTTTCGACGGCATCTGCAAAGGAGCTGGTGACAGTCAAGGGCGGCATCAACCAGGGCGACCCCTGTGAAGCCCGGGCCTATCACGGGTTCAACGGACTGGAGAAGGACGTCGTCTCAGCGATTGCACGCTGGATCGAGGCGCGTTAGCCGATTAGCCGGGGTCGCGCCTTGCTGCGGCGTTACGGTGTGGTGCCGGTCCTGCCGAGCTCGCGCTCGATCGCGCCCACCAGCGCGCGATCCTGCGGCGCCACGTGGCTCGGGTAGCTGCCGACCACCCTGCCGTCGCGGTCGATGAGGTACTTGTGAAAGTTCCAGCGCGGGTAGGTGCCGGTCTCTTTCGCGAGCTGCTTGTATAAGGGGTGTGCGGCATGCTCGACGACCCGGACCTTTTCGAACATCGGAAAGCGCACGCCGTAGGTGAGGCGGCAGAACTCCTGGATCTGCTGCTCAGTGCCCGGCTCCTGGTTGGCGAAGTCGTTGGACGGAAAGCCGATCACGACGAGCCCCCGGTCCTTGTAGCTTTCATAGAGCTTTTCCAGGCCATCGTACTGGCCGGTGTAGCCGCACTTGCTCGCGGTGTTGACCAAAAGCAGCACCTTGCCCCGATACGCCTCGCACAGGTTCACGCTTCGATCCTCGGCCAGCACGCGCAGCTTATGATCGAGCAGCGGCGGGCAGGCGGCGCTCCCCAGGGACGGTGGCAGTACGAGCATCAGCGCGAGCAGCAGTGATCTCATGCCGGCGGCCTCCGGTAAACCGATGAGGGCAAGAGCGTCTAGTATATTGGCACGCGTGCTCCTTTTTGTAACGCCGTCGCCCAATGCCATGCTGCCGCTGCGCCTACGCGCGGCAGGGCATTCGGCGCATGGGGCCAGCTCCCAGACACGGTGATCGCGGGAAAATGACATACCGGGTGCGAATGCTTCCGCGCGGGCGGGTGTTCGAGGCGATGCCACAGGAGTCGCTGCTCGCCGCGGCGCTGCGTGCGGGCATCTCGCCGGAGTACGGCTGCGGCAACGGCACCTGCGGCAAGTGCGTGGCGCGGGTTGTGTCCGGCAGGGTCGCTGCCGTACAGCCGCACGATTACCCGCTGAGCGCCAGCGCCCGGCAAAACGGCCAGGTGCTGCTGTGCTGCGCCGCTGCCGCTTCCGACCTCGAGATCGAGGCGGCGACCGCGGACAGCATCGCCGACATTCCGCGGCAGGAGATTGCGACGCGCGTCGCGAAGCTCGAGAAGCTCGACGCGGACACCATCGGCCTGCACCTGCGTACGCCGCGCTCGCGCACCTTGCGCTTTCTCGCCGGCCAGCACGTGCGCCTCGAGATCGACGGCGTGCCGCCGCGCCACAAGTCGATCGCGAGCTGCCCGTGCGACGGTATGCACCTCGAGTTCCACGTCCGGCATGCGCCGGACGACCCATTCGCCGAGCACGTGTTCACGCGGCTGCGCAGCGCGCACGACGTGCGCGTCATCGGTCCGTGGGGCGGGTTCACCTGGCGCGAAGGCAATGCCCGGCCTGTGATCCTGCTCGCCTACGAGACCGGCTTCGCCGCGATCCGCAGCCTGATCGAGCAGGCGCTGAACGTCGAGTTCGCCCTCCCGATGCATCTTTACTGGCTCGTGCGCAGGCCGACCGGCCACTACCTTGAGGGCTACTGCCGGTCGCTCGCCGACACGCTCGAGCAGTTCCGGTACACGCCGCTCGTGGCGGCGGAGCAGAATGCGCCGCTTGCAGGCGCGGCGCCAGGGCAAGGCGATTTGTTGTTCGGCGTGCAGCGCATCCTGTCGGACCACCCGGACGTCGCGCAGGCGGAAGTCTATGCGAGCGGTCCGCTGGCGAACATGACAGCCGCGGCCCGATTGCTGCAAGACCACGGCCTGCCGCCCGAGCAGCTGCACGTCGACGACCCGCCGCGCTTGTAACCGGGTGGTCAGCGGCGCCAGCCGCTTTCAATGAGTTGACCGAAGGCGATGCCCGCGTCGTTGCACGGAATCTGCTGGCCGAGGCGGACATCGAAGCCGTGCGATCGCAGCAGCTCCACCGCCCGCTCGGTGAGGACACGGTTCTGGAAGACTCCGCCACTTAAGCCCACGGTGAACTCGCCGTGCGCCTCGCGCAGCCGGCACGCTTGATCGACCAGCGCTCGGGCAAGGCTGGCGTGAAACAGCGCGGCGCGCTCACTCACCGGCAGATTCGCATCGATCAGCATCGTCAGCAGCGGCGCCCAGTCGGTGCGCAGCACGCCGTGCGCATCCGGAGCAAGCCGCAGGGCGAGGGACTCGACGTCCTCGCGGCACGCGGATTCGATTTCCGGATGAAATCGAGGGCCGCGCGGCAGGGAGGCCGCGGTGGCGGATTCGATTTCCGGATGAAATCGAGGGCCGCGCGGCAGGGAGGCCGCGGTGG
>CAYZVX010000004.1:58580-73826 GCA_964482055.1 uncultured Acidiferrobacteraceae bacterium
CGGATTCGAGCAGCATCGGCCCCTGGCCCTCGAAGCTCGAATGCAGGTTGAGCCCGGTGAGCGCGGCGGCCGCATCGAACAGGCGCCCCACCGCGCTCGACTGCGGCGCGTTGAGGCGTCTTTCCCAGGCCTGGCGCAGCAGCCGCGCATCGGTCGGACACGCGTCCCAATCAATCCCGGCCTCCCAGCAAAGCGCGAGCGCCGAGCGCCACGGCTCGCGCCCGGCACGCTCCCCGCCGGGCAGACGGAACGGGCGCATGCTGGCGACGCGCCGCCACTGTCCGGGCGATCCCAGCAGCGCCTCGCCCCCCCACAGCGTGCCGTCGCCGACGGGACCGAGGCGAGGGCCGCGGGCCACGGATGGCCCGGTTGCGGACTCCTCGCCGTATCCGCCGCCGTCCCAGGTGAACACGAGCCAGCGTTCGATTTGCGGAAACTCGCCGGCCAGGGCCGCGGCGTGGGCGTGGTGATGGAACACGGCGGTGGCCGGCAACCCGGCGCGCCGGGCGTAGCGCGTGCTCGCGTAGCCGGGATGCGCGTCGTGCACGACGCGCATGGCGCGCACGCCGTAGAGCGCCTGCAAGTCGGCGATCACCTGCTCGAACACCGCCAATGAGCGCGGCGCATCGAGGTCGCCGATGTGCGGCGAGACCACGGCGCGCGTGTCCCAGGCGAGCGCGACGGTGTTCTTCAAGTGGCCCCCGACGGCGAGCAGCGGCTGCGGCACTCGGAACGGCAACTCGATCTCGAGCGGCGCCACGCCGCGCCCGAGGCGCAGCGGTCGCGCCGCACCCGCGATGACGCGAAACACCGGATCGTCCGCCGGGCGCGCGACCGGGCGGTCGTGGTGCAGGAAGCCAGCGGCGACGTGCGCAAGGCGTGCCTCGACCTCGCGATTGTCGGTCAGCACCGGCTCGCCGCTCACGTTCGCCGAGGTCGCCACGAGCGGTGCACCGAAGGCGTCGAGCAGCAAGTGGTGCAGCGGGCTGTAGGGCAAGAACACGCCAATCTCGCTGAGGCCCGGTGCGATGTGGGCGGATAGCGTCGAGCCCGGATGCTTCGGCACCAATACGATCGGCCGCATCGGATCGCGCAGCAGACGCTCGTGCCCGGCATCGAGGATGGCGACTAAGCGCAAGGCATCGAGACCATCGGCTCCGCGCGCCGGCAGCATGACGGCGAGCGGCTTGTGCGGACGCGGCTTGCGCGCGCGCAGATCCGCGACCGCCGCATCACTCGCCGCATCACACATGAGGTGATAACCGCCGATGCCTTTCACCGCCACGATACGCCCGGCGCGCAAGGCCTCCACGCACGCGCTGAGCGCCGCCTCCCCTTGAAGGCCGCGCGCGGTGGACGGTTCACGCCATTGGAGCCGCGGACCGCAGGCCGCGCAGGCGAGCGGCTCGGCGTGGAAACGCCGGTCGAGCGGGTTCTCGTACTCGGCGCGGCACGCCGGGCATAGCGGAAATTGCGCCATGGTGGTGTTCGGCCGGTCGTAGGGCAGGCGCGTAATCAGGGTGTAGCGCGGCCCGCACTGGGTGCAATTGATGAAGGGGTAGCGGTAGCGGCGGTCGGCCGGGTCGTGGAGCTCGCGCACGCACTCCGCGCAGGCGAAGTAATCGGGCGGCACGTGGATCTCGGGTCGCGCAACCGCTTCGCTCGCAAGAATCGTGAAGCCGCTGACGTCGGCGAGCGGCGCGGCCTGCATCGCGAGGATCGCAGGGCGCGCCAGCGGCGGCGCGGCGTCAATGAGCGCGTGCGCGAAAGCGGCGAGCGGGCCGGCGTTGCCTTGCGCGAAGATCTCCACCTGTCCGGTCAGGTTTTTCACCCAGCCGGTGAGGCCGTGGGCATGGGCCAGCCGATAGACGAACGGCCGGAACCCCACGCCCTGGACGCGGCCGCCCAGGACGATGCGACGCGCCTCGATGCTTGACGGGTCGTGCTTACTGTCCATGCGACACTAGGGATATGCTGTGGCGGCTAAGCCTCACCGGTTCGTCACTGTAGCATCGGAGGCCATCGTGCAGCAGACGTCGAGCAAAGGGCACGTGGCGCTGGCCGGCGCTCTGTTGTTGTGCGTGCTGTCGGTGACGGCGGCGTGGGCGCAGCCGCCGACCGCCGGATCGCCGTGGTATCGGACGCTTGCCGGTGGCGACACCGAGATTGAGCTCTACTTCTTCTGGTCGCAGCACTGTCCACATTGCAACGAAGCGCGCCCCTTTATCGAGCGGCTGCCGCGCGAGCTCCCCTGGGTCGCGCTGCGTTCGTTCGAGGTCAGTTCCAGCGAGCAGAACGCTCGGCTCTATGTCGATCTCGCGCGCAGTCTCGGGCAGGAGGCCTCGGCGGTGCCCGGCTTCCTGTTCTGCGGCGAGATGCACGTCGGTTACGAGTCGGACGCCACGACCGGTGCAATGCTGCGCGCGCGGCTGCTCGAGTGCCGCCAGCGGCTCACCAGCGGCGCGGCGCCGCCCGCCCGGGCGGGTAGCGGCGCGGCGGTCGCGATTCCGCTGCTCGGGCGCATCGACCCGCAAGGCGCGTCGCTGCCGCTCGTCACGGTCATCCTGGCCGGACTCGACGCGTTCAATCCGTGCGCGTTCTTCGTGCTGTTGTTCCTGCTGTCGCTCATGGTGCATGCCCGTTCGCGCGCGCGCATGGCCCTGGTGGGTGGGGTGTTCGTGCTGTTTTCGGGGCTCATCTACTTCGTGTTCATGGCCGCGTGGCTCAACGTGTTCCTGTGGCTGGGCGAGCTGCGTGTCATCACGTTCCTCGCCGGGCTTACGGCCGTGACGATGGGCGTGCTCAACATCAAGGACTACGTCTGGTTCGGGCGCGGTCCGTCCTTGTCGATTCCGGAGCACGCCAAGCCTGGACTATTTGCGCGCATGCGCGGCCTGGTGGGCACCACGGCGCTGGCGCCGATGCTGGCCGGCACGGTGGTGCTGGCGATCGCGGCCAACAGCTACGAGCTGCTGTGCACGGCCGGCTTTCCCATGGTCTACACGCGCATCCTGACGCTCAACACCCTGCCGACTGCGGCCTACTACGGCTACCTCGCGCTCTACAACATTATCTACGTCATCCCACTCGCCATCATCGTGGCCGTGTTCACCGTCACGCTCGGGTCGCGCAAGCTCTCGGAGCGCGAGGGGCGGGTGCTCAAGCTGCTGTCCGGGACGATGATGTTCGGTCTCGGCGCGCTGCTGCTGATTGCGCCGCAGTGGTTGCAGGACGCGCGCATATCGATCGCGGTGCTGCTCGTGGCAGTGGCGCTTACGGTGCTCGTAGATGCGATGGCGCGCCACCGTGCGCCACGCTAGCGCGGGCGCCCCGGGGCACGGGGTCCGCGCGGCGCCGGCCGCTCTCGGCCGCCACCCCCAAAGCGGCTCTTCCTCCCGCCTACAATGGCGGCGCTCGCCCGGCCTGCGTGCTGTACCGGGACGTGCAAGTGCCGCGCAGCACAAGGGTGCGCTTGAGCGGGCGGCACTCGTGCGTCCTGCACAGCACGCTACGGCGGTTTCGACCTACGTCGCGCGGCGCATGAACCGCGGGAACATGACCCACAATGCATCGCCCGCGACCAGGAGCCCCACGATGAAGTGGTTGGCGGTCGCGGCTGTCTCGTCGCGGAAGCCGAGCACGATCGGCGCGATGATGAGCCATGCTCCGAGGATGAGGTTCACCCACTCCTCCCACATCTCGGGTCGCGCCAGCGCGATGGCGGCAAACAATGTGACGCCGGCGCCGATCAGGTAGGAGTTGAGGGCGGCCATCCCCACGTAGTCGCCGTACGACAGAACGAACGGAGAGACAATCAGCCAAAGGCCGAGAGCGACCATGGCCGTGTCCTGCCATCGTCTCTTGCCCATGACACACCTCCTTGCCGAAGAGGTTTCGGCAAAAGCTTAGACCGGAGCGGCTATCCGGAGATTCGGGACCGGGGCAGGGCCGCGGCCGGCGGCGCGCGGTCGGGCAGCCACACGGATTTCCTTCACGGCTATTGCAAGAATCGGGGCGGGGTCAGCGCCACGCAGCACTTGCGAACAGGGCGGCGGCCAGCAGCAGGCCGTGCAGCGAGGTGCTGGCGATGGTCTTCTGGATCGCCGGGCGCAGTTTGGCCGGCTCGGCGGCGTGCGCGAGCAGGTCGCGCGCCGCCTGGACCGCCGGCACGGCGGCGGTGAGCGCGATCAGGGCGAGGGACGGCAGCTGCTTCAGCAGCACCGCGCCGATCAGCCACAGGTAGGCGGTGCCCAGGATTAGCACATAACCCCAGCGCGCCTGCTCGGGCGCCAGGCGCACGACCCAGTGGCGCTTGCCGGCGAGCGCGTCCGCCTTGCGGTCCGGGAACTGGTTGATGTAGAGGATGTTGGTCACGAGCAGGGCATATGACAGCGAGGCCACGACGGGCAGGGGGTGCAGGGCGTGGCGCTGCACGTAGTCGGCGCCCACCGCCACGATGACCCAGCCGGCCGCGACACACAGCTCGCCTAGGCCGCGGCTGTTGAGCTTCAAGGGCGGGGCCGAGTAGGTCCAGCCGATGATGAGCCCACTGGTGCCGATCCAGAAGAGCGCCGGCCCGGTGACGTAGGTGAGCGCCAGCCCGACGAAGAACACGATCGCCACCAGCGTCGCGCCGAACGCGAAGGTCTCGCGCTCCGTGAGTACGCCGTTCTGGATGAAGCGGCTGCCGCCGGTGAACGGGAACAGGCGCTCGGTGTTGGCGGCGTCGGTTCCGTTGCGCGCGTCGTAGTAGTCGTTGAGCACGTTGATGCCGGCGTGTGCGAGCAACCCGAACACGATGGTGAGCGCGGCGGTGACCCAGTTGATGGCGAGCCCGCTCGCAAACGCGGTGCCGAGACCGATCAGGCCGCCGAACAGCGTCACGCTCAGGAATGGCAACCGGGTGGCCGCGATATAGCGGGCGATCGGATTGGGTAGCGCAGCTAAGGTCGGTTCGGCGGGATACATGGGTCCTCTCTTCTGTTGCAGGTCGGATTGCGATGGTCACAATGCAGCTTCGATGCGCTCGCACACGGTCTTGAGGACCTGCACGCGGGCGAAGCGCTTGTCCTCGGCGGCAATAAGCGTCCAGGGCGCGATCTCGGTGCTGGTGCGATCGATCATGTCGACCACCGCGTGCTGGTAGGCGTCGAGCTTCTCGCGATTGCGCCAGTCCTCGGGCGTGATCTTGAAACGCTTGTACGGCGTGGCCTCGCGTTCCTTGAAGCGCCTGAGCTGCTCCTCGGCGCTGATCTGCAACCAGAACTTGACCACGATCGCGCCAGCGCGCACGAGCTGCTCCTCGAAATCGTTGATCTCGCTGTAGGCGCGCATCCAGTCGTATTCCGAGCAAAGCCCCTCGACGCGTTCGACCAGCACGCGCCCGTACCAGGAGCGGTCGAAGATACTGATGCGCCCGCGGCGCGGCACGTGGCGCCAGAACCGCCACAGGTACGGCTGGGCGCGCTCCTCGTCGCTTGGCGCGGCAACCGGGTGGATGTCGTACTGGCGAATGTCGAGCGCGTTGGCCAGACGCCGGATCGCGCCGCCCTTGCCGGCGGCGTCCATGCCCTCGAACACCGCGACCACCGAGTGCCTGGCGAATGCCTTCTTGCGCGTGAGGCGCGCGAGCCGCCCCTGCTCCTCGGCGAGCTGCTTTTCATACTTGTCCTTGTCGAGCTTGCGCGTGAGGTCGAGTTTCTTGAGCACGTTGCGCGCATCGATCGGCGCCGGTGGCAGCGCGGTCTCGCCGTGACGCGCCGCTCCCGGGGCTGCGAGCCAGCGCCTGAGCCCCGCGTGCAGCGTCTTGCCCACCATGAGACGGCGATAGCGCGCATCGACACCCTCGACCACGATCCACGGCGCGTACTCGGTGTTGGTCTGGCGCAGCGCGCGCTCGGCCGCGTCGCGGAACTTGTTGTACAGCTCGAAGTGCTTCCAGTCGCGCCTGGTCACGCGCCAGCGCGTGTCCGGGTCCTTTTCGAGCGCCTTGAGGCGCCGCTTCTGGTCCTTCTTGGCGAGATGAAACCAGAACTTGAGGATGAGGGCGCCCTCATCGGCCAGCATCTTCTCGAAGCGCGCGATCTCTTCGAGCGCCTCGTCGAACTGCGCGCGCCCGCCGCCCTGCAGGACACGCCGCAGAATAACCGGCGTGTACCAGTTGCCGAAAAACACGCCGATCTTGCCCCTGGGCGGCAGCGCGCGCCAGAAGCGCCACATGGCTGGGCGGGCGCGTTCTTCCTCGCTCGGTTCGCTGAGCGCGTGGACGCGGATGTGGCGCGGGTCCATCCATTCCTTGAGCTCGTTGACGGTCTCGCCGCGCCCGGCGGCTTCGACGCCATTGATGAGAACTAGGACCGGGAATTTCGCCGAGCGCAGCAGCTCGTACTGCGCATCGAGTAGGTCCGCGCGCAGTTTCGGCAGCTCACGCTCATAGGTGGCCTTGTCGACGGCGTGGCCGACTTCAGCGGATTCAAGCATCCGTTGCAGGTCTTGTCGTTAATGCGGGTCAGTTCATTGTAGAAGGGCAGTCGCCCTTCGCGATAGTCTCGGGCGGTGCAACCGTCAGGCCGAGGCCACCTTTGATTCCCGCACCCCGCCCGCCCACCAGATGCGGCAGGCGCCCTCGTCGGAGACCATGCACGGGCCGATCGGGTGGCGCGGCGTGCAGGCGCGGCCGTAGAGCGTGCACTCGTTGGGGTAGATTCTGCCGAGCACCACGCGCGCGCAGTCGCAGCCCGGCGGCATCTCGCCGCGCCGCTTGCGCGAGGCATCCTCGTAGGAACGGAATTGGCGGCGCGCATCGTGCGCGGCGAGCGACTCGTTTAACGTAAAGCCGGAGCGGGGGATCACGCCAACGCCGCGCCAGTTGGCGTCGGTAATCTCCATAGTTTCGGTGAGCCAGCGCTTGGCGGTCGGATTGCCGCCGGGGCGGGCAACCTCGCGGTAACAGTTGTCGAGAAAACGCCGGCCCTCTAGCAGCTGGCGCAGCACCGAATACATCGCGGCGAGCAGGCTCTCGGGATTGAACCCGGCCACCGCCGCCGGCAGTCCATGTTGGTCGACCACGAACTGCCATTCCTCCGGGCCCATCACCGTCGACACGTGGCCCGGTGCGATCAAGGCATCAAATCCCGGAGTATCGGATTCAAGCAGCATGGCGACGGCCGGCCAAGTCAGGCGTCCCGATAGGAGGACAAAGAGGTTGTCAGGCGCGCCCTCGGCCAGCATGCCGGCCACCGGTGCGGTCGTGGTCTCGAAGCCGGCGGCGAAGAACACGACCGGCTTGCCGGGATTGGCCTGCGCAATCGCAACGACCTCGGTCGGCGAAGCGATCGGGCGGATGTCGGCGCCTCGCGCCTTGGCTTGCTCGAGAGAGCGGGCCTCCCTTTTCGGCGCGTTGACCGGCACGCGCAGCATGTCGCCGAAGGCGACGAGAATGAGGCGCTCGTGCAGCGCGAGCTGAATCGCCTGGTGGACGTCCTCTTCGGGACACACGCACACCGGGCAGCCGGGTCCGGGGATGAGCTCGATGTTCGCGGGCAGGGCGCCGCGCAGACCGGCCATGGTGATGGCGCGCTCGTGGCCGCCGCACACGTTCATGATCCGCACGCGCGGCGGAAGCTTCAGTTCGCGGATGCGGGCAAGCCAGTCGCGAGCAGCGGCCATGGTGGGCGCGTCAGGCGCGGATGCGCAAATCGCCGAGGTGCTGGTGAAGCTTCGCACCGTCCAGCTGGATCGCGGGTCTGAGGCTCACGTGCGCAGCAGCTCGCTCCCGCTGCGCGCGCACTTCCTGTCTGAGCCAAGCGAGCCACCGTTCCATGCCGGCGCCCTTGCGGGCCGACAGGCGGATCACCGGCGCGGGGTTGGCGAGCGCCCGCAGGTTGGCCTCGGCGCGCTTCGGATCGAAATCGTCGAGCACGGCGAGCAGGTCGGCCTTGGTGAGCAGCAGGAGATCGGCGGCGCGGAACATGACCGGATACTTGGATGGTTTGTCGTCGCCTTCGGTTACCGACAGCAGCGTGATGTTGCGGTGCTGGCCCAGGTCGAAGCTCGCCGGGCACACCAGGTTGCCGACGTTCTCGATGAACAGGATATCGATCCCGGCGAGAGAAAGATGGTGCAGCGCCTCGTGCACCATGTGCGCGTCGAGGTGGCAGGCGCTGCCGGTGGTGATCTGAACGGCTGGCACGCCTTTGGCGCGCACGCGCACCGCATCGTTTTCGGTTTCGAGATCGCCCTCGATCACCGCGATCCTGAGATCGTCCTTCAGCGCGTCGATCGTGGCCTCGAGCAGCGCGGTCTTGCCGGCGCCGGGCGCGGACATGAGGTTGAGCGCGAGCACGCCATGCTCATCGAAGTGCGCCCGGTTGTGCGCGGCCGCCTGGTCATTCGCGGCCAGCAGGCCTTTGAAGACCTCCACGGCGCGTTGGCCACTCTCGGCATCCATGCCTTTCGCGGCACTCGTGCGTCCTTGCACAGCGCCCGGCGTTACGTTGCAGCCGCAGGTGTCACACATGGGTCGTCTCCGACAATTGGTGAACAGTGAACAGTGAACGGTAGACGGTGCTCACTGCTCACCGTTCACTAGCTCCACGGAGTAGAGCATCAGTTCATCGCCGCTCACCAGGCGCGTGTGCCAGTCGCCGCACGCCCCGCACACGAGGCGGCTCGGTACGGCGGGTGTTTCGGCGCCGCAGGTGTCGCACCGCACCCGGATCGGCAATGACTCAATGACGAGCTCGGCGTCTGCCGCGAGGGTTCCGACACGCGCCAGCGGAAAGGCCTGCTCCAGCAGTTGCGGCTCCACCCCGGACAAGGGCCCGATGCGCAGGTGGATGGCGCGCACCGCTGTCGCGTCGTGCTGGCGCGCGATCCCCTCGACCTGGTCGAGCACGCCGTAACAGACCGACAGCTCATGCATGGCCGGATTCGCCAGCCGCGGCCTCGCGCGCGAGCATCTCGTCGTACAGCTCCCAGGCGCTGCGCGCGGCTTGCGGCTCGATTCGCTGGATCGCGTAGCCCACGTGCACCATGACAAAGTCGCCGACACGGACCGGCTCATCCTGCATGAGAAAAAGGCTCACATCGCGGCTTGCGCCCCTGGCCTCGCACCGCGCGACAAAACCATCGATTTCAACCACCTGCATGGGAATGCCAAGGCACATGGTTCGATTCGTCCGACCGGGTTGCTTTAAGTATTCCCCGCCCGCGCCGTGGGAACAACGGTGGCAGCGTAACGTGAACCTGGCTGATTCATATTGACTAGCGTCAGAAACGCACCGCATCGATCGCGCACCACGCTGGCGCGCGCCATGAGCACGGCGGCTTGCCCGCGCAAAGCAGGGAAAACCTCAGTGACGGTACGGTCTTGAGGATCGCCCTGACAGCAAGAACGCAGGTGTCTGGAATCGGCAACACGCGCTTGGGGATGAGGGTGGTGCCGACCTGCCGTGCACGCGCTCGAGGCGCGAACCGAGGAAGTTGAGCAGGAAGAAGCGATCCGCGTGCGGCAGGCGTGAGCGGCTGTTTGAGCCTGCCGGTGAGCGGCGTAGCATGTGACTGCTTTGTCCGCGCGCATCCATGGCGAGCCTCGGTTCAGTGATACTGGCCCTCCTCGGCGCCTATGCGGCGCTGGTGATGTTGGTGTTCATCGGCCAGTCGGGCATGCTCTACCTGCCGGACCTGCCGTCGCGCGAGCTGGCGACCACGCCGCGCGCCATCGGGCTCGCCTACGAGGATGTACGTATTCGCACGGAGGATGGCGTTCAGTTGCATGGCTGGTTCATTCCGGTGGCGGAGCCGCGCGGCACGTTGCTCTTTTTTCACGGCAACGCCGGAAACATCTCGCACCGGCTGGACTCGATCCGCATCTTTCACGCGCTTGAGCTGTCGGTGCTCATCTTCGACTATCGCGGCTACGGGCAGAGTGAGGGCAAGCCGAGCGAGGCGGGCACCCAGCGCGACGCGATCGCGGTGTGGCGCTACCTGACGCAAGAGCGCGGCGTGCCGCCGCAGCGGATCGTGCTGTTCGGCCGCTCGCTCGGCGCGGCCGTCGCCGCGTGGCTCGCCACACAGCGCACGCCCGGCGCGCTCATTGTGGAGTCGGCATTCACGTCCGTGCCGGACGTTGCCGCGGAGCACTATTGGTGGTTGCCGGTGCGTCTGTTGTCACGGTTCGACTACGCGACGCGCGACGATGTCCAGGCGGTGCGCTGCCCGGTGCTGGTCGTGCACAGCCCGGACGACGAGATCATTCCCTTCCGGCACGGCGAGGCGATCTTCGCGGCCGCACCGGAACCGAAGGAGCTGCTACGCCTGCGCGGCTCGCACAACGAGGGCTTCCTGCTGAGCGAGGCAACCTACACGGGAGGGCTCGATGCGTTCCTGACGCGTCACCTGCCCGGGCGCGAAGCGGCACGGGACTAGCAGGGCCCGCGCGGTCTCGCGAGGGTCAGACAAACCGTGCCAGGGCAAACACGCCGAGCATCGTAAACGCCAGCGCGATCTTGGCGGCTGCGGCCAGCACCAGGCCGAGCGAGGCGCCGATGCCGGCGCGGGTGGCGGCGTTGAGATCGCGGCGCACGGACAGCTCCCCGATCACGGCGCCGACGAACGGCCCGAGCAGCACGCCGGGGATGCCAAAGAATATTCCAACAACACCGCCGAGGAGCGCACCGGTCACGGCGCGGGGGCTCGCGCCAAAGCGCTTCGCGCCGAACGCCCCGGCCACGAAGTCCGCCGCATAGTTGAGCGCCGCCAGCAGCGCGAGCAGGATGATCGTGCCGGTGCCGACGTAGGCGAAATCCTCTGCCCAGGCGGCCACGACCAGTCCGGCAAACAGCAGCGGCGCGCCCGGCAGTGCCGGCAGCACCAAACCCGCAATGCCGGCGAGCACCAGCAGCGCGGCGAGAATCCAAAGAAGAAGGCTCGTGTCCATGAGTTCGGATTATGCCCGTAATCGCGCGAGCGGGCAGGCGCGGGAGATGCGGCGCCTTGATGACGATGCGCGCCGCTGAGATCCCCGCATTACGGCGCGGCGCGCTGCCATCCGGGCTACGTGCCGGCGCTTCGCGTATTGGGAAGTGGGGGTGAAGTTCTCGGAAGGGTTGCAGTAAGTTTGCCCGCCATGCAGTGCATACAGGGAGTGCCACGAGGAGCCGGAAGCCGGTAGCCCGGATGTAGCGAAGCGCAATCCGGGACAACTGTTGGCGCATGCAGAGCCGCCGTGTATCGTGTGTCGACACGAGGGACCGTGACACATGGTGCTCTACCGCCGCAACCGGATTGCCGGGGGAACGTACTTCTTCACCGTGACGCTGCGCGATCGCCGCTCCGCGCTGCTCGTCGCCAGAATCGATGATTCGCGTCACGCGTTCCGTGCCGTGAAGCGCGAGCGACCGTTTCGTCTGGATGCGATGGCGGTCCTGCCCGACCATCTGCATGCGATCTGGACGTTGCCGGCGGGCGATGACGACTACTCGGGGCGTTGGCCGGCCATCAAGGCACAATTTACTCGCGCGGCGGCTGCCGCGGGCATCAAGCTCGCCCGCGATGCCAAGGGCGAATATGATCTGTGGCAGCGACGCTTCTGGAAGCACACCATCCGAAACGAGCGCGATCTTCAAACGCACGTGGACTGTATTCACTTCAATCCGGTGAAGCACGGTTGTGTGAAGCGCGTACGGGACTGGCCCCATTTGACGTTTCATCGCTACGTGCACTCCGGCCTTTACTCGATCGATTGGGCGGGAGGTGACACGACGCACACGGACGGGGCGTTCGGTGAATGAATCTACGTGTGGGTGCGTTGTCACGGGTAGCCCGGATGAAACGCAGCGGAATCCGGGTTGGCTCCGCAGCGTGAGGCGTGGCGCTTTATCTCGGCCACGGGTCTCTTAATGCATAAGGCAGAAGAGTGATATCCTGAAAGCCGGCGTGGGTGGAAACGCGCTTACTCCATCCGGGCTACTGTCGCTGCGGGGACGGTCGGCGCTCAGCGCGCGCCCCCGTCACCGCCACACGCTCTTCGGCGGTGTATAGCTGTCGAGCACGCGCACATAGCTCGCGCGCGCGAAACAGGACGGGTCGGCCTTACAGCTGGGAAAGGCTGCCCTTCAATACGTCGGCCAGCCGCTGCCCCGGTGTGGATTCTCGCGGGCCGGTGCTCCCGGGTTCCGTGCGTTTTAGATCCAGGCTACCTTGGTCAGGCCTTGCCCAGGAGTGCGATGCTTTTTTCGAACGGCCCCATGTATTTCATGGCAGTGATCATGGACCCCTGGAACTTGAGCTTCTTGGTGAGCAGGGCGGCACGGCCGGACAGGGTTCCGTCCCGCAATCGCTGCCAGTTGTCAGGACTCGCTTTCATGACGAAGTCGGGCTCCGCTGGCGGTTCGCCAAAAGCCGTGCTGACCGCCAGCCCGTTTTCGACGCGCAGGAAGGCGCTGGGTTTCGAGCCATCCTCCCAGCCGTATTCGATAAGGGCGCTGAAGCCCTTGAGTCCCTGGACGAGGTCTTCATCCCGGTTCCACAGGTCCTGATAGCGTTCGATCCAGGTTTGAGTCAAAAAGCCGTTCATGCATCCTCCGATTAAAAAAACCGGCCGGGCGGCCCCGGCCGGTCGCGGCAGCTTCAGGCCGCGGAAAGCGCCTTGTAGATCTCATTGAAGGACGCTTCACCCACGCGGGCAAAAACCCCGGCGTTGCCCATCACGCACACGGCGAACTTCGGTCCCGCCACGGCGAAGCCGGTGGCCGGCGTCCAGCCGGATTCTCCGCTCATGGCGGTGTAGCCATCGGTCTGCATACGCGCCATGTGCATGTTGGCGGCGCACATGGCAGCGGCCATGGCGGCCTCGTCCTCGGTGATTTGACCGGCGTAACCGGTCAGCTTGCCATCGTCGGAAAAGGTTCCCGCCGCGAACACACCCTTGAGTTTCAGCAGCTTGTTCAGATCGGTCATGACGGTCTCCTCAGATCGATGCCAAGGTTGCGAACGCTTTGTCGAAATCCGTGTCCTTGTTTCTCACGAACACGCCCACGTTGCCCATGATCAGGGCCGAGTTCTCCGGGCCGGAGACGGCAAAGCCACAGGCCGGCTCGAAGCCTTCCTTGCCGGTGTAGGCGGTCCAGCCCGAGGCTTCCATCTTTGCCATCAGCATGTTGGCCGCACACATCTGGGCCGCCATCTTCGCCGCCTTTAGCGAGATGTTCCCGACGTAACCGATCAGCTCGCCGGTTGGGGAGAATTCGCCGGCGGCGAACGCCCCCGGGATGCTCATTAGCCTGTTGAGATCTGCCATAGTGGACTCTCCTCTCGATGGTGAACGAACAGGGAAACCCCTGCGCCATCATCGTTTAGCAACGCCGGTGCCAACAAAAAATCTTCTATCATTCAAAGCGTTAAATGTTCGTCGAAGAGGCTGCGTTGCGGAAAAACGTTGCGCAGACACTGCAATGATCGTAAAAAATAAGCTATTTCAATTTGCTATTTGATGCGTTGCCGTTGCGCAACGCCTTAATGTGCGCGAACTACTGCAAAACGAGGAAATCCTGGAAGGGCTGCTGTCCGGCATCGACTTGGGCGTGCTGCTCGCCACCGCCGAGGGTCAGGTGCTGTTCGCCAACGAGGCGCTGTTCCATCTGCTCGAAATCCCAGCCGACCGACTGCCCCGATCTTTGAACGACGTCGGCGGGGTTAACCTTAAACTCGCCATTACCCGTGGCCTGATCGAGCGCGGCTTCAGCGACGCCGTCAGCCGCCGCCAAACGGGGGTGATGGAACTGGAACGCTGGCTGGACCTGCCGAGCGGTCGGCGTTGCTTTCGGCTGCGTACTGGCCTGATCGAGCGGCAAAAGGGCGCTGCGGTGCGGCTGGTATTGCTGCGGGATGTGACGGACATGGTGCGCCTGCGCGATGCCGCCCAAGCGACCGCCGCCCGGGATTTCATCACCCGTGATCCCCACACACGCGAAGTGCTGCGTCAGCTGCAACAGGCTGCGCCCACCGAGGCCTATGTGCTGATACAGGGCGAGTCAGGCACGGGCAAGAACGTCCTGGCGCGGCAATTGCACCGCTCGAGCCCCCGCGCCGCACAGCCGCTGGTGGAGGTGAACTGCGCAGCCATCCCTTCGGAGCTGCTCGAATCGGAGTTCTTCGGTCACGTAAAGGGCGCTTTCACCGGTGCTGCAGGGGACCGAGCTGGACGCTTCGCCGCCGCGGACCGGGGCACGCTGTTCCTGGACGAAGTCGGGGAAGTACCCCTGCATTTGCAGGCCAAGTTCCTCAAAGCCGTTCAGGAACGAAGCTTCGAACCGGTCGGCTCCAACAAGAGCCAGACCGTGGATGTACGCATCGTCTCGGCTTCCAACCGCAACCTGAAGGACGCGGTGGAGGCACGCCAGTTTCGCGCCGATCTCTATTACCGCCTGTCGGTCATTACTCTGCACATTCCGCCGCTGCGGGCGCGCAAGGCGGACATTGCACTGCTGATCGATCATTTCTTCGACCGACTGTGCGCCCGTGGTTATGCGCGGGCGGTACTGGCACCGCAGGCCTTGCGGCTGCTTCTCGATTACCCCTGGCCCGGCAATGTGCGCGAACTGGAAAACGCCCTTGAGCACGCTCTGATCTGCGCCGTGGATGGTGTGATCAAACCCGAGAGCCTGCCGCAGGACATTCGTGACTATCATGCGCAAGGCACCCTGCCCGCGTCCCCGACCAGCGGCGATGGCGGTGAAAGCCAATTGCGGGGCCAGATCCTGTTTGCCCTCAAGCGCTGCGAGGGCAACAAGGCCGCCACCGCCAAAATGCTCGGGATAGACCGAACCACGTTGTGGCGGCGCATGCGGCGCCTGGGGCTGGTGTAGCTATCCGAGCCCCAGCCGGTATGCCAGGCGCTGCCGACATGCCCTGATCGGGGGGCTAGGGACCGGATGGTTTGTGAATCTAGCGGCGCGCCGCGGATCGGGCGAAATTGGCGACCCACCAGTTCGTATGTCTCGATCCATGCCACACTCAGAAACGCTTGGACATGTTCTCGGCAAGAACACCAAGGCTGTCCGTCGGAATGGGTCTTCAAGGCGTGGTCCGCTAGGCTTTTCAAACGATCAACATGGTCAGGATCGTTGCAGGACTGGCCGCGCACACCGATGGAGCGCGATGCGGGTGCGGGGCTTGCCGCAGCCGTCTAGCGCCACACGCTCTTCGGCGGTGTATAGCTGTCGAGCACGCGCACATAGCTCGCGC
>CAYZVX010000005.1:0-71696 GCA_964482055.1 uncultured Acidiferrobacteraceae bacterium
GAAAGGCCACGCACTCGGCGTCGGTCATCGCCGACCGGATGGAGGCGAGGGCCGCAGGCCATGGATGGCCTGATTGCGGCTTCGCCGATTGGATGGAGGCGAGGGCCGCGCGACAAGGAAGTCGCGCCTGCGGCTTCGCCGATTGGATGGAGGCGAGGGCCGCAGGCCATGGATGGCCTGATTGCGGCTTCGCCGATTGGATGGAGTCCATAAGCGCAGCATCCCTGCTGCATTGCCCTCGACTTCATCCTGGAGTCGAGGCGAGGCGAGCGGGGCAGGGACGGTCCCGTTGATGGCCCGCAGGATGCCTTCGAAACAGGCGCGAAATGCCCGGCCAGCTCGGCAGACGCCAGCCGCGCGCGTACCGGTCGGCGTGCCGAGGGGCACAGACCAGCGCTCGGTCACGTCGGTAGACAGGCCGCCAGTCGTTCGCGCCATTGCCGCAGCACTTGCTCGGCCACGGCCGGGTCGGCAGCACAGCTGCGCAGCCGCGGGCCCTCGATCTCAAGTCGCAGTGTCTGCCAGCCGTCCCGCGTCGCGCACTCGATGCGCACCTGCCAGGCGTCACCCGCTGGTTCCACTTCGTAGAGATAGGCCGCGAGTCCGAGCTGCTCGAGGAGGCGGCCGACCGTGTTCCTGGCTCCCAGCAGATCGCCGGCGGACAGGGCCATACCGTCTAACCCGCCCGAACGTAGAAACGATGCTCAAAACCGGCTTGGCACAACAGCCTTATTCCCGCGCTCTGCACGGAAGTCTTGATGCGGGCTTCCGCATCCGCCTCATGGCGGGCAATGACGGCCTTCGCCCGCCAGGTTTCGAGGAGCTCCCGCCAGCCGGCGCCGCTCAGGCGGCTGGGTGCGGGAAGGCCGATGGCGATGTTGCGGTTGCGCATCTCGTGACCTGCCACGCCTGTCGCCGCGCGGCGGCTAGCGACTCCAGTTGACCCGCAGGATGTTGGACTCTTCCGTGTACCGATAGTCGATCTCGCCCTGGTAGGCGTCGTGCACGGCATCGCCCATCGCGCGCGCCAGCTGCATGTCGGTGGTGGTGACGAGCACGCTATCATCCTGCTCCTCGATGCCCATGATCCGGCGCAGGGGATGCTGGTGTTTCTCACGCGCCTCGACGTTGCGCACCAGGTGCAGGATCTCGTCGCGGTGAGCCTTGAAGAAATCCCCACCGAGCGTCAGGTAGCCGCCCGGATAGCGGTCAGCGATGCGATGACAGGCAGGACAACGGGTCCGGTGGGCGTCGGGGGGCGCATCCCGCCATTGCCAACGCCCCTTGTGAAACACCGCGCCGCAATCGCTGCAGACCGTGGGTTCCGGCAACTTGCCGCGCGACTTGTACGTGTCATGCTCGAATTCCTGGATGAGCCGATCCCGGCGCATCGGGCGGGAGCCTCCCCCCGTATTCCTGCTGCTCATGATTTGATCTCCGTCAATGGCTGGCGAGCGGATGCGAAGCGATGGTAAATGGCGATGGGCGGGTTATTGCACCTCCGCCGTGCGGATCCAGACGCCGCGCTCCGCGCACTTGAGCAGCTCATTGCCGCTGCGCACGAACTGCCCGAGGGGGTATTTGACGTTGTTGAAGTAGCACACACCCTCTTCAAGCTCGAGGTCAAGCGATGGCATCTCGTCGTCCTCGCGCTCGAAAATGGGTGAGGTCTTGAGCTCAGGATCAGGGGTGCCGACCTGTGGCGCGTGTTTCATGGTAACTCTCCCTTTTGGTTGTCCTATTCACTTGATACTGGGAAGGCAGCGAGGCGGCCTTGATCCAGCTCAAAGAAGGTTGGCACCGGGCTTATGGTAACAAACGGCTGGCGCCGCGCCATGGCCCGTTGGGCGCCCCCTGAGGAACAACGTGCGCTTTAGACGCGCCGGGGCGTGCTCGCGCAACGGGCCTGGGTCTGGCAAAACCGCGGTATACTTCGCCAGCGAATCTGGCAGCTCTTGCGCTTCGTCGTGATTGGTCAGGCCGGGTTGCTGCGGCCCGTGAGACCTCGGCAACTGCAGCAAGATAACTCGCTAAGTAATTGTAGCTAAAGACAAAAGTTGTCATCCTTCGGCATGGACTTCCTGCCCATTTTTCTCCATCTCCGTGACAAGCGCTGCGTGGTCGTAGGCGGTGGGGACGTCGCGGCGCGCAAGGTGTCGCTGTTGATCGAAGCGCAAGGCAAGGTCGAGATCATTGCTCCCGAGCTCTGTGCGGCGCTTGAGGCGCTCGCGAACCAGGGCACCTTGTCACACACGCGCACGACATTCCGCCCCGAGCATCTGGAGGGCGCCACGCTCGTATTCGCCGCAACCGACGACCCGGCCGTGAACCGTCAGGTCTCGGAGGCTGCGAGGTCGCGCGGCATCCCGGTCAATGTCGTGGATCAGCCGGAGCTGTGCAGCTTCATCATGCCATCCATTATCGACCGCTCGCCGGTCGTAGCGGCCGTGTCAACGGGCGGGGCATCACCGGTGCTGGCGCGGCTGATTCGCGCCCGCCTGGAGGCACTGATCCCCGCTGGTTATGGGCGACTGGCGCGCCTGGTCGCGGAGTTCCGCGACCAGGTCAAGGCGCACTTCCGGCATCCGCCCGCACGGCGGCGGTTTTGGGAAGACGTGCTGCAAGGGCCGATCGCGGAGCAGGTCTTCGCCGGGCAGGAGGACGCGGCACGCGCCGCGCTCAACGCCAAGCTTGCGGCAACCGACGGCAGCCAGGCACCCAAGGGCGAGGTCTTTCTCATCGGCGGAGGCCCCGGCGACCCGGACCTTCTGACGTTCCGCGCCCTGCGCCTGATGCAGCAGGCGGATGTCGTGGTCTACGACCGGCTGGTCTCCAAGGAAGTGCTCGACCTGGTGCGACGCGATGCCGATCGAATCTACGCGGGCAAGGAACGCGACAATCATGCGATACCGCAGGAGGACATCAACCACCTGCTGGTGCGACTGGCGCGCGAAGGCAAGCGCGTGCTGCGGCTGAAGGGCGGGGATCCCTTCATCTTCGGGCGCGGTGGCGAGGAGATCGAAACGCTGATGAGCGAAGGCATCAGCTTCCAGGTCGTGCCCGGCATCACGGCGGCGGCCGGCTGCGCGGCGTACGCCGGGATTCCGCTGACGCATCGCGACTATGCGCAGGCCGTGATGTTCGTGACCGGCCACCTGCAGGACGGGACCGTGAACCTGAACTGGAAGGCGCTGGCGCAGCCGCGGCAGACGATTGTGTTCTACATGGGGCTGCACGGCGTTGACATCATCTGCCGTGAGCTCGTCAATCACGGGCTCGCCGCCACCACGCCGGCCGCGCTCGTGCAGCAGGGGACGACCCGCTATCAGCGTGTGCTCACCGGCACGCTGGAAACCCTGCCCGCGATGGTCAGGGATGCGCATGTGAAGGCACCAACGCTGATCATTGTTGGCGATGTCGTGCGACTGCGCGAGAAGCTCGACTGGTTCCGGCCGGCGGCGGCGAACTGAAACGGTGATGCGGGATTCGTGACCAGTGATTGGCAGCGGCCGCCAATCACGAATCACCAGTCACGAATCACGGGTTTTTCTTCCCAGCCCATGCTCGACGGCGATGACCGCGGCTTCGACGCGCGAATGCACGCCGAGCTTGCGCAGGATCGACTTCACGTGCAGCTTCACCGTGCCATCGGTGATGTTGAGCGCGCGTGCGATCATCTTGTTGCTCTGGCCCTCGGCCACGTGGCTCAGGATCTCAATTTCGCGCGGTGTGAGGTCGGAAAACACCGTCGTGGAAGAAGGCAGCGGCGGTTGGGCCTCGCCATTGTCGCCTTGCACGAGCCGCGCCAGCGATCCGACCATCTCCTTGGCGACCACGTGGTCGCCGCGCAGGGTCGACTCGAGCGCGGGAACGAGCTCCTCGGGGTCCATGTCTTTCAGCAGGTAGCCTTGGGCGCCGGCGCGTAGCGCGCCGCGCAGGTCGCTGTCCTCGCGACTCATGGTGAGCATCAGCACGGGCGATTCAACGCCGCGGGTGCGCAGGCGGGCGACCGTCTCGATGCCACTCATGCCCGGCATCTTGACGTCGAGCAGGATCACATCGGGCTTGTGGGCGATCGCCTGCTCGACGCCTTCCTCGCCGGAGCCAACAGAAGCGACGATCTCGACGCCGCGACTGCTGAGCAGCTCCTCGAGCCCCTTGCGCACCAGGGCATGGTCGTCAATCAAGAGCACGCGCATGATCAGCTGCCGTAGGCCTGTCGGGCGGGCTGCGGCTCGGCCCCCGCGAAGGTGACGAGGATGCGCGTGCCCTCGCCCGGTTCGCTTTCCACGACCAGCTCGCCGGGCAGGCGCTCAGCGCGCTGGCGCATGATCGCCAGCCCGATCTGTTCGCCGGGCCGGTCAGGCGCCGTCGGCGCGATGCCCTCGCCGTCGTCCTCGATCAACACGCTGTAGCGGCCATCGGCGGTGGTGGCGAGCTGGATGCGTGCATTGCGCGCGTGGGCGTGCTTGCGGATGTTGGTGAGCGCTTCCTGCACGATGTGGTAGATCTGGATCTCCTGGGCCGGCGTGAGACGCAGGTCTTCGCAGTCGTTGTGAAAAAACACCGCCAGCCCCTGTTCCTGGTTGGCGCGGCGCACCATGGTCTCGAGCGCCGGTATGAGACCGCGTTCGTCGATGCGCAGGCGGAAGTTCGACAGCAGCTCGCGCAGGCTGGCATGGGCCTCCTCGACCGCGGTGCGCAGGCGGCGCACCTCTTCCTGAGCACGGCGGATATCCTTCTTGTGCAGGGTCTCCCCGAGCATCTTGATTTGCAGGCGCATGCCGACGAGCGCCTGGGCAAGCGAATCGTGCAACTCATTGCCGATCATGTTGCGTTCCTCCATGATCGCCAGCCGCCGCGCATCGTTGTCGAGCCGGGCCTTCTCGATGGCGAGCGCCAGGTGCCGGGCGATGCTGGTGAGCAGTTGCAGCGCGTCTTCGCCGAGCACCGATGCCGGCCAGTCGAGATACAGCGTGTAGATGCCGAGCGTGCGGCCCTGATATTGGACCGGCACCACCACGACCTCGTCGCGATCGGTGCCGCCCCCCAACGGCTCGCGCTTGGCGCAGGCAAGTCGGTGGGTGAGGATGTGCAAGGCACCACTGTCGATCGCCCAGCCGCAATGCACGCAATGCGTAGACAAGGCCTCGCCGCCGTCCGACGTCGCTATCGCGAAGTGCCGACTCGCGATCAGGCGCATGCCGCCCTGCTCGTCGAGCAGGTGCACGGTCGCCGCGCGCGCGTCGATGAGCTCGATAAAGGTATCGAGGAAGCTCTCGAGCTGCTGGTCGAGGGTGCCGGGCCGGGTCAGGCTCTGCGCGACGTCGTACAGGATGTCGAGCGACTGGGTCTTGCGCGCGAGGCGCACCGTCTGGGCGCGCGACTGCACGTCGGCCTGCAGCGCGAGCTTCTGGAGCATTCCGCCCAGGCTGTTGATGTCTTCGATGATGTTGGCCAGGTCAGGTTCGCGCGACACCGGGATCTTGGCATCGAGATCCCCGCCGCGCATCCGCTCGGCCCACTCGCTTAAGTGCTTGACGAAGCGCAGGCGGCGCCGCGTGCGGCGCAGCACCACGGCAATTACGGCAATCGACGCCAGTGCGAGGGCAAAGGCCACCCAGTCGGCCTGCGGGCTGCCGGTCAGGGAAAAGGCGGTGGCCGCGGCGGTGCCGACCAGCAGTACAGCCAGGAGCGTCAGCGGGCGCGACAGTCGGCCCGAGAAGAACCGGTAGGCCCAATTGCCGCGCGCGGCAACAGCCGCTTTGACTCTTGAATCGCTCGTGGTCTGCATGGATCGGCGGGGTTCCCGCCTGGCACTGCGGCGCCGGGCAAGGCCGCCAGAGGCTGAAATATATCAGATTCCGCCGGGGCTGAGCGCCGCCGGCACTTCGGGTCACGCGCTAGGCGCTGCCCTGCGGGCGCGTGTGGGCGGGATCGTTGGGGTTGATGAAGATGAAGCGGTGCTCGTTCGGGTTGAGCTCGACGTAGTCGAGCGTGGCGCCGATCAGGATGTCCTTGCTGGCCTCCGACACGAGGATATCGATCCCTTCGCTCTGCAGCTCGATGTCCCTGTCCTTCTTCTCGTCAAAACCCATGCCGTACGCAAAGGATCCGTCTTCTTCGAGCTTCACGGCGATGCGCAGCGCCATGTTGGCAACATTGCTCTGTTGCTGAGCGCGGCGGATCTGTTCGGCGGCGGCGGGAGTGATCTTGATCATGCGTAATCTACAGGTTGAAGGCGACAGGCCCCAGGCAATTACGCATCTTATCCGTTCCCGGCATTGGCTTGAAGCCTGGAGTTTGCCGCTTGTAGCTTGCAGTTGCGCACGAACGCCACGAAGCGTTCCGCCCAGCGGTTGCCGGCAAGGTGGCGCATATGCGTGTAGTTGGCGAGTAGGTTCCTGTAGACGATGCCATCGTGCACGCCGTCGATGCCGTGTCCACGCACGACCTCGTAGGCATACGTCAAACCGGGGCTCAGGTTCTCGAGGCTGGAGTAGTGAAATTCGTGTGCCCGCACCTCGTTACCGGGCTCGGGATGGGCCCAGGGGTTGTCGCGTGTGGCGCGCAGGGTCACGTAACCGCGTCCCTGCGGTTTGGCGTGCATGACGGTATCGCCGGGTATCACGCCGACCATTTCGCAGCGCCGACCCTGCCATTGGATGCAGCGCGACAGGTACATCAGTCCACCGCACTCCGCGTACGTGGGCAGGCCCCCCCCGATCGCCGCGCGGATGGCGCGCCGCAGGTTGACGTTGGCCTCGAGCTGCTGCATGTGCGTTTCGGGGAACCCGCCGCCGATGAACAGCCCGTCGATCGCGGGCAGCCGCACGTCGTGCAAGGTATCGATTGATACCAGCTCGGCGCCGGCCGCGCGCAGGGCCTCGAGGTCACCCGGGTAGTAAAAGCCGAATGCGGCATCGCGCGCGATTCCGATGCGTAGCGATGCCGGATTCGGGCAGTTGGGCGCCGGTTCCGGGCGCGCTCTGCGGTCGGCGCCCGCGAGCGGCGGCGCGAGCGCCGCGATGCCGAGCAGCCGATCGAGGTCGACGTGGTCGCGGACCGCAGCGGCAATGGCGTCGATGCAGGCGCGCGCCTGCGGCGCCTCATTGCTCGGCATGAGGCCAAGGTGGCGCTCGGCGATGCTGATCCGGTCGTCGTGATGAACCGCGCCGATGACCGGCACGTCAGTATAATGCTCGATGACGGCGCGCAGCTTCGATTCGTGGCGCGAGCCGCCGAGCTGATTGAGGATCACGCCGGCGATGCGGATGTCGCGATCGAACGCCTGGTAGCCGAGAATGAGCGGGGCGATGCCGCGCGTCATGCCGCGGGCATCGATGACCAGCACGACCGGCGCCCCGAGCAGCTTAGCGAGCGCCGCATTGCTGTTGCTGCCGTCGAGGTCGAGGCCGTCGTACAGCCCCTTGTTGCCTTCGATCAGGCTCAGGTCCGCACCGCGGCTGCGCGCGGCGAAGGTGTCGAGCATCTCGTCGCGACCCATGAGCCAGAAGTCAAGATTGTGGCAGTCGCGCCCAGCCGCCGCGCTCAACCACATCGGGTCGATGTAGTCCGGGCCCTTCTTGAAGGGTTGCACAGCAAGGCCGCGGGCACGCAGCGCCGCGCACAACCCGATGCTGATCGTGGTCTTGCCGGACGACTTGTGCGCGGCCGATACGAGGAGGCGGTTCATGCACCCACCTCCGGTGGGTGTATCAAGGGTTTCAGGTTTCAAGCTTCAGGTGACCAGTTTACCAACTGGAAACCTCAAAGCTTAGACCGCAATGCAGGTTAGGCCGCAGCCGGCCCGGCCTTGGCGGCACGGGCCTCGTGGTGCGGATCGGCGTCCGCGTCGGCCAGGCTCTGCGGCAGGAACGGCAGCACCCGCACGGCAAAGACGACCATGACCAGCGCGATCGCGATGCCGCTCACGCCGAGCAGCAGCTCGGGCGCGCTCGGGCTATAGGCCGCCACGACTCCGTCGAAGAAGCTCGAGCCGACAACTTCCTTGCCGGGGAGCAGGGGCATGGGGTAAGCCTGCCCGCCGATGATCGTGACGTACATCTGGGCGAGGCCCCCGAGCACGACCAGCACGCAGGCCAGCACTACCAGCGCCCGCGACCGGCCCAGACCCGAATGGAAGCAGATGAGCAGCGGCACCACGCTGCCCAACAGGATCTGGCCGATCCAGAACATGCGCGTCACCACGCCGCCGTCGAGGAGCACGAAGGCCTCGACCCCGTGGCGCTGGGTGATGTAAAGATTGGTGAGGTGGTAGACGACCACGAAATAGAGCGAGGCTGCGACGAACACCCCGAGCAGGTTGCGCAGGCGCGCGAACACGACGTCGCCAAACTCGCGTCCCGACCAGCGCATGCCCGCCAGCAGCACGACCAGATAGATGGCCAGGCCGTAGGTGAACGAGAACACGATGAACATCGGCGCCATGACCGCCGTATCGTAGGCATCGCGCGCGACCAGGAAGCCGAAAATCGAGCCGGTACCGGTGGTCAGGACCAGGCGCCAGATGAAGGCGAACATCCCGACCGGTTTGGAATACGCGGCCATGCGCCGCTCCATCATCATCCACAGATAGACGATGACGACCGCGAAGAATCCGGTGTACAGAAAAATGTTCCAAGCGAAGATCGATTTGAAGTTGTAATAAGTCATCGCCACGATCAACCGGTCGGGGCGCCCGAGGTCGAGGACCAGCACCGCCAGGCCGCCGGCGAGCAGGGCGATGGCGAGCAGGCCGGAGAGCCGCGCGAGCGGCTTGTACAGCGCGCGGCCGAACACCGAGGCGATCGACGCGACATTGAGGGCGCCCGAGGCTGCGACGATCAGGAACACGGCAAACACGTGCGGTGTGCCCCACACGATCTGGTTGGTCATGCCCGTGACCCAGTGGCCCTGGTGCTCCATGTACCAGGCAGCACCCAGGCCGGCCAGCACCACGGCGCCAAGGATGGCGAACAGCGCGTAAAAGCCGGCGCTGCGGCCTTCGATTTCCCTGTAGTGGATATGTGCCATGTGGTTCAGCTCGAAATTCGGGACTCGCAACTCGAGACTAGAGGTTCTGGTACCGCACGCCGGTGTTGAGACTCAGGTCGGGGCGCAGTTGCGTGGATGGCGCGGACGAAAGTCTCTGTCGGATCTCGCTGTTGTTGTCGTTGAGATCGCCGAACACCATGGCCTTACCGCCGTCCCGGGTGCAGGCCTCGACACAGGCCGGAATGCGCCCCGCGTCGACGCGGTGCACGCACAGCGTGCACGACTCAACCGTGCCCTTGCCACGCGGCACGTGCGGCTTCTGGCCAGTCGTATTTTCATGAATGAAAGAGCGCGCCTTGTAAGGGCAGGCCATCATGCAGTAGCGACAGCCGATGCAGATGTGCTTGTCGACCAGCACGATGCCATCGGCCCGCCGGAACGAGGCGCCGGTCGGACAGACATCAACACAGGGCGGATGCTCGCAATGCTGGCACATGACCGGCAGCGTCTGGACGTATCCGGTCTGTTTGTCTTTGAGCGTAACGGTGCGGATCCACTGCGCGTCGGTCGCCGGTCGGCCGTGGCCAACGACGCCATTTTCCTCGTGACAGGCGCTGACGCAGGCACCGCAGTCGGTGCATTTGGCGATATCGATCACGATGCCCCAGCGCTGCAACGCCGATACGGCCTGCTCGGGTGAGCGCGCCTGGGCGAGCTCGACGAGCCGCAGGCTCGGCACGGCGGCAGCGCCGGCCAGCGCGGCGGCTCCCCAACCCAGAAACTGGCGGCGGTTTATGTCCATGGCTAGTTCCCCGCGGTCAGCCGTGACGCGGCGGCGGCCTTGTCCTTTTCGGGCGTGGCCGCGTGGCAGTCGAAGCAGTCGATCTTGACGGCCGCGTAGGTGTGACAGCTCTGGCAGAAGCCGTCCTTGCCGAGCACGCTATTGGTGCGGGGATCGGCATGGCAGTTCACACAGTTCTTAAAGCTGTGCTTCACGGTGCGAATGCCGCGGTGCACCGTTTCGTCGCGCTGATGCAGGATGAACTTCATGTGATCGCGGCGCATGACGTCAGTCGGCTCGACACATTTTTCGCCCGGTTGTGTCTGTACGGCCGGCAGCGGCACGCGCGCCGGCTTGTTCGCCTGTGTCGCCCAAGCGGCGGCCGCGAACGCCACGGTGAGCAACACCCCGATCAGCTTTGTCGTCTTCACGCTCTTCAACTCGAAACTCGGAACTCGAGACCCGAAACTGGGTTTAGTGGTCTCCCATGCCCATCTTGATGTAGCCAGTCGGGCAGACGTCCGCGCAGATGTGACAGCCGATGCACAGGTCGTAGTCGGTATAGACATAGCGGCCCATGGTGTACTCGCTCTTCGGGGTGCGCTTGACTGCGGTCTGCGGGCAGTAGATCACGCAATTGTCGCACTCGAAGCACAGGCCGCAGCTCATGCAGCGCTTGGCCTCCGCGATCGCCTGCGACTCATCGAGACCCTTCACGCGTTCCTGAAAATGCCCGAGCACCTCTTCAGCGCTCGGAACCACCTCCACGCGCTTGTGGCGCGGGGTGTACGTGAAGTGGCCGAGGAACAGCTCATCGGCCTGGCAGACTTCCGAGGCCGAGCGGTCTTCGTAGTTATGGATGGCGTAACCGCCGACGGCCTTGCCCTGTTCCGAGGTGCCGCGCAAACCGCGGTCGATTGGACGCTCGTCTTCCGGACCCGCTGGCCTGAACTCCTTCGGCGTCAAACCCACCTCGTTCAGCTTGGCGAGCAGGTTGAAGTGATGAACGTCCACTTTGGGCCGCTTGCCGAGGCCTTCCTTCTTGAGGTAGTGGTCAATGGTCTCGGCGGCGATCGAGGCCTGGCCGATGACGGTTGTGAGCAGATGCGGGCGGATGATGTCGCCACAGACGAAGTAGCCGGGTTTGCCGGGCACCTGGTAGAACTTGTCGGCGTTGATCAGGCCCTTGCCGTTGTCGAACTGCTCCATGCCCTTGAAGTTGCCGATCTGGCCGATGGCCGAGACGATGAGGTCGGCCTCGAGGTCCTGCTCGCTGCCGGGTTTCTCGACCGGCTTGCCGCTCGAGTAGTCGAGTTCCACCACGCGCAGGGCCTTGGCGCGACCCTTGTCGTCGAGAATCACCTTCACCGGCTGCAGCGCGCCGCGGATCTTGACGCCCTCGCGCTGCGCGTCTTCGATTTCGTGCTTGGCGGCGTTCATCTTCTCGACCGGCTGGCGCGAGATCAGCAGCACCTCGGCGCCTTCCTTGCGGGCCGTGGTGGCGACGTCGTGCGCGGTCTGGCCGAGCACCACGTACTCGGGACGTTCGGTCTCCTTCATCTCCTTGATGTAGCCAAGGCGGCGCGCCACCGAGGCCACGTCGATCGAGGTGTCACCGCCGCCGACCACGACGACGCGGCCGGCGACGGCCTTCAGGCGCCCCTGGTTGAAGGCCTCGAGAAACGCCACACCGCTGATGCAATTGGGCGCATTCGCCCCCTCAACCGGCAGCATGCGGCCGGACTGGCAGCCGATCGCGAACAGCACGGCGTCGTAGTTCTTTTCCAGATCCGCAAGCGGCACGTCGGTGCCGACGCGCGTCTTGGTGCGGACCTCGACGCCCATGGCGACGATGCGGTTGATCTCTCCGTCTAGCACTTCGCGCGGCAGGCGATAGCCCGGCACCCCATAGCGCGCCATGCCGCCCAGCTGCTCGTGGTCGTCAAACACCGTGACCGCGTGGCCCTTGCGGCGCAGCTGGTAGGCGGCGGCAAGCCCGGCGGGACCGCCGCCGATAATGGCGATTCTCTTGCCGGACGGTTGCGCTTCCGGGACGAAGGCGAACTTGTTGGCGAGTGCGGTGTCGCCGATGTACTGCTCCACGGAGTTGATGCCGACGTAGTCCTCCACGGCGTTGCGGTTGCAGCCGCTCTGGCACGGCGCCGGACACACGCGGCCCATCATGGACGGGAAAGGGTTCGCGTCAGTGAGGCGGCGGAAGGCGTACTCCTGCATGGTCGTGCCCTTCGCCGGTTTCTCGATGCCGCGCACGATGTTGAGCCAGCCGCGGATGTCCTCGCCCGAGGGGCAGCTCGCCTGGCACGGCGGGGTCTTGTGCACGTAAGTCGGGCACTTGTCGGTCTCGTCCGCCACGAAGATCTTCTCGTGCAGCGAGCGCCACTTGTAGTCACCATCCTTGAATCGACGGAACGTGTAGCCGGGCTGGGCGCCTTGCTTCATCTTGTCGCCGGGAGTTGCCATGTTTCGGATCTCCGAATTGTCCGCGTTAGGAGTTGCTGTTGACCAGGAGTTTACTCGTTGACCGCGCCGAGCCGGATGGCATTGCTCACCAGCCCGTGCACGCTCTGAATCATGTCCATCGGGAACTTGTAGTAGGGCAGAACCTTGGTGAACTGCGCCTTGCAGATCGCGCAGATCGCCGCGATGTGCGTAACACCGTACTCCTCGACCACCTGCTTGAGCGCGAGCATGCGCGGCGCCGTGCCCTTGACGCGCAACTCGATGAGCTCATCGGTCAGGATGCCGCCGCCGCCGCCGCAGCAATAGGTGCTCTCGTAGATCGTCTCGGGCGCCATGTCGTAGAACTTGTTGCAGGTCGCCCGGATGATCGCGCGCGGGATGATGAACTGCCCGCCCGGCATGTTGCCCATGCGCGAGGCGCGCGCCACGTTGCACGAATCGTGGAAGGTGAGAACCTTGTCGTCGTTTGCCGACTTGTCGAACTTGAGCGCGCCGCGCTGCATCAGGTCGTAGGTGAACTCGCAGATGTGCTGCGGGACGGGATAGCGCTGGTCGAGGAAGTCGAACGGCCCGATGAGCGTGTTCCAGAAGCTGTAGGCGACGCGCCAGGCATGCCCGCACTCGCCGACCACGATGCGCTTGACGCCGAGATCGAGCGCCGCCTCGCGGATGCGCCGGGCGACCCTGTAGAGGTTCTCGGGCGAACCCACGAACATGCCGAAATTGCCGGCCTCCGAGGCGTACGAGGACAGCGTCCAGGACACGCCGGCGGCGTGGAACACCTTGCCGTAGCCGATCAGGCCATCGATGTGCGGCTCGGCGAAGAAGTCGGCCGACGGGGTGACCAGCAGCACCTCGGCGCCCTTCACGTCGAGCGGGTACTTCACGTCAACGCCGGTGGCGTCCTTCACGTCCTCCTCGAGGCCGAGCAGGGTATCCTCGAGCGCCGGTCCCGGCAGCCCGAGGTTGTTGCCGATCTTGTTGACCTTGACCAGGATCTCGTTGGTGTACTTCTGTCCGAGGCCGACCGAATCCATGATCTCGCGCGCCGCCATCGAGATCTCGGCGGTGTCGATGCCGTACGGGCAGAACACCGAACAGCGCCGGCACTGCGAGCACTGGTGGAAGTAGCTATACCACTCGTCGAGCACGTCCTTGGTCATGTCCCGCGCGCCCACGAGCTTCGGGAACAGCTTGCCGGCGGTCGTGTAGTAGCGGCGGTAGACCGAGCGCAGCAGGTCCTGGCGCGCGACCGGCATGTTCTTGGGGTCGGTGGTGCCGAGGTAGTAGTGGCACTTGTCGGTGCAGGCGCCGCACTTCACGCACGAGTCGAGGAACACCTGCAGCGCGCGTGACTTGGACACCAGCTCGCCGAGCTTCTCGACCGCTTTCTGTTCCCAGTTCTCCACCAGCTCGCCGGGAAAGCCGAGCGGCTTGTTGTGGTCGGGCTTGGCCACATACGGCTTCACGCCGGCCATCGCGCCCGGATGGATGTGCGGGATTACCTGGTATTCACCGAGGACGGGTGTTTCGAATTCGGCCATGGCCTACCCCGTTCCGGCGATCTTGGTGTTGTCGATTTGCGCGGACCAGCCGGCGACGTGACGGCGTTCGCGCGGGTTGTCGCGCTGGTTGCGCGTCGGGCTGAAGAACACGCCCGGGGCGTGCAGGAGCTTCGAGAACGGGAACACGATCATCAAGGCGGCGACCAGCGCCAGGTGCACCAATAAGAAAGCGCTCGGCGGCAGCGGCTGCCATTCGAACAGCAGGAGCCCCAGCACGAAGGCCTTGAGCGCGACGATGTCGGTGTGCGCCACGAACGTCATCATGAGACCGCTGCCAGCGATCGCCAGCAGCAGGAGCAACATCAGGTAGTCCGAGGGGCTCGAGATGTACCGCACCCGGTCGACGAGGAAGCGCCGCGCGAGCAGCCCACCGAGCCCCAGCACCATCGCGTAGCCGGCGTACTTGCCGGCTGCCTGCACGAGCTCGAGGTTAACGAGCGGCCACAGTACGGAGTCCGGCGTCAAGGCGTAGCGCAGGTGGCGGAAGAAGGCGAGCAGGAGCGACAAGTGAAAGACCCAGCCGAAGATCCAGATCCACTTGTTGGATTTGAACAGGCTTTCGAACAGCACCACCTCGCGCGCCATGCGCGCGACGACGCCGGCATAGGTGGTCGGCGCAGGGGTTGTCGGTATTTTCAGCGGCTGCGGTGTTCTGGCGAAGATGTAGATCTTGCGCGCCACCCCGGCGACAAAGACCAACGTTGCAACGTAGAACAGCAGCGCGTATGTGACGGTAACTGCCGACATCAATCTCTCCAAGAAACCGCTGGAGTCGGGGTGGGGGCGGTTATGGCCGCCCCACCGAGACGTTGTACCTGTAGGTCTTCGTCCTAGACGCAACCGGTCGGCTTGGGCAGGCCGGCGTATTTGCACGCCTGCTTGGCCGGGCCGTACGGGAACAGCTCGTACAGATACTTGCTGTTGCCCTTGTCGGCGCCGAGCTTCTTGCCGATCGCTTTGGTCAGCACGCGCACGGCCGGGGCGATCTGGTATTCGTCGTAGTACTCGCGCAGGAAGTTGATCACTTCCCAGTGGTTGGGCGTCAGCTCGCAGTTGTCGGCCTTGGCCATCGCCTTGGCAACTTCCTCGCTCCAGTCCGCACGGTTGACGAGGTAGCCTTCCTCGTCCGTCTCATAGACCTTTCCGTTTACTTCGATTGGCATGTCACGTTCTCCTCAACAGAGTTAGATGTAGGCTCAAACTAGCGCCCAGTGCCCGAGGCGACCGCTCTTTCGGCACCGGGCCCTTGCCCCGAGAAACTCGCCCTGTTTCCCGGGGCGCCAAAACCGCCGACTCCGAAAAAGCTTCGCCACGGAAGCCGGCGGCTAGAGCCAGGATTCTACTGCTTTATGTTGGGTTACCAAGTCAACAAACCCGCCATAGTCGACGGCTTGAACCCCGTCGATCAACCGGTCACTCATACCGCGCGCCTCTACGTCCGGCCCGAGCACGTAGACCTTGATCGACTTCATGGCGTCACCCAGCTTCCTGGCGGCTGGTGTTCCCTTCACGGCGGCGTAGATGCCGTCCTCGATCAGCAGCACCGAGCTGCCGGTCTTGGCGTGCGCGAGGCAGGCATCGAACGTGTTGCGCTCGTACGGAGACTTGTTCACGGTATGAAGCAGCGCCATCGTTTTTCCTCAGAAGCTCAGCACGACGTCTTGGCTGTCCATCATGTCCGCCATTTCGGCGGTCGACAGCACCTGTACTGGGACCACCAGATCGTCCTCCGTCAGCCCGCGGGCGGCCAGCGATTCCTTGCTCACGTACAGCTTCTCGATGTCGTAGCCCTCGAGCGCACGGTAGGTGGGTGAGAAATTCTTCATCTCCGCCTTCTTCGTGTCTTGGCCCTTGACGAGCTGGTAGACGCCGTCATCAACGAACGCGAGCGATACGTCCTGCTCGAAGGCCGCCGCGATCAGCACCACCTCCAGGGACTCGAGCGCATAGATCGTGCCGTACGGCGCCTTGCGGTTGACGAACATGAACTTCTTCTTGACGCCGCCTTCTTCCATTTCTTCCATTGCCGCCCCCCTTAGTCGCCGAAGGTCACCAGGCGATCGGCCTGGATGCCGGCCTCGATCAGCTGCCCGAGGCCCGAAATGCGGAAGCCGGGGGCGATGTTGTTGGCATCCTTGCCGTGACGCTTCATCTCGCCTTCGTCGAGCAGGCCACGGCGCTGCGCCGCGGCAATGCAGATGACAAGATCGAGCTTGTGCTTTTCGGCCAGCTCCGACCAGCGCTTGACGATGTTGCGCTCGTCCTGCGGCGGCACGGTGAGACGCGTGCCGTTGTTGACGCCGTCATGGTAGAAGAACACACGAAAGATCTCGTGCCCCTTGTCGAGCGCCGCCTTGGTGAACTGGTAGGCCGTGTCGGACGCCTGGTGCGTGTACGGCCCCTCGTTGACCAGTACTGCCAGCTTCATGGATCGCCTCCCTCGTTTTGTCGCCCGCGCCCTGATCTAGAAGCGAATGTGCGCCGAGGCATTGAGGGTGTAGCGCGATCCCCGCCAGTTGTCGACGTGGAACTTGGTGAACGGCAGCTCGGTGAGCTCAAAGAAGCGCGGCCAGCCGATGCGCTCCACCCAGTCGCCGACGCGCTCCCAGTCTTTGGCGTCCTGCTTGTAGACGCGCAGGATCTTCTTGACGATCGCCGCCGCCTCCGGCCAGCGCGGCGGGTTGTTCGGGATGCCGGCGGCCACGAGCTTGTGGAACATGGGCTTCGAGCGGGCGTTCGAATTCTTGCCGCCCACCCAGATGGCGAGCTTGGAGTGCTCGGGGTCGTTGATCTGCATCGGCGGGCAGGGCGGAAAGCACGCCCCGCAGCAGATGCACTTCTTCTCGTCGACTTCGAGCGAGGGCTTGCCGTTGACCATGGCCGGGCGAATGGCCGCCACCGGGCAGCGCGCCACCACCGAGGGGCGCTCGCAGACGTTGGCCACCAGATCGTGATTGATCTTCGGGGGCTTGGTGTGCTGCACGTTGATCGCGATGTCCCCTTGGCCGCCGCAGTTGATCTGGCAGCAGGAGGTGGTGATGTGCACGCGGTTCGGCATGTCCTCGTTCACGAACTCCTCGTAGAGCTCATCCATCAGCGCCTTGACGACACCGGAGGCGTCGGTGCCCGGGATATCGCAGTGCAGCCAGCCCTGGGTGTGCGAGATCATCGTCACCGAATTGCCGGTGCCGCCGACCGGGTAACCGGCGTCGTTGAGCGCCTGGATGAGCGGCTCGACCTTTTCCCACTTGGAGACCATGATCTCCATGTTGGAGCGGATCGTGAAACGCACATAACCCTCGCCGTACTGATCGATGATGTCGCACAGCAGGTTGATCTCGTAGGGGCCGAGCTGGCGCTGGGTGCCGACGCGCACCGTCCAGATCTCGTCGCCGCTCTTGGCGACGTGGTGCAGCACCCCCGGGCGCGGGCGGTCGTGGTAGGCCCAGTTCCCGAAGTTCTTGATCATCAGCGGGTGCATGTACTGGAACGGATCGGGGCAGCCGCTTTCGATGGGTGTACGCATTTCAGCCATGGGTCGTTAATCTCCAGAAGCCTTCAACAGTTCAAAGTCTGACCTGTGGGGCACGGCTAGCCGGCCGCCTTGCGGGCCTTCCACTTCTCCGCTTCCTTGTCCCAGTCGTCCATGCGGATGTAGGAACAAGTGCGCGGGTGCGTGATCATGTTCGGATCCGGCTCGAGGCCGATGCCCTCCAGGAAGTTCACAAGGCCGATGCGCTCGATCATCTCGCCGCAACGCTCGTGCTCCAGCCCGTTCTCCGCCCAGAAGTCGATGATGTTGTGCGCGAGCTCCTTGAGCTTGTCGTAGTCCTCGTCGGTTTCGAGCTTCATGAACGGCACCACGACGGTCCCGAACAGGTCGCCGATCTTGAGGGTGCGCTTGCCGCCGATCAGGATGGTCACGCCCTTGTCGTCGCCAGGCTTCAGGGCCTTGGTCATGACGTTGATGCAGTGCATGCAGCGCACGCAGTTGCGGTTGTCGACCGCGAGGGTGTCATCGTCGTTCAAGGACAGCGCCTGGGTCGGGCAGCGCGCGACGACGTTGTCGATGACGTACTTGCGGCCCTTCTTGGCGACGAACGCCTTCACTTCCTTCTGGTCGACCTTCATGTCATCGCGCCAGGTGCCGATCACGGAGAAGTCGGCGCGCTGGATCGAGTTCATGCAGTCGTTCGGACAGCCCGAGACCTTGAACTTGAACTTGTAGGGGAGCGCCGGCCGGTGCATGTCATCGAGGAAGTCGTTGACCAGCAGGCGGTGAATCTTCTGCTCGTTGCAGCAGCTCTGCTCGCAGCGCGCGGCACCCACGCAGCTCATGCCGGTGCGCACGCACGGCCCCGCGCCGCCCAGGTCCCAGCCGTAGTCGTTGATCTCGTCGAAGAAGTGCTGGGTGTTCTCGGTAGTGGTGCCGATGAACATGATATTGCCGGTCTGGCCGTGGAACGCGATCAGGCCCGAGCCCCACTTCTTCCAGGAGTCCGACAGCTGGCGCAGCATCTTGGTCGTGTAGTGATTGCCCGCTGGCGGCTGCACGCGCAGCGTATGGAATTCCTTGGACTCGGGGAACATGGGCTTGCCGTCCTTGTCCATGAGCTCGGTGAAGCGCGGGATGATGCCGCCGCCATAGCCGAACACCGACACCGTGCCGCCCTTCCAGTAACCCAGGCGCGTCTTGTAGGAATGCTCAAGCTGGCCGAGGAGATCGACCATCATGTTGTTTTCCATGGCCAGACGCTTGAGGCCGGTGACAAAGCTCGGCCATGGACCGCTCTCGAGCTGGTCCAGCATCGGAGTGCTATGGAACGGTTTGGAGGACTTCTTCTCCTTGGGCAGATACGTGGAATGCTTCTCGGGATTCTTCGGTTTCTGGTCGGCCATCTGGACAACCTCCTATGGGCAGAAGGACGTAGACTCGATAATCTCGGCCGGGCCGGCGGTAACCATGATCCGGCCAGGCTTGCTCTTGGAACCGTCGTTCCGGAAGTCGCTAAGGTGGGGCGATAACGGTTTGACCTTCCGGGTCCGACCTATGGCCGGCCCTTGAGAAATCGCCCACCCAACCGCATCTTGCGGACACTACACAAGCGCGCCGCAGTCTACGCGCTGCCGCCCGCAAGAAAATCCCGCATTCGGGAGAGCGGCGGGCGATTTTATCCCCCCCGAAAGGGATATATCCAGTAGATACCGGCATCGAGCCGCCTTCATGAAAAACCGCTCGCCCATGCATCGGAGCCCGCCGTGCGCCTGCATTGATTTTGGTCAACCAGGTCTGGTGCTACGCGCCTGGAACGAAGACCCCGAACTAAGTATCTGATCTTTTGGCCATGAGCTCCGACGCTGTGCGTGCCATCGACAGCCCCTTTGACCTGGACAACAAGTCCGGCTACGAGCGTTGGCGCGATTGGAAGCTTACCGGCTACCCGCAGGGCACACAGGCGCTGATCGTGGAGGTGCGCGATCCGCGCGCGCTGACCGATGCCGAAACCCGGGAGCTGCGGCGCCTGTGCCGCAAGGCGAATATGGCGGTGTACGCGAGCGATCTGGCCGGCAATCCCGACAAGGCAATACCGCGGCGCCTCGGCGAGCGCTTTGGCCTGACGCGCCTCGACAGCAACCCACTGGCCGACGAGGACAGCATAACGTCGCTGCGCGTGGTGGCGGAAAAATCCAGCCGGGGTTACATACCGTACTCGAACCGCCGGCTGCTGTGGCATACCGACGGCTACTACAATCCGCCGGCGCAGCGCATTCACGCCTTTGTGCTGCATTGCGTGTCACCGGCCGCCGAGGGCGGCGAGAACGGACTGATCGATCACGAGCTGGTATACCTGTTGATGCGCGACGCAAACCCGGAGCTGGTTGCGGCGCTCATGCAGCCCGACGCGATGACCGTTCCAGCCAATACCGAGGACGGCAGCGCGCGCCCGGCGCAGACCGGCCCGGTGTTCTCGGTCGACCCGGCTGGCAACCTGCACATGCGCTACACGGCGCGCACGCGTTCCATCGAGTGGAAGGAGGACCCGACCACGCGCGCGGCGGTGCAAATGCTCGAACGGTTGCTCGCGGAAGATTCACCGTATGTGTTCCGTCATCGTCTGTCCGCCGGACAGGGGCTGATATGTAACAACGTGCTGCATAACCGCACGGCCTTTACGGATGATGTGGACAGGGGGCTCGCCAGGCTGATATACCGCGCGCGATACTATGACCGCATTTCCGGTACCGACGTGTTGCCGCTGCCATCGGGGGGAAAACCATGCTCTACTTAAGCGAAGTGCTGCTGCAGCACCATGATGTCGATAGCTTCGAGGCGCTGTGCGAAGTCGTGTCGCAGCGCGCCCGCAGTGAGATGTTTTTCAAGATCGACGTGAAGCCGCCGTACCCCGACACACCCCCGAACTGGGAAGACCGCCTGGAAGGGGCGTTCGTGGGGATCCACTCGGTGACCCGCTAAGGTGTCGGAAACATGAAGTATCTCAAGGAACCCGCCTTCTACGTCGATGCCGACAGCGCCGAGGACACCGAGGAGCCGCTCGCGCTGCTGGAGAAGCGGGTTGCGGAGTTGCGCGAGGAGCTGATCGAGCTGCCGGCGGGCTACGACCCGACGATGCGGGCGGGCCGGCTGCTCGAGCTGGCGCGCGTGCTGGTTCGTCTCGAAAGACCGGCGGATGCCTGGAAGCCGGCGCGCGAGGCGTTCGACATCTACGTGCAGGCCGAGCACTGGGACGGTGCCGTTCAGGCGTGCGACGTGTTGTTCGCGGCCGACCAACCCGAGTCACTGGCGGCGCTCGGCCAGGGCATCTGGCTGGCGGTCACCTATCCAATCGACCCCGAGCTCACGGTCGCTATGCTGCAGCACGTGATCGACGAGACGCCGGCCGATTCCGACGGTGCGGCGGTTGCGGCGGTGACCGCCAACTACGTGGTGGATCTACGCATGCCCGAGGGCAAGGCGCGCGATGACCTGATGTTCTATACGAGCCAGATGCTCGCCAACGTCGCACGCCGCCACAGCGACGTGCACGACCAGGCGGCGTTCGATCGCTGGTTCAAGAGACTCGAGCTCGACGACCCGGCGAAGTTCCTGGTGCGCCTGCGCAACGTGGTCGATGTGCTGGTGCAAGATAACTGGTGGTTCGACCGCGCGGCCCTGCAGGCAAAGTTGCCAGTGCAGTGAAGCCCGTGAGTCGTAACTGGTGATTCGTGACAGGCAAGACCGGCTGATCCGCGAGTCACAAGTCACCAATCACAAGTCACGAACATGTTCTGGCAGCAAACCACCCAGCAGCACCGCTACGTCGTCCCCGACGACGTGGTGGATGTCGCATTTGCCATAACCTGTCGCGCCTTGCCGGTGGACCATGCCTGGGCCCTGTCGGAGGCCGTCACGCAAGTCTTGCCGTGGCTGGTCGAAGATCCGCGCGCCGGCGTCCACACGATCCACGTCGCTGACTCGGGCAATGGCTGGATGCGTCCGCAGGCCCCGGACGACCTGCTTTACCCGTCGCGCCGGACCAAGCTCGTGCTGCGCGTTCCGCGCGAGCGCATCGAGGACAGCCGGGCGCTGACCGACCGGATTCTGGACGTCGCCGGCCACGACCTTCGGGTGGGCAGCGCTGCGGTGCGGCCACTGAGCGAGATCACGACGATCTTTGCCCGCTACATCGTGGCGGAGGACGACGATAGCGAGAGCGCTTTTCTCACCGCCATGCACGCCCAGCTGCGGCGCCTGGGCATCGAGCCGAAGAAAATGTTGTGCGGAATCGAACGGGCGCTTCACACCCCGCAGCGGCGCATTCGCACGCGCAGCCTCATGCTGGCGGACTTGAGCGTGGAGGAGTCGGTGCGCCTTCAGCAGGAAGGCCTTGGGCCGTTGCGGCATCGGGGCTGCGGCCTGTTCATCCCGCACAAGGGGATCCGTGAGATGCATGAGGCCTTTGACTAGTTTTCAGGTCGATTTGTATCATTCGCGCCCGGCGGCTGGCGCAATGGCGCCGCCGATTGAAGCGATTGAAGGGGACGCACATGTCTATCGAATTCAACGGCAAGATGATTGAAACCGACAAGAACGGTTTTCTGGTCAATGTGGAGGACTGGAGCCGCGAGCTCGCCGAGCATATGGCGAAGCTCGAGGGCCTGACGTTGACCCAGAAGCACTGGGACCTCATCGAGTACCTGCGCGACGAATACTTCAATAACAACCAGAACCAGCCCAACACGCGTCAAATCGTCAAGGCGATGAGCGAGAAGTGGGGGACCAACGTGCAGCAGAAGGACGTCTACGACCTCTTTCCCAAGGACCCGAGCAAGCAGGGTGGGCGCATCGCAGGACTGCCGGAGTCGCGCCGCAAGGGCGGCTACTGACGGCCGTGATCCGTGCGCGGTGATTGGTGGGTGGTGATGGGCAACGCGCGGCCGGCGGTTTTGCCGGCCGTTTTCGTTTGAGGCGCCGATGATCCATACGACGCTGGTGAGCACGGAGCAGCTGGCGGCCCATCTCGATGACCCGAAATGGGTGGTGTTCGACTGCCGTTTTACGCTCAGCGACCCGGACGCCGGCCGGCATGCCTACCACGTCGGCCACATCCCGGGCGCGCGCTATGCCCATCTCAACGACGACCTTTCTGCGCCGGTCACGGCGAACAGCGGGCGTCACCCGCTGCCGGCGCCGAAGGAGCTGGCGGAGAAGCTCGGCCGCTGGGGCGTGGACCAGAGCAAGCAGGTCGTGGTGTACGACAGCAGTTTCGGTGCGATCGCCGCGCGCCTGTGGTGGCTGCTGCACTGGCTCGGGCACAAGGCGGTCGCCGTGCTGGACGGGGACCTGCGCAAGTGGGAGAAGGAGCGCCGGCCGCTCACCACCGAGCCGCCCCGTGTCATCCCCACACAGTTCCATCCGGCGATCCGCGAGGACGCCTGGCTCGACAGCGACGCGGTGGCGCGCCTGGTGACGGAGGGAGGCGGGCTGATCATCGATGCACGCAGTGAAGAGCGCTTCAATGGCGAGCGCGAGCCGTTCGATGCGGTGGCCGGCCACATCCCCGGGGCGATCAACGTTCCGTTCGAGGACAACCTCGAGCCGGGCGGCACGTTCCTGTCACGCGAGGAGCTCGGTGAGCACTACCGCCGCCTGCTCGGCGGCCACCACCCGCACACGGTCGTGCACATGTGTGGATCGGGTGTGACGGCCTGTCACAACCTGCTCGCCATGGAGCACGCGGGGTTGCGCGGGGCACGTCTCTACGCGGGGAGCTGGAGCGAATGGATCCGCGATCCGCGCCGGCCGATCGCGACCGGCGCGGACTAGCGCGGTAAGGCGCGGCGCGCGCCGGTCATCCCGTTTGTTCGTTTTCTTCGCTGGCGCCGCCGTGATCGGCGCCGCCGGCGATCCGGTCCATCAGCGCAAACAGCACGCCCGACACCACCAGCACGACGTGGATACCGACCTTCCAGGCCAGTGACTGGTCGGCCACCGTCCAGGTGTGCTCGGCGCCCAGGTTCTCGACGGTACCGATCCGCACGAACGCCTTGAGCAGCTCGATGGCGGAGATCGCCACGATCGAGGCGATGAGCTTGACCTTGAGGCCGGAGAAATCGACCTTGCCCATCCACTCCGGCCGGTCCTCGTGGCCGGCGGTGTTGATCTTCGACACGAAGTTCTCGTAGCCGCTGAAGATGATGATGAGTAACAGGTTCGCGATGAGCGACATGTCCACCAGGGTCAGGATGGCAAGAATCATCTCGCTCTCCGAGGCAGTCAGGATCTGACCGGCGAGATGCATGAATTCCTGCGCGAACTTGACCAGCAGGATCAGGATGCCGATCACCAAACCGAGGTAGAACGGCGCCAGCAACCAGCGGCTGTTGAAGATCGCGACCTCGAGCGCGTGCTCGATCTTTCTCGACATGTGTGTTCCCCCTGTTGTGCGAGCCGGCGGCTGGCGGGCACCAGCGCGACCGGCGCGCCATTATCGTTGGGCGCCGCCAAACTTCAAGGGCGGGCGATGGCCTATTTCTTCCGGTCGAGGTTGAGCGCCGCGGAGTTAATGCAGTAGCGCAATCCGGTGGGCGCCGGCCCGTCGGGAAAGACGTGGCCGAGATGCGCGCCGCACTTGGCGCAATGCACCTCGGTGCGGCGCATGCCGTGGCTCGTATCCTCGCGCGCGCCAACATTGGCGGCGATCAGGGGCGAGTGGAAGCTCGGCCAGCCGGTGCCGGAATCGAACTTCGTTTCGGAGCTGAAAAGCTCCGCACCGCAGCACACGCAGCGGTATATGCCGGGGTCGTGACAGTCCCAGTACGCGCCGCTGAACGCGCGTTCCGTGCCGTGCTCGCGCGTGACGCGATACTGCTCAGGCGTAAGGCGCGCGCGCCAGTCTTGGTCGGATTTCTCGCCCTTGTCGCTCATCGCCGTCTCCCGGTCGGTTACACCTCACTCCACATCCTTACCAGGTTGACATATACACGGTTGACACGCGCCGTGTCCGGCGCGTCGGGATCGGTCTTGAGCAGCCGTTCGCGCACCTGGTTGAGCTCGTAGAGCAGCTCGCGCTTGGCTGGGTCGCGCACTAGGCTCTGCACCCAGGTTACCGCCACCAACCGCTCGCCACGCGTGACCGGATTGACGCGATGCAGGCTCGAGGACGGATACATCACCGCATCGCCGGCCGGCAGTTTCACGGCGGTTTCGCCGAAGCTCGTGCGTATCACCAACTCCCCGCCGTCGTAGTCGTTGGGGTCGTTCAGGAACACCGTGACCGACACATCAGTGCGGTAGCGGCCGCCGTCCGGGCCCATGACCGGATCATCGACGTGGTCGCCGTAGGTCATGCCCGGCGCATAGCGCGCATAGAAGGGTGTCGCGACCTTGAGGGGCAGGGCCCCGGCGCGATAGACCGGATGCCGAACCAGGCTGCCCATCACCAGGCTGTCGAGGGTTTCGATCTCGCGCGCGGCGCGATCGAGCTCCTCGTTGCGCTTGACCCGGCCGGCGGCCAGTCCGGCCGACAGGCGACCGTCGACGAACGGCGCGCCCTTGAGCAGGGCACGCGCGCCTTCCAGTTGATCACGGGTCAGTACCGCGGGGACGTGCAGCAGCATGGTGGGTCGCCGGTATGCGGACGGCTTCAGATAGATTATAGCGGGCCGCCTCAGCGGTAAAACAGCGTGACACCGCCTAGCAGCACCAGCCAGGCCACGCCACGGCGGAAGTGCGCCTCATTGATGCGGAAATGCAGGTGGTTGCTGAACCACAGTGCCACGGCCAGGAACGGGGCGGTGAAGATCATCATCTCGACGATGTTCGGGGTGATGGTGCCGTTGACAATGTAGCCGGCGGCGCGGAACAGGTTGGTGGCGAGGAAGAAGGCCAGCGCGTAGTTACGTACCGTGGTCTTGTCGTTGAAGGTGCCGAGCAGGCGTGTGAGCGTGATCGGCCCGCTGATGCCGAACAGCGCCGCCGAGGCCCCGGCCACGGTGTCGAACACCGGGTGCAGGCGCGGTGCAATGCGAATGCGACCCGGTGCCAGCACCAGGTAGACGCCGAACAAGGTGATGGCCGAGGCGAGCAGCATCTGAAACAGCGACGCCGAGAAGTAGTAGAACAGCGCCAGCCCAACGACACCGCCGATTGCCGCGAACAGCAACATGCGCCACAGCACGCGGGCATTGACGGTACGCGGCGAGCGCCACAGGCCGATGGCCGCCACCAGGATCTGCGGCAGCAGGGAGTAGATCACGAGCGTGCGCGTGTCGTAGAAGATGCTCATGAGCGGGAGCATCAGGATGGTGCCCGCGAGCCCGAAGGTGATCTCGAGCGTGTAGGTGACGATGCAGACGACCGTCAGCGCAATGAGCGGCAACATACCGGTGGTCGGATCAGGCGAAGCAGATCCAGGTGGTGGCAATGTACTTGACGCCGGTCTCGACCGTGACGGCGCGGTGCACGTGGGTCCAGAACGGCGGAAACAGGACGAGCTTGCCCTCGGCGGGTTTGACCTTGATGTCCTGCAGGGGGAACTCGGTTTCTCCACCCGGGCCGGGGACATCGTTTAGATACCACAGTGCCACGAGCTGGCGCGCCATGAACTCGCCCGGACCGGAGTCGACGTGCCAGTGATAGTATTCGCCGGCCCGATAGCGCTGCATGTTGTAGCCGAGATCCTTGAAGCGGTTGGCGGCGAAGAAAGGGAACCGGGCGCGGAACTCGTTGAAGGCGGCGGCGAGCGAGGCCGTGAGCAGCTTGTCGATGTCCGCCCAGTCCTCGCGTCCGCTGATGCGCAGGTCCGTGGTCTTCTTTACGCTCGCGGCCTGCTGCGGCGACTGCCCGATGCGCCCGGCGTACTGCTGGTCGGTGCGCTCTTCGAAGCGGCGGATCATCTCGCGACAAACGTCGCTCGGCAGGGCCCTGGGGATCTCGTAGATGAAAGTGTGCGGTGCGACTTCGCGCATCGGATTGGCGCCGCCTACCGGGGGGCGGGCCGACGGATTATGGTCTGGGGGCTCTGCGTGCGTCAAACGTGGGGCGCGGCGGGTGACAGCGGCCACGCGAAACGGTATAAAGCCCGCCCTCGGCAGTGGCGTGCAGCACCGGATGTCAGTCCCACCCGCACCGTCTTCGAAGCACTCCCTGATGCGCGACTGGGTGCGCCGTTTCTTTCCGCCGCAGCCGTTCGCGAGCCCCGCTGAGAAGACGCTCGGCGGGTTCGGCGCGTTCTTCGGCGTGCTTGGGCTCGTGGCCGGCTCGCACTACTTGGCCCCCGACCTGCTCGTGTTCGTGGTCGCCTCGATGGGCGCCTCGGCCGTGTTGTTCTTCGCCGCGCCGCACAGTCCGCTCGCCCAGCCATGGGCCTTCGTCGGCGGACATTTGGTCTCGGCCGCGGTCGGCGTCACCTGCTACAAGCTCATCCCCGACAGCTTCGGCGCGGTGGCGGCCGCGGTGTCGCTTGCCATCATCGCCATGCATTTTCTGCACTGCCTGCACCCGCCGGGCGGCTCGACCGCGCTCCTGGCCGTGGCCGGCGGAAGCAGCATTCACGAGCTCGGCTACGGCTACGTGATCGCGCCGGTAGGGCTCAACGTGGTGCTGTTCCTGGTCCTGGCCCTGGTCGTGAACAACCTGATTCCCGGGCGGCGCTATCCGCCCCGAGCCCGGCAGCCGAGCGAAAGCAAGCAGGCACAGGAGCTGGTCGGCTGGCCGCTCGGCAAATTCGGCCTGACCCGGGAGGACCTCGAGGGCGCGCTCAAGGCGATGGACGCCTTCATCGATGTGACCGAGCAGGACCTCGAGCAGATTTACGCCAAGGCCCTGCTGCAGTCGCACCGCCGCCGCTTGGGCGAGATGCACTGCGAGGATGTCATGACGCGCGAGGTGGTGACGGCCGAGTTCGGTGACGAGCTGGGCGAAGTGTGGCGCCGCATGCGCGATCAGAAGGTGAAGGGTATCCCGGTGGTCGATCGCGCCCAGCGCGTAATCGGCATGGTTACGATCCTCGACTTTCTGAAGCTCGCCGGACCGTGCGAGCCGACGCCTGTTTTCGAGCGGCTGTGCCGCATGATCCGGCGCACCCCCGGCCTCACATCGGACAAACCCGAAGTAGTCGGTCAGATCATGTCGAGGCCCGCGATCACGGCGCGCAACAGCGCGCATGTCGTCGCGCTGATTCCGCTGTTCGCCAGGCACGGTATCCACCATGTCCCGATCGTCGACGCCAAGGACAAGCTGGTCGGGATCGTGACCCAGTCGGACTTGATGGAGGCGCTGTACAGCTACCGGGCTTCGCTGGGCGGGACGGGCATGGCGGCGCCCAGCAGCTCCTCGTAGCGTCGTTTGACCGCCGCCAGGCGCTGGTCCTCGGCGTCTTTCTCGCTGTCGGCGAGCGGCGATTCGGCCCACTGGCCGCTCGCCGCGTCCAGCACCGCAAAGCGGTAGCCGCGGCCGGACTTGTAGACCTTGCTCACCTGCTTGCCGGCCTGTTCCAGGGCCTGCAGTTTGGTGAGGGGCTGGCGCGCCGCCGGCGCGACGGTCCGCGCCGGCGGGGCTGGCGCGAAGGAGAATTGCGTGTCGCCCATTTCGCCCGCTGTGTCGATGTCGACGCCGGTCACACCGGGCAGGCGCGTCAGGATGTAACCGGCCATCAGCTCCACCATGGTCGTGTTGCCGCTGCTCATGGACGTCATGAGCCGGTTGGCGGCAATCTGGCAGCGCTGCGTGACATTCGGGTGCTCCACGAATTCGCGGCTCATTTGCCAGCCACGATCCATGTCGCGATCCATTTTGCGATAGAACTCTTCGGCCGAGCGCAGCGTCTCGTCCGGCACTTCGACGGTGAACAGCTTGTCGGCCAACGTGACGTTGAGCTTCACGGATGCTAACTGGGGACGATGGCCCTAGTGCGCAGCGCTGCGACCAGCGGCTGGGGGTTCGAGCAACCCGATAATCGCTTCCCCGACGTGCTCGCCGTCACGGTCGAAGAGCCGCAGCATCTGTCCGGCGATGTCGAACCAGCGCGCCTCGCCGATGGCGGCGGTCTGGGCGATCGCCCGGGTCGTTCCGCCAGCGAGCCACTGCCGGTAGGCGGCGGCGAGCTCCGGAAAAAGCTGCTTGCGCATGCCGGTGAAGTTGGAGAAATAGAAATGCAGCGAGGCATGGGCGTCGCGCTGCACGAGCGCTGGCAGGGTGGTGCTGCAATCGGCGATGAGGTCGCGCACGGCGCGTGCCAGGATCTCGCCCTTGGAGCGCGACAGCGCTTGGAGCATCGCCTCCCACTGCTCCCCGAGCCGCTGGCCGGCCAGACCCTCGCCGAGCTCGTGCAGCGTCATGGTCTCGGTCTCGTTGTCAGTCATGCGCTCGAGGGCGGCCTCGACGTCCGCATCAAACCCGTAGGCGGCCATGACCTTCTGCATGGCCGGGTTGTTCCGGCTGAAGCGCGACTCTTCGATCTTTTCCCAGGCGAACCGGCGCACCGACTCCTTGCGCACGAAAATGGTGTCGCCCCGCAACATGGCCGGTGGCGCCTCGATGTCGCGCGCGTACTCGCAGGAGGAGGTGTAGATCGTGAACCCGCAGCGCCGCTCCTGCCGCTGCAACTGACCGAGAAAGAAATGCGGCTTGCAGAACCGACCGATTCCCCCGCTGTACACGTAACCCTGCGGCACGAGCTCGCGATTTATGACCTCGACCTGAAAAGGGTCGGCTTGGCCGTCGGGCAAGGGCAGCGGCTGATACTCGGCCGTGTCGAGCGCGTCCCACATGCGCTCGCGTTCCTGCATCCAGGCGCCGACTTCGTCACGCCGCAACTGCTCGGTGAGCGGAATGTCGTTTTCCCAGCGGTAGTACTCGCGCATTTTCAGCAGAAACACGCACAACCCAAAATCCCCGGCATGCCGCGCATCCGAGATATGGCAGTTGCCCTGCACCGCGCTCGCGAGTTGTCCGATATTGAGCATCGCTAATCGTGTCTGGGTCTGCTAACGCTACGCCTAAGTATAGGGATCGTCTCGGCCCCCAAAAAGCGCCGGAGCGTGGGGTCTTACCGGTCCTGTCGCACCACGACGTTCATCGCGTGCAAGCAGCAGGGTCGCGCCCCTGCGCGCGGGGCCTGATCGCTCCCAAAGGGACACGGATGCGCGGCTGCGGCGAGCATGCGGTGCCGGATATTGAAAAGGTGGTGGCTTTGAGTACACTAAGCGCCCGCTTTGACGTCCGTTGTGATCTCTCGTCTCGATTCTCTTCTCTTTTAGGAGCAGCTTGTCATGAATGCTACGTATCGCCAGACCATCGACGCCATGGAAAAGAAAGGGGTGAATCCCGAATACATCAATGGCTGGGCCTGCGGCTACCTGCACAACCCCAAACGGGAAGAGCAGCGCATCAACGAGGCCTATGAGGCTGGCTACAAGGACGGCTGGGAAAGAAAGACCGACGGCTTCAGCGCCTGGGTGAAGAAATAGGGCGAGGCTGTTCCACCGAGCTGTACCCATGGGCCGCGGGAGCGGCCCATTTGCTTTACCGGCGTCGCGCCGAGGGCTACGCCTGTTCCTCGGAGCGCTTGTACCATTTCTTGGCTTCCTCCGGGTTGCGCTCGACGCCTAGGCCCTGCTCGTACATCAGGCCGAGAGTCATCTGTGAGCCGGCCAGGCCCTGTTCGGCGGCAAGGCGGAACCACTTCGCCGCTTCCGCCTCGTTTTTCGCCGTGCACTCCCCGTGCAGGTACATGAAGCCGAGGCCGTGCTGGGCAAGGGGATAGCCCTGCTCGGCAGCGGCACGCATCCACTTGAACGCCTGCTCGGGGTTCTTGACCATGCCGAGCCCGTTTTGCGCCATGATGGCCAGGCGGTGTTGGGCCTGCGCGTTTCCGGCCCTGGCAAGCGGCTCGAGCAGCGCCCAGGCCTTGGTAAAATGCTTGGCCTCGAAGGCGGAAAGCCCGCTGTTCAGATCCATATCCAGATTCTGCGTCGTCATCGTCGTTTCGCACTTTATTGATCGACCCGCATTGTGCCAGATGCGCCGCGGCCGCGGTAAGCCGCGCCTAATGCGCGCCCGTGGGATCCGGCGGTACGGCTTGAGCCGGGCGAGGTAAGCGCGGCTTGCGAACGCGTTTGGCGCCTGGCGAATCACGGCTAGAATTCGTCACCTGCACGGCACTGGCACACCGCATGGCTTTGCGCATCAAGACCAAGTTCCGCACCCGCGGCCCGAAGACTATCGAGCAGCGCGCGAGCGTGGTCGGGTTCAACATCTGGAAGGTGGCCCAGGAAACCTATCGCCACATGAACAAGGAGGGATTCAAGTTCGCCAACGAACGCCAGATCGCCGCGACCATCACCGAGGTGATCGCCTTTCTCGTCCAGGTCGCCGATCGGCTGGTGTACGGCAAGGTGAGCGAAGAGGAACGCGGACGTTTCATCACCGCGCTCGGCCGACAGCTGGCGCAGATCATGGAGTCGAACCAGGCTGAGGTGTTCGGCGCCGGCGACTACGTGACGCCCTTCATCGCGACGCTCAATTCGCGCTTTCAGGATTACGCCGAATTTGACTACACAGCCGACGGACCGAGCTACCACTTCCTGCGGTACTTCGGCGACAAGGTGTCGGAGGCGCTGTCTGCCACCGACAACCGCTGGGTCGTCGAGCACGTCATGGAGATCGAGGCGCCGGAGGCCATCAAGCTGGTGAAACGTCTCGTGCACGAAGTGCTCGGCATCAGGACGTCCTGAGGGATCAGCGGCGTGCCCAGACGTGTATAATGAGGCGATTTCAGTATCCGTCTCGCCATGGAAGAACTCAATCCGCTGCTCGCCCAAGTGCGCGATCTGAACGCACGCACCCAGACCCTTCGGGGGTTACTTTGACTTCGACCGCAAGCAGGAGCGGTTGACGGAAGTCACGCGCGAGCTCGAAGACCCGTCGATCTGGAGTGACCCCAAGCGCGCCCAGGAGCTGGGTCGCGAGCGGGTGCGCCTGGAAAAGGAGCTCGGCGCGCTCGTACGGCTGGACAGTACGATCCAGGAGGCGGGCGAGCTGTTGGAACTTGCCCGTGCCGAAGGCGACACCCAGATCATCGGGGCAGTCGCCGGCGACCTCGCGCGCGCCGCAAAGGAGCTCCATGAGCTCGAGTTCCGGCGCATGTTCTCCGGGGAGATGGATGCAAACAACGCCTTCATGGACATCAAACCCGGCGCCGGCGGCACCGAGGCCCAGGACTGGGCCAACATGCTGCTGCGCATGTACCTCATGTGGGGCGAGAAGCACGGCTTCAAGACCGAGATCGTCGAGCTGTCGGAAGGCGAGGTCGCCGGCATCAAGAGCGCCACGGTCAAGTTCACCGGGCCCTATGCCTATGGCTGGCTGCGCAACGAGACGGGCGTGCACCGGCTCGTGCGCAAGTCACCGTTCGATGCCAACCGCGGGCGCCACACCTCCTTCGCCGCCGTGTTCGTGTACCCGGAGGTGGATGAGGACATCGACATCGAGATTAATCCGGCGGACCTGCGCGTCGACACCTACCGCGCGAGCGGCGCCGGCGGCCAGCACGTCAACCGCACCGACTCGGCGGTACGCATCACGCACGTGCCGACCGGTATCGTCGTGCAGTGCCAGTCGGACCGTTCCCAGCACCGCAACCGCGCCGAGGCCATGAGGATGCTCAAGGCCCGCCTCTACGAGCTCGAGCTGCAGGCCCGTGAACGCGAGCGCCAGAAGCTCGAGGCGAGCAAGACCGATATCGAATGGGGCCATCAGATCCGCTCTTATGTGCTCGACCAGTCGCGCGTGAAGGATCTGCGTACGGGCGTGGAATCCGCGCGCCCCGAACAGGTTCTTGATGGCGATCTCGACGAGTTTCTTGAGGCAAGCCTCAAGATGGGAGTCAAGTGACAGCTTAAGACTATCCAGTAACGACTTGATTAAAAGATAGAAAGATGGCCGAAAACAACGACGAGAACGAACAGATCGCGCTGCGCCGCGCGAAGCTCGCGGAGCTGCGCCAACGCGGCCTGGCGTTCCCCAATGATTTCAAGCGCAACGTCATGGCCGGCGAGCTGCACGCCGAGTACGAGGGCAAGGCCAACGCCGAGCTTGAGGCGAACCCGGTGCGCGTCAAGGTCGCGGGGCGCATGATGACGCGCCGCATCATGGGCAAGGCGAGCTTCTGCCACCTGCAGGACATGTCGGGCCAGATCCAGATCTATGTGCAGCGCGACGCCCTGGGTGAGGCGGCCTACGAGGACTTCAAGAAGTGGGATATCGGGGACATCGTCGGCGCGGAGGGCACGCTGTTTCGCACCAAGACCGGCGAGCTGTCGGTCAAGGCCGACAGCTTGCGGCTGCTGACCAAGGCGCTGCGCCCGCTGCCGGAGAAGTACCACGGCCTGGTCGATACCGAGACCCGCTACCGCCAGCGCTACCTCGACTTGATCATGAACGAGGTCACGCGCAAGACGTTTCGCACCCGCACCGCCATCATCAACTACATCCGCCATTTCCTGGACGAACGCGGTTTCCTGGAAGTGGAAACGCCGATGATGCAGGCGATCCCGGGCGGCGCCACGGCGCGCCCGTTTGTGACCTATCACAACGCGCTCGACATCAGCCTTTACCTGCGCGTCGCCCCGGAGCTTTACCTCAAGCGGCTCATCGTCGGTGGTTTCGAGCGGGTCTATGAGATCAACCGCAACTTCCGCAACGAGGGACTGTCGACCCGGCATAACCCCGAGTTCACGATGCTCGAGTTCTACGAGGCTTACGCGACCTATCAGGACCTCATGGACCTCACCGAGGACATGCTGCGCGGCCTGACGCGCCACCTGACCGGTGGGACGACCGTAACCTACCTTGGCGAAGAGTATGATTTCGGCAAGTCCTTCGAGCGGCTGACGCTCAAGGAGGCGGTGCTGCGCTACAACCCGGACATCACCGCCGCGGAACTGGAGTCCCTCGAATCCGCGCGGCGCATTGGCGAGCGGCTCGGCGCGACCGTCAAGCCGAGCTACGGGATCGGCAAGATCCAGCTCGAGATCTTCGAGAAGACCGTGGAGGAAAGGCTCAAGAACCCCACCTTCATCACGGCCTATCCGACCGAGGTGTCACCGCTCGCGCGGCGCAATGACCAGGACCCGGAGGTCACCGATCGCTTCGAGCTGTTCGTGGGCGGGCGCGAGATCGCCAATGGCTTCTCCGAGCTCAACGACGCCGAGGACCAGGCCGAGCGTTTCCGCCGCCAGGTCCAGGAGAAGGAGGCGGGCGATCTGGAGGCCATGCACTTTGACGCCGACTATATCCGCGCCCTCGAGCACGGAATGCCGCCGACGGCCGGCGAGGGGATCGGCATCGACCGCCTCGTGATGCTCTATACGAACTCGCCGTCAATACGCGACGTGCTGCTGTTCCCGCACATGCGTGCGGAGTGACCGTTCGACCGGTGCGGGGACGCCTAGCCGCTCAGGAGCGCGCGCATCTGGGCCATCTCGCCTTTCGCCTGCTCCATGGCGAGCAGGCTTTCAGCCGGCGTGAGACCCAGCTTGGCCAGGGCGGGGACATCGGCCCACTGCACCTTGGCGTAACGATGTGCGGTGCCGATATAGCTGTGCAGATTCGCGACCAGCACGAGGTCGACGTAGTCGACCTCCGCGCTGTAGCGGCCGAGATCCTCGTGCTCGGCGGCGACGGCGATCATCTCGGCGGGAAACTTCCAGGTTTCGAGAATCAGCTTGCCCACGGTGGTGTGCATCTTCTCGATGGCCTCATCGAGCAGCGCGTCCTTACCGGCAATCTCGGGAAAATCCTCGGCGCGCGCGACGATCGGCAGTGTGCCGATATCGTGCAGCAGCCCGGCCAGCATGGCCTGGTCCGGGGAGAGCTTGGTGAACTTACGCGCGAAGGAAGCGGCGATGACGGCGACCGAGACGCTGTGCGACCAGAGCGTCTCGATCCGCTTCTTGAGGGCCGGCGATTGACTCTGGAAGAGCTGCTGCATGACGAGGCTCTGCACCAGGTTGCGAACCACCTTGGCCCCGAGGCGCGTGACCGCCGTCTGGATGTTGTCGATTTGACTGCTGCCGCGATAGAGGGGGCTGTTGGCGACCCGTAGCAAGCGTGCAGAGAGCGCCGCGTCCATGCCGATGAGCTTGGCGACCTGCGCGGCGGTCGAATTCTCGTCCTCCACGACCTTGCGGATGCGAACGGCAATCTCGGGCAGGGTCGGCAGCTTGAGACAGTTCTGCCTGATGTCGCCGATGATGACGGCGATGAATCGGTCAGAGGCTTCGTGCACGAGGGGACTCCGGTACTCGTTTTTTGGCGCGCGGCGCCGAATCCCCTTTATCATAGTCAATATTTCTGAACGGCTTGAGGATTACGCTGTTGCGGGAGGAATGCTCCGGGCGGGCGATTTTTCTGATGGGGCCAACCGCCTCTGGAAAGACCGCGCTCGCGCTGGCTCTGCACGAGCGGCTGCCCGTCGAGATCATTAGCGTAGACGCCGCCCAGGTCTATCGCGGCATGGACATCGGCACGGCCAAGCCAAGCGCCGAGGAATTGGTGCGCGCCCCGCACCGGCTGATCGACATCCGCGATCCGGCGCAGACCTACTCGGCCGCGGATTTCTGCAGCGACGCACGGCGGGAGATGGATGCGATCACCCGCGCCGGGCGCATCCCGTTATTGGTCGGCGGCACCATGTTCTATTTTCGGGCGCTCGAGCTCGGTCTGTCGGCGCTTCCGCGTGCCGATGCGGCGCTGCGCGCCCGCCTGCGCGAGGAGGCGCGTGAGCTGGGCTGGCCGGCCCTGCATGCGCGTCTGGCCGCGCATGATCCGGCCGCCGCGGCGCGCATCAGCCCCAACGATCAGCAGCGAATCCAGCGCGCACTCGAGATTATCGAACTCACCGGGCGCTCGCCAAGCGAGCTGGCCGCGCACCGCCCGCGCGCGGCACTGCCGTACCGGGTCACACGGATCGCGCTGCTGCCCGGCGATCGCGCCGAGCTGGGCGAACGCATCGCGCGGCGTTTCGCGCACATGCTCAAGCGCGGATTGGTCGCGGAGGTTGAAAAGCTCCTTCAGCGCCGCGATCTGCATTTGGAGACGCCCTCCATGCGTACGGTGGGGTACCGGCAGGTGGGGGAGTACTTGACTGGCGTCGTCAAGTATTCTGAAATGTGCGAAAGAGTGGTGTTCGCAACCCGGCAGCTGGCCAAGCGGCAGCTGACATGGTTGCGTTCGTATCCGGGCGTGAATTCGGTTGGTATGAATGATAAGGTGCCCATCGAGGAGTGCTTGGCGAAGCTGGGCCCGCTCTAGTGGCTGTCCGCGGGCGGCCCGGAAAAACGAATTTGCGCGGCATTGACCGGCGTTCGGGCAAAACCAGGCCAAGCGGGCAAACACAATACAAAATCAGGAGAAAGACATGAGCCAGCAAAAAGGGCAAGCGTTACAAGACCCTTTCCTCAATACCCTTCGCAAGGAGCACGTCCCGGTGTCCATTTTCCTTGTGAATGGCATCAAGCTGCAGGGTCAGATCGAGTCGTTTGATCAGTTCGTCGTGCTGCTCAAGAACTCGGTCAGTCAGATGATCTACAAGCACGCGATTTCGACCGTGGTGCCCAGTCGGCCGGTCAAGTTCCAGTTTGAGAGCTCCGATACACCAGAATCCAAAGAGTCCTGATCCGGCGTCCCCGGTCAATGGGGGGCGTGCGCCCGAGCGCGCGTTGCTGTTGCATCTGCGCCTCACCGGCCGGCCACAGCACGAGCAGGAGGACGTCGAGGAGCTGCGGCTGCTCGCCACCTCCGCCGGCGCGCAGGTGGTCGGCACGATTGTCGGCAGCCGCTACGCGCCGGACGCCGGCACCTTCATCGGCCGCGGCAAGGCCGAAGAGGTGCGCGACGCGGCCGCCCGCGAGCGTGCCGACGTCGTGCTGGTCAATCACGCGTTGTCGCCGAGCCAGGAACGCAACCTGGAAAAGGCGATTGGTTGCCGGGTGCTTGACCGCGTCGGTTTGATTCTCGATATCTTTGCGCAGCGTGCGCGTTCGCACGAGGGCAAGTTGCAGGTTGAGCTCGCGCAGCTCGAGCACCTGTCGACGCGGCTGGTGCGGGGCTGGACGCACCTCGAACGCCAGAAGGGCGGCATCGGCCTGCGCGGCCCCGGCGAAACGCAGCTCGAGGTCGACCGCCGGCTCATCCGCGATCGCATCAAGAAGCTCAACGACCGCCTCGAGCAAGTCTACACGCAGCGCCGCAGCCGCCGGCGCGCGCGCCACAAGGTGCCGATTCCGACCATCTCGCTCGTCGGTTATACGAACGCCGGCAAGTCGACGCTGTTCAACCGGTTGACCGGCGCCGGCGTCTACGCGGCGGACCAGCTGTTTGCCACGCTCGACCCGACCATGCGGCGCGTCGAGCTCGCGGGAAACAGCGCCGTGGTGCTTGCGGATACGGTCGGATTCATTCGTCACCTGCCGCACGACCTGGTCGAGGCGTTCAAATCGACGTTGGAAGAGGTCGCCGGCGCCGATTTGCTGTTACACGTTACCGACAGCAGCCATCCCGAGCGGCTCGAACAGATGACGCGCGTCGATGAGGTTCTGGCGCAGATCGGCGCGGCTGACATTCCACAGGTAGTCGTGTTCAACAAGATCGACGCGACGGGCGAAGCGGCCCGCATCGAGCGCGGTGACGGCCGGGTGCTGGCGCGCGTGTGGCTGTCGGCGCGTACCGGCGCGGGCGTGGAACTGTTGCGCGATCTGCTGGCGGAGCACTACCGTGCGCAACGTCGCCTGCTGCGTTTCGTGCTTCCGGCGCAGGCCGGTCGGCTGCGGGCCATGATCTACGAGCGCGCCGAGGTGCGCGGCGAGACCGCGCTCGAGTCGGGTGGCTGGCTGCTCGAGGCGGCACTGACGACCGCGCAGCTTGCCTGGTTGCAGCAGCAGGAAGGTTTTGATGCCGGCTATCTCCAAGAAAAACCGCGGGAAATTCTTGCCGCTACCGGTTCCTGACCCTAGAATGCCGCTTTCCTGAAAAGCAGGCGGCGACCACCATTCCCTTCAAGGAGTAACAGCGTGGCTTGGAACGAACCGGGTAGCTCCGGGGACAAAGACCCGTGGGGGCAGCGCCGCCGTGGCGGCGGCGCCGATCTTGATCAAATCGTCAAGAACATCCAGGACAAGCTCGGCCGCCTCTTTGGTGGCGGGAAGCGCGGCGGTGGCGCCGAAGGTGGCGCGGGTGGGGGTGCCGGTTACGGGCTGGGCCTCATCGCGCTGGCCGCGGTTGGCGTGTGGCTTGCGACCGGCACCTACATCGTGCAGCCCGGCGAGCGCGGTGTGGTGTTGCGCTTCGGCAAGAATACCGAGATCACGGAGGCCGGCCTGCACTGGCGCCTGCCGTATCCGATCGAGCGTGTGGAAAAAGTCAACGTTGAGAAGGTTTCGGTGATCGAAATCGGCTATCGCACCGATCCGCGTTCCGGGCGCAAGGACAAGCGCCCGCGCGAGGCGCTGATGCTCACGGAGGATGAGAACATCATCGATCTCGAGTTTGCCGTGCAGTACAAGATCAAGGACGCTGCGGCGTATCTGTTCAAGGTCCGTGATCCGGAGCAGACCATCACGGCTGCAATGGAGTCGGCGGTCCGCGAGATCGTCGGTAAGAGCACCATGGATTTCGCCTTGACCGAGGGGCGCGACCAGGTGAATCAGGGTACCCGTGAGATGCTGCAAACGATCCTCGACCGCTATAACTCCGGCGTACAGATCGTCACCGTCGAGATGCAGAAGGCGCAGCCGCCGGAAGAGGTCAAATCGGCGTTCGATGACGCCGTAAAAGCGCGCGAGGACGAGCAGCGCGCCAAGAACGAGGCAGAGGCCTACGCCAACGACATCTTGCCCCGCGCGCGCGGTGCCGCCGCGCGGCTTGTGCAGGAGGCCGAAGGCTACAAGGCGGCGAGCATCGCGCGTGCCGAAGGCGATGCCCAGCGTTTCTCGCGCATCGCTACCGAGTACGCCAAGGCGCCCGCGGTCACGCGTGAGCGACTCTACATCGAGACGATGGAACAGGTTCTGTCCAACACCACCAAGGTGTTCGTCGATCAGCGCGGCGGCAACAACGTGCTGTATCTGCCGCTCGACAAGATCATGCGCGCGCAGGAGCCGGCGGCCGTGGCGCCGGCGCACAGCGCCACCGAGCCCGAGACGTCGGCCGCGGGCCAGGCGCAGCGCGGACGGACGGATCTGCGTCGCCGGGGGACGCCGTGATGAACCAGTCGAAACTGATCGCGCTGGTTGCGCTGGTGCTGGTGATCCTGGTCGTGGCCGGCTCGGCGGTGTACACCGTCGATGAGCGCGAGAAGACGATCGTCGTGCGCTTCGGCCAGGTGTTGCGCTACGACGACAAGCCGGGCATTCACCTCAAGACGCCGTTCATCGACGACGTACGCTACTTCGATGCGCGCATTCTGACGCTCGACGCCGAACCGACGCCGTTTCTCACCAAGGAGAAGAAATACGTTCTCGTCGACTCGTTCGTGAAATGGCGGCTAGTGGATGCGCTGCAGTACTACCTGACCGTCGGCGGGTCGGAATCGGAAGCCAAGCGCCGGCTCGAGCAGCTCGTGAACAGCGGCCTGCGCGATGAGTTCGGCAAGCGCACGGTGAAAGACGTCATTTCGGCGGATCGCGCCAAGATCATGGAGATCCTCACCGTCAATGCCGACAGGGAAGCCCGCAAGTTCGGCCTCGAGGTCGTGGACGTGCGCCTGCAGCGCGTTGATCTGCCGCCCGAGGTGAGCCAGTCGGTGTTCCAGCGCATGAAGGCGGAGCGCTCGCGTATCGCCAACGAGCTGCGCGCCCAGGGTGCGGAGGCGGCCGAAAAGATCCGCGCCGACGCCGAGCGCCGGCGCGAGATCCTGCTGGCCGACGCTTACCGGCAGGCCGAGCGGCTGCGCGGCGAGGGCGATGCGCGCGCGACGGCGATCTACGCCGGGGCCGCCAACAATGCCCCCGAGTTCTACTCGCTCTACCGCAGCCTCGGGGCGTACAGAGAGAGCTTCAAGAGCAAAGACGATATTCTGGTGGTCGATCCCAGCGCGGATTTCTTCAAATACCTGAAGAAGCCGACGCGCTAGGGCGAGACACGGGCCATGCGATGGCATGATTTGGGCGTAGCGCTGGCCCTGCTGCTGGTGATCGAGGGCGTCCTGCCGTTTCTCAATCCTGCCGCCCTGCGCCGCATGCTCGCCGCGATCAGCGAATTGAACGACGGTCAGCTGCGTTTCGCCGGTATGACCAGCATGCTGCTCGGGCTCCTGCTGCTCTACTTCATCAACGGCTGATTCCAATGTCCATACAGGATCGCTGGCTGCTGCCGGAGGGAATCGAGGAGGTGCTGCCGGATGAGGCGCGTCGCCTCGAGGCCATGCGCCGCCAGGTGCTCGACCTGTTCGCGAGCTGGGGTTACGAGCTGGTGATGCCGCCACTCATCGAGTACGTCGAGTCGCTGCTCACGGGGGTCGGCCAGGACATGGCCTTGCAGACTTTCATGCTCACCGATCAGCTCACCGGCCGCCTCATGGGCGTACGCGCAGACATGACACCGCAGGCCGCACGCATCGATGCGCACTACCTCAAACGCGAAGGGCCGGTACGCCTGTGTTATCTCGGGCCGGTGTTGCGCACGCGCCCCGGGGAGCTCGGCGGCTCGCGCGAGCCGCTGCAGCTTGGCGCCGAGCTGTTCGGCGCGAGCGGCGCCGATAGCGACGCGGAACTGGTTGCCCTCATGGTCGCAACGCTTGCGCGGGTCGGAATTGCGGATCCGCACATCGATCTCGGCCATGTCGGCGTGTTCCGGGCACTGTCCGCTCATGCCGGACTCGACGCTGAGCGCGAGGCGCGCGTGTTCGATGCCTTGCAGCGCAAGGCGCGCAGCGAGCTTGAGGCGTTGCTGGCGCGAGACGTCGCGCCGCAGGCGCGTGACATGCTGCTGGCGTTGCTCGATCTGTCCGGCGGCACGGAGGTCATTGCGCAGGCACGAACGCGGTTCGCGCGTGCGCCGCAGGCGGTGCGCGAGGCACTCGACAACCTCGAGGCGGTGGCCGGTCTCGTGGCCCTGGAGGCGGGGATGCCGCCGCTGCATTTCGATCTTGCCGAGGTGAGTGGTTATCAGTACTACACCGGCGTAGTGTTCAGCGCCTTCGTGCCCGGCCACGGGCGTGCCATCGCGCATGGCGGGCGCTATGATGGCATCGGCCGCGCATTCGGGCGCGCGCGGCCCGCGACCGGCTTCGGCTCCGATCTGCGCCAGTTGCTGCGACTGGCGGCTGGGGTGGCGGGCGGTGCGCCACCGGCAATTCTGGCTCCCGTGGGTGAGGACGCGGAGCTGCGCGCGGAGATCGCGCGCCTGCGCGCGGCCGGGGAGCGCGTCGTGCAGCAACTGTCCGGCACCAGCATCGGGGCAAGGGAGCAGGGTTGCGACCGGGCGCTGGTCAAGCGCAATGGCCGCTGGATCGTGCAAAGCGTGCAATAACAACACAGCATCTATGGCAAACAATGTGGTGGTGGTCGGCACCCAGTGGGGTGATGAAGGCAAGGGGAAGATCGTTGATCTGCTCACGGATCGCGCCCACGCGGTCGTGCGTTTCCAGGGCGGGCACAACGCCGGGCACACGCTCGTCATCAACGGTCACAAGACCGTACTGCACTTGATTCCTTCCGGCATCCTGCGCCGCAACGTCATCTGCCTGATCGGCAATGGCGTGGTGCTGTCGCCGTCCGCGCTGTTCGCGGAGGTCGATGCGCTGGTCGCGACGGGCGTGGACGTCATCCCGCGCCTGCGGGTCAGCGATTCGTGCCCGATCATCCTGCCGTATCATGTGGCGCTCGACCACGCGCGCGAGAAGGCGCGCGGCAGGAGCGCCATCGGCACAACCGGCCGCGGCATCGGTCCGGCCTACGAGGACAAGGTGTCGCGGCGCGGCCTGCGCGTGGCCGACCTGCTCGACGCGGGGACCTTCCGCGACAAGCTCCGGGAGGTGATGGACTATCACAACTTCGTGCTGCAGCACTACTTCAAGGCCGAGACGGTGGACTACGCGCAGACACTGGATGAGTGCCTGCGGCTGGCGGAACGGTTGCGCCCGCTGGTGGCGGACATCCCGGAGCTGCTGCACCAATACGGTCGGGAGGGCAAGCGCGTGATGTTCGAGGGGGCGCAAGGCACGTTGCTCGACATCGATCACGGGACCTATCCATTCGTGACCTCCTCGAACACCTGCGCCGGGGCGGCCGCGACCGGCAGCGGGGTAGGACCCGGGCGTCTCGACTACGTGCTCGGCATCACCAAGGCCTACACGACGCGCGTCGGGGCCGGCCCGTTTCCGACCGAGCTGAACGACGCCGTGGGCGAGCTCATCGGTCAGCGCGGCAACGAGTTCGGTGCCACGACCGGGCGCAAGCGCCGCTGCGGCTGGTACGACGCGGTGATCATGCGTCGTTCCAACCAACTCAACGGGGTGACCGGGCTGTGCGTGACAAAGCTCGATGTGCTCGATGCGGTCGAAACCATCCAGGTCTGCACGGCGTACCGCTACCAAGGCACCGTGCGTCACACGCCGCCAAGCGGTGCCGAGGCGCTCGCCAGGTGCGAGCCGATCTACGAGGAGCTGCCCGGCTGGCGCGAGTCGACGCTCGGGGTGCGTGAGTTCGCACGGCTACCGAAGAACGCCCAGAGTTACCTGCGGCGCATCGAAGAGCTCACGGAGACGCGCATCGATCTGATCTCGACGGGGGCAGAGCGCGACGACACCATCGTGATTCGGCATCCGTTTGACTGATCGTCGGTGCTGGCTTAACCGGAGTCTGCTGATCGCGGTGTTGCTCGCGACCTGGGCGGCGGATGGCGCAGCCGCGACGGTGCTGCGCATCGCGGTGCTTGGCGAGCAGGGGCGGCCGCTGCCCGTCAGCACCGCCGAGCTGCTGGTCACGGCGTGGGGCGATGCGCGCCGTATCCCGTTGTCTGCCGATCGTGGGCGCGTTGTCGTGCCGCTCGATAACGAGTGGTTGCAAGAACGCTGGCCTGGCCGTTTTCGTGAAGTGGACGAGGCGTTTCTGTTCATCCGCGCCGAGGGTGGCGCAGCGATCGCCTCGGCGCCGTTCCAGTGGATCGGCACGCGCGCTGATCTCGGCGGGCGCCTCGTGGAGCGTGCCGAGATCGCGTTTCCCCGTCACCGGCCGGTGTCTATCGCGCGCGGTGACCAGGTGGAATTTCAGCTCGTGCTGCGCCGCGAGCAGGAGCGCTACTTGCGTTTTGTGGACGACAGCAACAACCCCGTAGCCGGCGTCCTGGTCCGCACCCACCTGTTCTGGTCGGACAAGAATCACTGCGGCTACCTGGCCGGCGCCGAGCTGCTCGATGAGGCAATGAGTGATGATGCGGGACAGGTGCGTGTACCGGACGGGGATTTCGCCTACGCCTTCGAGCTGTCCAGGAGGCCATACGTCCTGGCCGTGCAGCCGGCTCTTGGCGTGCAGACGCTGGTGGCGCGCCTGGCAGAGCGGGAGCCTACGGTCAGCTTGCGCCGGTTGGCACAGGTGCCGCTCCGGCTGCGCGTGCAGCGGGCCGGCAAGCCGGCGGCGGGAGAAACGCTCTACGGGGTCGCCGCGAACTGTCGCTGCGGCGCCTGCTCAGGTTTTCTCGCGCAAACGGACACGAATGGCGAGATTCAGGAAGATGAGTTCTACCCGCAGGAGTTCGAACAGATATTCCTGGAAGACGCGGAGGGCCGGCGAGTCTGGCACGCCGATCCACGCGCCTGGATAGGCGAGCAACGGATCGAAATCAAGGTGCCGGTGCGATGAATGCGCACGACCGGGGTCCGCCGGCTTGCCGCGCCTGCGAATCGGTCCAGCGGGGAACCGGACCTCAAACTTGTCGGCTGTGGTTCTTGCCTACGCGGTCGACCGCATCGCAACGGAAGTTGCGAGCCTTAACTGAAGTTGGTACCGAGGAGAGGACTTGAACCTCCACGGGTTGCCCCACTAGAACCTGAATCTAGCGCGTCTACCAATTCCGCCACCTCGGCATTCAACCCGCGTCAATTGTACTACGCGGGCCGACGGGACGGCGCAATCTACTAAAGAGACCTCTGATATGTCAACGAAAAACGATCCCCCTTACGTCGATCCGATGGCCGAGCGCGAGGCCGCCAAGTACGAGCACCCGGTGCCGTCGCGCGAGGCGGTTTTGCAGTTGCTGACGGAGCGCGGCGAGCCGATGTCCTTCGAGGCCATTGCGGCGGCGCTGGCCGTGACCGGCGAGCGCGATCTCGAGGCCTTCGCGCGGCGACTGCGCGCCATGGAGCGCGATGGCCAGTTGCTCCGTAACCGCCGCGGTCTTTATGGTCTGGTGAGCCGCATGGACATGGTATGCGGACGGGTCGTGGGGCACCCCGAAGGTTTCGGGTTTCTGATCCCGGAGGAGGGGGGGGAGGACCTGTTTCTCTCGCCCCGCGAGATGCGCCAAGTGATGCACGGCGACCGGGTGGTGGCGCGTGTGAGCCACGTCGATGCGCGTGGCCGCAAGGAAGGCATGATCGTTGAGGTGCTGGAGCGCGCGCGCAAGTCGGTGGTGGGGCGCTTCGTGCATTCCGACCACATGGGCTTCGTCGTGCCGGACGACAAGCGTATCGGCCAGGACGTGCTGATTCCGCGCGGTGACGAGGGCGGCGCGGCCGACGGCCAGATCGTGGTAGCAGAGATCGTCGCGCCGCCGACGCGGCGCACCGGACCGGTCGGGCGCATCATCGAGGTGCTGGGCGAGCACATGGCACCTGGCATGGAGATCGAGATCGCCATCCGTTCCTACGAGATTCCGCACGTCTGGCCGGACAGCGTCGAGCGCGAGGCGGCGGGCTTTGCGCCCGACGTGCCGGCGGAAGCGATCGCGGGACGCGTGGACCTGCGTAACCTGCCGCTGGTGACGATCGATGGCGAGGACGCACGCGACTTCGATGATGCGGTGTACTGCGAACGGCAGGGCAAGGGGTTTCGTCTGCTGGTGGCGATCGCGGACGTCTCGCACTACGTGCGGCCGGGCAGCGCGCTCGACGCCGAGGCGGCCAATCGCGGCAACTCGGTGTACTTCCCGCGCAATGTGATCCCGATGTTGCCGGAAGCGTTGTCAAACGGCCTGTGCTCGATCAACCCGCACGTCGATCGGCTGTGCATGGTGTGCGAGGCGAACATCTCGGCCGGCGGCGAGATCAAGGGCTTCAAGTTCTTCGAGGGCGTGATGAATTCGAAGGCGCGGCTCACCTACACCAAGGTGGCCGCGATGCTCGTCGACCGCGATGCGGCGCTGCGCGCGGAATACGCCGCCCTCGTCCCGCACCTGGAGGACCTGTACGCGCTGTACAAGGTCCTGCACGAGGCACGGCTGAAACGCGGGGCGGTGGACTTCGAGATCCCGGAGACGCGGATCATCTTCGACGAGCACCGCAAGATCAGGAAGATCCTGCCTCTCGAGCGCAACGACGCCCATCGGTTGATCGAGGAATGCATGCTCGCCGCCAATGTGTGTGCGGCCGAGCTGCTGCGCAAGCACAAGGTGCCGGCGCCGTTTCGCGTCCACGAGGGCCCGACCCGCGACAAGCTTGCCGATCTGCGCGAGTTCCTGTTCGAGTTTGGGCTGTCGCTCGGCGGCGGCGACTCGCCCAAGGCGCAGCACTACGCAAAGCTGCTGGCGGCCGTGCAGGGGCGGCCCGACGCGCGACTGATCCAGACGGTGCTGCTGCGCTCGCTGAGCCAGGCCGTCTACAGTCCCGACAACATCGGCCATTTCGCGTTGGGCTACGCGCACTACACGCACTTCACCTCGCCGATCCGCCGTTACCCCGACCTCGTCGTGCACCGCGAGATACGCAAGATCCTGCGCCAGGAGGCGACCGACCTCAGTTTCGCGGAAGCCAAGCGCATCGGGGAGCATTGCTCGATGACGGAGCGCCGCGCCGACGAAGCGACGCGCGAGGTCATTCGCTGGCTCAAGGCCGAGTACATGCAGGATCGCATTGGCGAGGAGTTCGACGGGTTCGTGAGCGGCGTGACCAGCTTTGGCGTATTTGTCGAGCTCACGGAAGTTTTCGTTGACGGACTGGTGCACATCACCGCGCTCGGCAACGACTACTTTCACTTCGACGCCGCCCGCCACCAGCTGCTCGGCGAACGCACGCGCGTGAGCTTTCGCCTTGGCGACCCGTTGCGGGTGCGCGTGGTGCGGGTCGATCTCGACGAAGCCAAGATCGACTTTGAGCTCGCCGCAACACCCAAGCGGCTCGCGGAGAAGCGTGCAAAGCGCGGCCCGCGGGCCGTCCGAGGGAACAAAGGCGAGGCCAAGCGCCCGCGCCGGGGCGCGCGGCGCAAGCGCCGGCGCTAGCCGATGGCGCGCCAACTGGTGTGCGGCCTCAATGCCGTGCTGGCGGCGCTTGCCGAGCACCCGGAGCGCGTGGAAGAGGTCTTGCTCGCCAGCGAGCGGGGGGATGCGCGTATCGAGGCAGTCCGGGCCGCCGCCGAAAACGCTGATGTCGCCGTTCGCAGAATCGCTCGCAAAGAGCTCGACCGGATCGCCGCGGGCGTGCGTCACCAGGGCGTAGTTGCGTACTACCGCGCACCGGCGCCGAGCGCGCAGGGTCTAGAGGAGTTGCTGGATGGCGTCGAGGGCGCGCCCTTGCTGTTGATCCTCGATGGCGTCCAGGACCCGCACAACCTGGGCGCATGCCTGCGCTCGGCCGACGCCGCGGGCGCGCATGCCGTGATCGTGCCGAAGGACAACACCGCGCCGCTGAGCGCCGTGGCGCGCCGCGCTGCCGCTGGCGCCGCCGAAACCGTGCCGCTCGTGACCGTTACCAACCTCGCGCGCACCCTGCACGAGCTCAAGGCGCGCGGCATCTGGATTTTCGGCGCTGACCAGGAGGCCGAGCAAACGCTGGCCCAGGTTGATCTGAAGGCGCCGGCGGCCCTGGTGCTGGGCGGGGAGGGCACGGGCCTGCGGCGCCTGACGCGCGAGAGCTGCGATGTGCTGGTGCGGATCCCGATGACAGGTCACGTCGGCAGCCTTAACGTCTCGGTCGCGGCCGGAATCTGCCTGTACGAGGCCGTGCGCCAGCGCGGTATAGCTACCTAACCTCTTGGCATTACTGGTCTTTGCCGCTAGAATGCGCGGCTCTTTTCTCCTTGCCACACCGGCTGACGACCCGGGTGGCTTGATAGCCACGAGGAGCTTACATGCGTCACTATGAAATCGTGTTTCTGGTCCATCCGGACCAGAGCGAGCAGGTGCCTGCGATGGTCGAGCGTTACCGCTCCATCATCGAGTCGGCGCAGGGCCGGGTCCACCGCTTCGAGGACTGGGGCCGCCGGCAGCTCGCCTTCCCCATCAACAAGGTGCACAAGGCACACTACGTGCTGATGAACATCGAGTGCTCGCTCGAGACGCTGCGCGAGCTCGAGTCCTCGTTCAAGTTCAGCGATGCCGTGCTGCGCTCGCTCGTCATCAGCCGCCGTGAGGCGGTAACCGCACCCTCGCCGATGATGAAGGAGCAAGAAGAGGAAGCGCGCCGCGCTGCGGCCGAGACTCGCGCCCCCGCGGGCGAGTCGAGCGAGCCTGACGCCACGGAAGCTAGCGCCTAAGGAGATCCGTCCATGTCCCGTTTTTTCCGCCGCAAGAAGTTCTGCCGGTTCACCGCCGAGAAGGTCGTCGAGATCGACTACAAGGATCTCGGCGTGCTCAAACAGTACATCACCGAGACCGGGCGCATCATTCCGAGCCGCAATACTGGCACCAAGGCGCGTTACCAGCGCCAGCTCACGCGCGCCATCAAGTATGCGCGCTATCTCGCGCTGCTGCCGTACTGTGACAGCCACCGCTAAAAAACTGATCAGAGGCCGCAACGATGGAAGTGATATTGCTCGACAAGGTGCGCAACCTGGGCAACCTGGGCGACCAGGTTCGGGTCAAGAACGGCTTCGCGCGCAATTATCTCATCCCCTACGGCAAGGCGGTTGTCGCCAACGCCGAGAACAAGGCCAAGTTCGAGGCACGCCGCGCCGAGCTTGAGCTCGCCGCCAAGGACGCGCTCACGCGCGCCAAGGCGCGCGCCGAGAAGATGAGCGGTTATACGCTGCAGATTGTGCGCAAGGTGAGCGAGGAGGGTAAGTTGTTCGGCTCGGTCACCGCCAAGGACATCGCCGATGCCATGCAGGCGGCTGGTTTCGAGCTTTCCAAGAGCGAGATCCACCTGTCGAGCGGCCCGCTCAAAGAAATCGGCGATCACGAAGTAGCGCTCACGCTGCATCCGGAAGTCGATACCAAGATCATCGTCTCGGTGGTGGGCGAAAAGTAGGCCGGCGCAGCGCCGCCGCGGCGCGTTGTCAGCGGCGCGGCGGCGGCGCATAATCCCGCCGTCACTACGAGAGCGGCCGTTTCGGCCCCGCATGCCGTTAAGGGAGGTCGATGGAGGAGCGAGCCTACGTCAGACGCAGCGCCGAAGGCGCAGTCGATGCCCTCAAGGTGCCGCCGCAGTCTGTTGAGGCCGAGCAGTCCGTGCTCGGCGGCCTGTTGCTCGACAACGGTGCCTGGGATCGCGTCGCGGACATTCTCACGGCCGATGATTTCTATCGGCGCGAGCATCGCCTGATCTTCGATGCCATCGCCGCCTTGCTCGAGGCGGGCAGCCCGGCCGATGTCGTCACGGTCTCCGAGCAGCTTGAGAAGAGCGCCGAGCTCGAGTCCGTGGGCGGCCTGGCGTATATCGGTGCGCTCGCCAACAACACTCCGAGTGCGGCCAACGTCGCGGCCTATGCCGCGATCGTGCGCGAGCGCTCGGTGTTGCGCGAGCTGTTGCGCGCCACGGCCGACATCAACGAGGCCACCTACGCGCCGGAGCGGCGCAGCGCGCAGGAGCTGATCGACTACGCTGAAAAGCGCATCTTCGATATTAGCGAGAAGGGCCGCCGGCGCGGCGAATTCCAGCCCATCAACCGGCTGCTGTCGCAGGCGGTCGATCGCATCGACCAACTGTATCGCTCCACCTCGCCGCTCACCGGCGTGCCGACCGGCTTCACCGATCTCGACGACATGACCTCGGGGCTGCAGCCCTCCGACCTCATCATCATCGCCGGGAGACCGTCCATGGGAAAGACGAGTCTGGCGATGAACGTCGCAGAGAACGCCGCGGTCGGCCACAAGATTCCGGTCGCGGTGTTCTCCATGGAGATGCCGGGCTCGCAGCTCGCGATGCGCATGATGGCCTCGCTCGGCCGTATCAACGCGCACCGCGTGCGGACCGGCAAGCTCAATGACGACGACTGGCCGCGCCTCACTTCGGCGGTGAGCCTGCTCAACGAGGCGCCGATCTATATCGACGATACGCCGGGCCTGACCCCCATGGAGCTGCGCGCCCGCGCGCGACGCCTGAAGCGCGAAAAGGGTCTGGGTCTCGTCATCGTCGATTACCTGCAGCTCATGCAGTCGACCGAGGTCGAGGAAAACCGCGCCACCGAGATCTCGCAGATCACGCGCGCGCTCAAGGGGCTCGCCAAGGAGCTCAACGTGCCGGTCATTGCCATGTCGCAGCTCAACCGCTCGGTCGAGAGCCGCCAGGACAAGCGCCCGGTGATGTCAGACCTGCGCGAGTCCGGCGCCATCGAGCAGGACGCCGACGTGATCCTGTTCATCTACCGTGACGAGGTCTACAACAAGGAAAGCCCGCACAAGGGCACGGCCGACGTCATCATCGGCAAGCAGCGTAACGGCCCGACCGGCGAGGTCCGGCTCACCTTCCTGGGCGAGTACACGCGCTTCGAGAACTACACCGCGGCGGCCTTCAGCGGGGCGTATTGATGGGACGTCCGGCGCGCGCGCTGCTTGACGCGCAGGCGTTACGCCACAACCTTCAGCAGGTTCGCGCCCGTGCTCCCGGCGCCCGGGTCATGGCTGTGATCAAGGCCAACGGCTACGGCCACGGACTCATCTGGGTCGCGCAGGCGCTCAGGGAGGCCGATGCCTTCGCCGTGGCCAGCATCGAGGAGGGCTTTCAGCTCCGTCAGGCAGGCATCCCGCAGCCGATCGTGCTGCTGGAGGGGTTCTTTCAGGCCGATGAGCTACCGGCGCTTGCGCATTACCGGCTGAGCCCCGTGGTGCACGACGCCGAGCAGCTGCGCTTGCTCGAAGGCGCGCAGGTCGGTGCCCCGCTGTGTGTCTGGCTCAAGATCGACACCGGCATGCACCGGCTGGGCTTCGCGCCCGCGGCGGCGCGCGCGGCGTACGAGCGCCTGCGCGCCTGCCGTGCGGTCGGTGAGGTGCGACTGATGTCGCATCTGGCGAGCGCCGACGACCGGCGCGATCCGGCAACCCGGGCGCAGCTTGATCTGTTTCTGCCGTTGGTGCGCAGCTTGGGCGTACCGGCCAGCTGCGCCAACTCCGCCGGGGTTATTGCCTGGCCTGACAGCCATCTCGACTGGGTGCGACCGGGGCTTATGCTCTATGGCGCCACGCCCATGCTCGACGCGAGCGCCGCGGCGCTCGGGCTGAAACCGGTGATGACCCTGGCAACGACGCTCATCGCGGTGCAGCAGCGCCAGCGCGGCGACGCCATCGGTTACGGAGGGGATTTTCACTGTCCCGAGGACATGCCGGTCGGCGTGGCCGCGATCGGCTACGGCGATGGCTACCCGCGCCACGCGCCATCGGGCACCCCGGTGTTGGTCAACGGTCGCGCGGTGCCCTTAATCGGGCGCGTGTCCATGGACATGATCACGCTCGACCTGCGCAGCCAGCCCGAGGCCCGGATCGGCGACCCGGTCGTGCTGTGGGGCGAGGGGCTGCCGATCGACGATGTGGCGCAGCGCGCCGGCACCATTTCCTACGAGCTGCTCTGCCACGTGGCCGAGCGCATCCCGCGCGTCGGCGGCGTCGGTCAGAGCGCGGCCAGCGCGCAGGCCGCCCGGGGCAACTGATCGTGGCGAAGACGCGCGCCGTTTTCGTCTGCAATGAGTGCGGCGGACACTCGCCCCAGTGGGTTGGGCAGTGTCCGGCGTGCGGCGCGTGGAACAGTCTCAGCGAAACCGTCGTGGCCGCGGCCGCCGGTGGGCGCGCCGCGCGCCTCAGCCGCTCTGGCGGCGCCACCGTGCAGAGCCTCGGCGATGCCGCACCCGAGCGCATCGTGCGCCTGGCGACCGGGATGGGTGAGCTCGACCGCGTGCTCGGCGGCGGACTGGTGGGCGGGTCGGTGGTGCTGATCGGTGGTGATCCGGGAATCGGCAAGTCAACCCTGCTCACGCAGGCGGTGGCGGCGATCGGCCGGCAGGCGCGCGCGCTCTACGTGAGCGGCGAGGAGTCGGCGGACCAGATTACCCTGCGCGCCCAGCGCCTGGGCCTGTCCGGCAGTCCGGTGCGCCTGCTCACCGAAAACCAGATCGAGCTCATCATCGCGATTGCCAAGCAGGAGCAACCGCGCGTGATGGTGATCGATTCCATCCAAACCGTCTTTACCGAGGCGCTCCAGTCGGCGCCGGGCAGCGTGGCGCAGGTGCGCGAGTCCGCGGCGCAGCTGGTGCGCTACGCCAAGGCCAGCGGCACGGCCCTGTTCCTGGTCGGGCACGTGACTAAGGAAGGCACACTCGCCGGCCCACGCGTGCTCGAGCACATGGTCGATACGGTGCTGTATTTCGAAGGCGACACGGGCAGCCCGTTTCGAATCCTGCGCGCGATCAAGAACCGGTTTGGCGCCGTCAACGAGATCGGTGTCTTCGCCATGACCGAGGACGGGTTGCGGGAAGTCGGTAACCCCTCGGCCCTGTTCCTGAGCCGGCAAGGCGACAGCGTCGCTGGGAGCGTCGTGCTCGCCACTCAGGAGGGCACACGCCCGATGCTGGTGGAGGTGCAGGCCCTGGTGGACCAGAGCCACTTGAGCAACCCGCGCCGCGTATGCGTCGGGCTGGACCCGAATCGGCTGGCGATGCTACTCGCCGTGCTGCACCGGCACGCGGGGGTCGCCACCTCCGATCAGGATGTGTTCGTCAACGTGGTCGGCGGCGTGCGCATTGGTGAGACGGCGGCCGACCTTGCGGTGCTCACCGCGACGCTCTCGAGCCTGCGCAACCGGCCGCTCGGCAAGGATCTCGTGGTGTTCGGCGAAGTGGGCTTGGCCGGGGAGGTGCGCCCGGTGCAGCGCGGTCAGGAGCGCATCCGCGAGGCCGCCAAGCTCGGCTTCACGCGCGTGCTGCTGCCGGCCGCCAACATGCCCAAATCGCGCGAGGTTGACATCGAGCTTCTGCCGGTGCGGCGGCTCCCCGAAGCGCTCGATGCGCTAGGCTAGACGGACGCTGCGCACATCCCTGCGCGCGCGGCACTCGGCCATCCCTGGCCCCAGCGGCCGCGTCGCACATCCCGGTGCGCGCGCGGCACTCGGCCATCCCTGGCCAGCGCTATTTGAAGTAGAACTGCAGGCGCGTTCCGGCGACTTCGATGATGTCACCGTTCTTGAGCAGGTGGCCCTCCGGCGCCACCGGTCGTCCGTTCAGTTTCGGCGCCTCGTCCTCGCCCGGGGCGAGGGTATAACCGTCACGTCCTCGGGTGATCGCGCCGGCGCGCCGGCCGGTCTTGCCAAGTGTTGTCACCGTCTTGGTGAGCTCAATGCGCTTGCCGCTGTTGGCGCCGCTCAGCACGAATAGCGCGCCGAACCGGTCCATGGGTGGCGGCGGAGGCGGGGCGGGGATCGGCGTCGGGCGCGGCTCCGGGGCGGTTGCCTGGGAGGCGGGGTTGATGATCACGGTCTTGGCGAACTCCGCGTTTTGCTTCGATTCCTGTTCGCTCAGGTAGATCAACGTGTGCTTGCCGATCATCACCTGATCGCCGTTGCGCAGATGGTGCTTGGTGATGCGCTTGTTGTTGATGAAAGTGCCATTGGTCGAGTTGAGATCCTGGACGAAGGAATCCTCACCAATGGTGAAGATGTTGGCGTGCTCACCGCTTACCGCCAGGTTGTCGAGGAAGATATCGCAACCCGGCTTGCGGCCGATCTTCATATCGCCCTGCTTGATGTCGATGTGATCGACGACATCGTTATTAAACTTGAGAATAAACTTTGCCATGTGCAACTCCCACGCTTTCTCCAAATACGGTTTTACTTGGTGTCGTCCACGACAAAAGTGTCGTGCCGGCTGATTCGAAAATCGTCATCCGAGTCGCTGGCCTCGCTTTGCTCGTTGGCGTGTTTGCCCGCCTCCGACGTCCTGACATCCACCAGAATGACGGAAATATTGTCGGGCCCGCCGCGCTGGTTGGCGAGTGACACCAGAATGCCGACGGTGGCGTCGAGCGTCGGTTGGGGCTGCTCGAGGATACGCTCGATTTCCGTGTCGGTGACCACGTCGTTGAGACCGTCCGAGCACAGCAGGTAGCGATCCGCGTCCTGGGCCTCGTGCTCGCTGACATCGACGACGACCTCGGGATCGACGCCGAGCGCGCGGGTGACGAGATTCTTGCCTACCGACTGACGCGCTTCTTCCGGGGTGTACATGCCGCGCGCGACCAGTTCCTGCACGACTGAGTGGTCCTGGGTCAGTTGTTTCAGCCGACCGCCGCGGAAGCGGTACAGACGCGAATCACCGACATGGCCGACCGAGATCCTGCCATCGCGGAACACCGCGACAACAATGGTCGAACCCATTCCGGCGTAATCGGGTTGCATGCGGGCGGTGTCGAGAATGGCACGGTTGGCGAGCGCTATCGACTCGGTGATGGCATCCGTGCCAATGCTGGCGCCGGTGCGCTTCGCGCGGGCAAATACATCCATGAAGTGGCGGGTGATCACGTCGACGGCGATGCGCGAGGCGATCTCGCCGGCCTGGTGTCCGCCCATGCCATCGGCCAGCACCGCAAGCCCGCCTTCCGGCCAGGTGGCGATGCTGTCCTCGTTCTTGGCCCGCACGCGCCCCGGGTCGGTCAGGCCCGCCATCTGCACGCTGTTCACGGTGTGACCGCCCCCGCTGCATCGGCGGGCACGCAGCGCCGCAACTCTGCGCTCACCTCGGCGCCGGTCTGGAAGCGGGCCTCGGGTGTCTTTTGCAGCAGGCGATCGATGACCTTCACGAGGCACTGCGGAATGTCGGCGCGCGTTTCCCGCGGATCGACGTGCGGAACGTTGGCAATCTGGTACATCAGCGCCGCGAGCGACTCGGCGGCGAACGGCTGGCGACCGGTCAGTAGCTCGTACAGCATGACACCGAGCGAGAACAGGTCGGAGCGCCCGTCGACGTGCTTGCCGGCCAGCTGCTCCGGCGACATGTAGGAGGGCGTGCCCAGCACCACGCCGGTCTTGGTGCGGCTCGCCGCGGTGATGCGTGCGATGCCGAAGTCCGTGACCTTGAGGCTCCCGTCCGTCTCGTTGTACATGATATTGGCCGGTTTGATGTCACGATGCACGACGTCCATGCGATGCGCGTAGTCGAGGGCGTCGGCGATGCGCGCTGCGGCCTGGGTTGCCCAGGCGATGGGGAGCGGGCCCTTGCGCAGCAGGTGAGTAAGGTCCTTGCCCTGCAGGTACTCCATGGCGATGTAGGCGAGATCATGCTCCTCGCCGGCGTCGTAGATGGTGACAATGTTCGGGTGGTTGAGGCGTCCCGCCGTCTCGGCCTCGCGGAAGAACCGTTCCTTGATTCCTGGCAGCTCCGCCTCCTCGAATTCCTGCAGGGATAGCGTCTTGATCGCCACCACCCGGTTGATCTTGGGGTCACGCCCCAGATAGACCGTCCCCATGGCCCCCTTGCCGAGCTCCTTTTCAATCTGGTAGCGACCCAACGTTGGCTTCTGATCGACGCCGTCCAGCACCAGCGTGCCGCCGCCGGTCATGGTACGCGCCCCGAGCAATACGGCGTTCTCCATGCGCAGGGCGCGGTCGCGGCGCTCGCCGGCGTCGCGGAACTTGGCGTTGTGTCTCAGCACGTAGTCATACGCCGACGCCGCCTTGCTGAACTGGCGCTTGCGTTCGAAATCGAGCGCCAGATTGTAGACCAGCTCCAGCACCGAATCGTCGACCGGCAGGCGGCGAAACTTGTCCATGGCAAGATCGAGTTGTCCCTGGCTCTGGAAGGTCAATCCCATTTGGCGGTTGTTGTACGCGGAGTCGGTTTCGGCCTCGACCTTGAGGCGCTCGGTCAGGAAGAAGCGCTTGCTCGTGACCAGCACGTGCCCGAGGAGCAGCAGCATCGCCGGCGAGGCCGCCTGCAGCCACAGCTTATCGCTCATCAGCAGAAACAGCTCACCACCCAGCAGCGCCGCGAGCAGCACGAGCGACACCAGCGCAGCGAGCTTGGCACCAACGTTGGGCAGCGCCAGCATGAGATACACCGTAACGGCGACCAGTAGACCGATCTCGGCCCACGGCGCCCAGTCCGGGCGCGTGTAGAAGTCCTGGTTCAGGATGCTGGCGATCACGTGCCCGGCAAACTCCGGCTCGCTCATATCGGCGCGGACCGGCGTGGCATGTTTGCCGCCCAGGCCGCTCGCCGTTGGACCGATCAGGACCAGCTTGTTCTTGAAAGCCTCGGGACGAATGTGGCCGGCGCGCACGTCCGCGAACGAGTAGGTGGCAAACACCGGGTCAGGCCCCTGCGCCGAATAGAACCCGGTGTACATTTCCATGCGCGAGTTGGTCTTGATGTGGAGCTTGCCCACGCGCACGCTGTCGCCGAGGTCGAGCTCGATGTCGCGCGGGCCCAGGTTGAGGCTGCGCGCCGCGAGCAGCAGCGCGAGCGAAGGGTAATACTCCCCGTAGTGCTCCAACACCAGCGCCTCGCTGCGCACCCCGCCGGCGGAGTCCTTGAACAGGTGCAGGTGACCGATGCCCGCGGCCCGGGTGGCGAACTGCTCGAGCGGTGCGTACACGGCGTCGGTCGGCAGCACATCGGCGCGGGTGCCCGGCTGTGCCGTGATCTTCGCCAGACGGCTCTGCTGGACATGCTCGGGAAGCGGTCGATCCGGCCGGCCCAGTGGTTTGCCGACCCGGAAGAACATGCCGAGGTACATGTTGGGCACGTTCTCCAGGGCGCGCTGCAGGCGGGTATCGACATCGAGCTCGGATTCCGCCTGTCCGAACAGCATATCGAGCTCTTCGACCTGCGGCAGCGCCGCCTTTGGCCAGGCGGTCGCAGCGACATGGCTGCGCAGACGGCGGACATGGGTCAATCCGGGGTCGATCTGCGGCTCGGTCAGGATCACCTGCAGACCGACGGCTTTTGGTTCGGCGCGGGCAAGGAAGTCGAGCAGCTCGGCCAGCACGCTGCGGGGCCAGGGCCAGCGCCCGATCTGCTCGATGCTCGGGTCGTCGATCTCGATCAGGGCGACCGTTTCGGCGGCACCCGGGCTGCGGTTGGTCAGCCTTACCCCGGTGTCGTAGACCAGCACCTCCAGCCGGCTGAGGAGGCTGGAATCCGAAAGGACGAAGGCGCTGAACAGCACGCCGATAAGCAGGGCCAGGAACCAGTCCTTTTTATGGAAGCTCGCTTTTTTCATCCCCCCTCCGGCTTTTAGGAAGTATAGCGTGCAGCCCCGCGCCACTTGCCGGAAGACTGACTGTGCGAGTCATCAAGAAACTATGTTACGAGTATCTTGTAAGCTATTGTTATAACGATTAAAAGAATTGAGCACTAGGCGAGCATAGAGGCGAGCAGGCGCCGGTAGATGCGAGCGAGGCAGGCGGGATCGCTCACACCGATGTGCTCATCAATCTGGTGGATCGATTTGTTGAGGGGACCGAGTTCGACGACTTCAGCTCCGGTCGGCGCGATGAAACGGCCATCGGACGTCCCGCCCGCCGTGGACAGCTGCGGATCCCGGCCGAGCTCAGCGCGGATTGCGGCGCGGGTCGCCTCAATAAGGGTGGTCTTGCGCGTCAAGAACGGATTGCCCGAGAGCGTCCAGGTGATCTCGAAATCGAGCCCGTGGCGCCGCAGGATCTGCTCGACCCGGGCGCGAAGCTCCTCCGCGGTGACGGCTGTGGAAAAACGCAGGTTGAAGAGCACAACCAGCTCGCCGGGAATGACGTTGACGGCACCGGTGCCGGCGTGGATGTTGGAGATCTGGAGGCTGGTCTTGGGGAAATGCTCACTGCCGTTATCCCACTGCGTGGCTGCGAGCTCCGCCAGGGCCGGGGCCGCCAGCTGAATCGGATTACGCGCGAGGTGCGGATAGGCGACGTGCCCCTGCTTGCCGCGCACGATGAGCTCGCCGTTGAGCGAGCCGCGCCGTCCAATCTTGATTACGTCGCCGAGCTGGGCTTCCGAGGAGGGCTCGCCCACCAGGCAGTAGTCGATCTTGATTCCGCGCGCGGTCAGCCACTCCACGACCTTCGCAGTCCCGTTGACCGCCGGGCCCTCCTCGTCCGAGGTGATGAGCAGCCCGACGCTGCCCTTGTGGTGTGGGTGCGCCGCGACGAAGTCCTCAACGGCGGTCACGAACGCCGCAAGCGAGGATTTCATGTCGGCCGCACCGCGCCCGTAGAGCTGCCCGTCACGCACCGTCGGCGTGAACGGGTCGCTCGTCCACTTCTCGCGCGGACCCGCCGGCACTACATCGCTGTGGCCGGCAAACACGAGCAGCGGCTTGCCCGTGCCGCGCTGCGCCCACAGATTGTCGACATCCCCGAAGCGCAGGCGCTCGCAGCGAAAGCCGAGCGGCGCGAGCCGCGCGATCAGGAGCTCCTGGCAGCCTTCGTCACGCGGGGTCACCGAAGCGTGGCGGATGAGCTCCATGGTGAGCTCGAGGGTTTTGTCCATCGGGTCGTGATTCGTGATTGGTGAGTCTCGATTCGTGGGCGGCGCGCGCGTCACCGCTCACGAATCACGCGTCACGGCTTCTCAAATATCCCGCAGCAGCTCGTTGATGCCGACCTTGGCGCGGGTCTTTTCGTCAACCTGCTTTACGATCACCGCGCAATACAGGCTGTACTTACCGTCCGCGGCGGGCAGGTTGCCGGCAACCACGACCGAGCCCGGTGGGATGTGGCCGTACGTCACCTCGCCGGTCATGCGGTTGTAGATCTTCGTGCTCTTGCCGATGTACACGCCCATCGAGATCACGGCGCCCTCGCCGACGATCACACCCTCGACGATCTCGGAGCGCGCGCCAATGAAGCAGTTGTCCTCGATGATGGTAGGCGCCGCCTGCACCGGCTCGAGCACGCCGCCGATGCCCACACCGCCGGACAGATGCACGTTCTTGCCGATCTGCGCGCAGGAGCCGACCGTGGCCCAGGTGTCGACCATCGTACCCTCGTCGACATAGCCGCCGATGTTGACGTACGACGGCATGAGCACCACGGACGGCGCGATGTAGGCGCCCTTGCGCACCGCCGCTGGCGGCACCACGCGGAACCCTCCGTCGCGGAACATCCGGGAGTTGTAGTCGGCGAACTTCGCCGGCACCTTGTCCCAGTAATTGGTATAGCCGCCCTTGATGAACTGGTTGTCCTCGATGCGAAAGTAGAGCAGCACCGCCTTCTTGAGCCATTCGTTCACCACCCAGGTGCCGGCCTTCTTTTCCGCGACGCGAGCCTTGCCGGTGTCGAGCAGGTCGATGGCCTCGAGCACGGCATCCTTGACGTGCGTGTCGACGTTGCGCGGCGTGATCTGGGCGCGCCGCTCGAAGGCCTCGTCGATGATGGTTTGGATGTTGCTCATACGGTTCTCCCGGGATGACGATTTCAGGCGCTCAAGCGAGCGATTCTACATAATTTCGGATGCGCCGCGCCCCGTCCACGCATTCGGCGAGCGAGGCGACGAGCGCCATGCGCACGCGCCCGGCACCGGGATTGAGCCCATGCGCCTCGCGCGACAGGTAGCGCCCGGGTAGCACCAGCACGTTTTCGCGTGCGTACAGCTCGCGGGTGAAGGTCTCATCGTCCTGCGGCGTTTTCGGCCACAGATAGAAGCTTGCATCCGGCCGCTGCACGTCCAGCACGGGCGCGAGGATTTCGAGCACGGCGTCGAATTTCTCGCGGTAGCGCCGGCGGTTCTCGCGCACGTGCTCCTCGTCGTTCCAGGCCTTGATGCTGGCGAGCTGGGTGGGCGGGGGCAGGGCGCAGCCCTGATAAGTGCGGTACTCGAGGTACTGCCGAATCACGCGGGCATCACCCGCCACGAAGCCGGAGCGCAGGCCTGGCAGGTTCGAGCGCTTCGACAGGCTGTGGAACACGAGGCAATGCCGGTAGTCCTCCACACCCAGATCATGGGCAACCGCAAGCAGCCCGACCGGTGGCTGCCACTCGTCAAAGTAAAGCTCGGAGTAGCACTCGTCTGAAGCAATGATGAAATCGTGCCGTTGCGCAAGCTCCAGAAGTCGCGCGAAGTCGGCGTGCGCGAGCACCGTGCCGGTCGGGTTGCCCGGCGAGCAGACGTACACGAGCTGCACGCGCGGCCACAGTTCCGCCGGCACGCGCGCGAAATCCATGCGATAGGAGTTGTCGGGCAGTGTGTTGAGAAAGTAGGGGCGCGCGCCGGCGAGCAGCGCCGCGCCTTCGTAGATCTGGTAGAACGGATTGGGCATCAGCACGACCGGCTCGGCCGCGCTCGCATCGACCACCGCTTGGGCGATCGAGAACAACGCCTCGCGCGTGCCGGCCACCGGAAGAATGTGACGTTCAGGATCGAGCGGCGCGCGCGTGAGGCCAAAACGACGCGTTGCCCAGTGCGCGATGGCCGCGCGCAACTGCGGCATGCCCTTCGTGACCGGGTAGTGGGACAGCCCCGCGAGGCTCGCCCTGAGCTCTTCCAATACGAAACTCGGTGCGGCATGCTGCGGCTCGCCGATCGACAGCTTGATCGGGCTCTTGGCCGCGGGCGGTGTGATGCCTTCGATGAGCTTGGCGAGCCGCTGGAAGGGGTAGGGCTGCAGGCCCGCGAGCCGGGGGTTCATGATGCTGGGCGTATTCGGAAAAACAGAATTATACGGGAACCGGCCGATGCCCACCAATTCACCAGCACGCTGGCTGCCCGTCGCGACGCTCGCGCTCGGGGCGAGCCTGTGGGGTGTGATCTGGTTTCCAATGCGCCTGCTCGAGGCGCAGGCGCTCACCGGCATCTGGCTGACGTTCATCCTCTACGGCGTGGCGCTCGCCGCCAGCCTGCCATGGTCCTGGCGCGCATTCGCGGAATACCGTCATGGCTTTGGCTCGCTCACCCTGCTCATGCTGGCGGCCGGCTGGACCAATGTCGCGTTCGTCGAGGCGGTGCTGACCGGCAACATCCTGCGTGTGCTGCTGCTCTTCTACCTTTCACCGCTGTGGCAGGTGCTGATGGGATGGTTCATTCTGCACGAGCACCCCTCGCGCACGGCGCTCGTGAGCCTCGCGATCGCGATGAGTGGCGCGCTCATCATGCTGTGGGATGCGCGCATCGGGTTGCCGTGGCCGGGCAGTTCGGCGGACTGGTACGCCATCTCCTCGGGTCTCGCGTTTGCGGCGTCCAACGTCATCACACGCAAGGCCCAGCACGTTTCGGTGCCGGCGAAGGCGGTGAGCGTGTGGGGCGGTGTCGTGCTGGTGGCCGGGGCCATCATTGCGCTCACCGGCACGGCGTGGCCCACGGTCGGCGCCTCCACACTCATCGGTGCGGCGGCGCTCGGGGTCTTCGGCATCCTGTTCATGACGCTGCTCGTGCAGTACGGCGTAACGCACCTGCCGGTGCACCGGTCGGCGGTGATCGCGCTGATCGAGCTCGTGGCGGGGGCCGTGTCGCAGCAGCTGCTGACCGACGAGCTGGTCACGGCACGGGAGTGGTGGGGCGGGGCGCTGATTGCGCTCGGCGCCTACCTGTCAGCTCGCGCGGCGCAGGCGAGACCGCCGTAGTGCTACGGCAGAGTCATTTCACGTAGCTGCGCTCGCCAAAGATCGCGGCGCCGATGCGCAGCATGGTCGAGCCCTCCAGGATGGCTTCGACGTAGTCGCCGCTCATGCCCATGGACAGCTCCGTGAAATCGGCCCAGCCGGTGCGGCGCTGGCAGTCGTCGCGCAGGCCTCGCAGCGCGGCGAACGCGGTCCGGCTTTCATCGCTGCTCGCCGGGTACGGGCCGATGGCCATGAGCCCGCGCAGGCGAAGCGGTGACGGCCGCAGGTGTTGCAACCCCTCGAGCAGTCCGGGCAGGGCTTCGGGCGTGACCCCGTGCTTGCGTGGATCGCGCGTGATGTTGATCTCGATGAGGGTATCGAGGGAGGCGTGTCTTTCGTCGGTCAGCCGCGCCAAGCGCTGCGCGAGGGCGAGGCTGTCGAGCGAGTGCAGCCAGGCGAAATTTCCGGGAATGAATCTGGCCTTGTTCGACTGCAAGTGGCCGATGAAGTGCCAGCATAGCCTATGCGCGGCGAGGCGCTCGATCTTCGGCAGCGCCTCCTGCACGGTGCTTTCGCCGAAATCGGTCTGCCCAGCGGCGACTGCCGCCTCGATGATCTCGGGCGCATGGGTCTTGGAGACCGCCACCAGGCGGATGGTGGCCGGGTCGCGCCCGGCGCGACGGGCAATGTCGTCGATATGCTGTCTGAGCGCGCGCAGGCGCGCACCGATGGTCGCGACGGTTTCGTCGGGTGGCGCAGCCATGTGCGGATGTTAGCCGGTGAGCAGTAATGAGTGAACGGTAAACGATGGGCAGCATGGCTCGCCTTGCGCTCACTGTTCACCGAGCACTGTTCACTGCATAATGCCGGCGTGAAGCGCAATTCCACACCACGCAACCTGGGCGCGTTCCTGCCGCCGGATTTGCTCAAGGCCCTGAGCCTGCGCATGGACGAGAAGACGCGGCTCGCCGCGCTGTGGCGCCGCTACGCGCCGGCGGGCCTCGCCGACCATGTCCAGCCGGTGAGCTGCACGGACGGGCGCCTCACGCTACAAACCGGCAGCGCCGCCTGGGCGTCGCGCGTGCGCCACAGCCAGCAGACGCTGCTCGCGCAGTTGCGCGCCGAACCGGGCTTCCAGCATTTGCGCGAGCTGCGCATCCGCGTGCGCCCGCCACAGGCCGACAAGTCGGCGCCGGCGCGCGCCAGCAAGCCGACGCGGTTGTCGGCGCAAGGCGCGCGCTGCGTGGCGAGCGCCGCCGATGGCATCGACGATCCGCAATTGCGCGCTGCGCTCAGGCGTTTGAGCGATGACTTGGGCGGTCGCGGCGCAGCCACAACCAAGAGCGATCGCTGATCCGCGCCGCGCCGCAAAATCTTCGTTTGTTTCGCACAGTCCCTGTGGTTTAATCGCGGCGCATGATTCGGCCCTACGAGGTGTTCATCGGCCTGCGCTACACGCGCGCCCGCCGCCGGTCCCATTTCATCTCCGTCATTTCGCTCATCTCGGTGCTCGGCATCACGCTCGGCATCGCGGCCCTGATCACGGTGCTGTCCGTGATGAACGGATTTGGCAAGGAGCTGCGCGAACGCATCCTCGGTGTGGTCTCGCACGTGACGATCACCGAGAGCGGGGGCCGGCTCGCCGACTGGCAGGCCGTCTCGCAGCGGGTGCGCGACCCGCACGTCGTGGGGCGCGCCCCGTACATACTCGGCCAGGGCATGGTGGTGCGCGGCAAGAACGTGAGCGGCGTGATGGTGCGCGGGATTCTGCCGGCCGAGGAGGGCCAGGTCTCGGAGTTTGGCCCCCGGATGCTCAATGGCCGCCTTGATGCCCTGAAGGCCGGCGAGTTCAACATCGTGGTGGGAGCATCGCTCGCCTGGAAGCTCGACTTGCAGCCCGGCTCGCAGGTCTCGCTCGTCATCCCGCAGGCGCAGTCCACCGCCGCAGGGCTGCTGCCGCGCTTTCGCCGCTTTACGGTCGCTGGCGTGTTCAAGATGGACATGCACGAGTACGACAGCGGCCTGGTGCTGATCCATCTCGACGATGCCGCCCGGCTCTATCAGATGAACGGCGCGGTCAGCGGGCTGCGCCTGAAGCTCGACGATCTCGACCTGGCGCCGGTGGTGAGCGAGCGCATCGCCGCGGGCCTCGGGCCCGAGTACCGGGCGCGCGACTGGACGCGCGAGCACGGCAACTTCTTCCGCGCCCTCAAGATCGAGAAGACCGTGATGTTCGTGATCCTGCTGCTGATCGTGACGGTGGCGATGTTCAACGTGGTGTCGGCGCTGGTCATGATCGTGAACGAGAAGGAATCCGACATCGCCATCCTGCGCACGCTCGGGGCGAGCCCGCAGAGCATCATGGGCATCTTCATGGTCAACGGCGCCGTGGTCGGCCTGATCGGCACCATGGTCGGCACGGTCGTTGGCATCCTGCTCGCGCTCAACGTGGAGGCGCTGGTGCAGGGCCTGGAGAGCCTGCTGCGCACTTCCTTCATCTCGGCCGACGTGTACTTTATCAGCGAGCTGCCCTCCGACCTGCATTGGGGCGATGTCGCGCTGATCGCCGGCTGTTCAGTATTGCTGGCGCTCGTTTCGACCATCTATCCGGCCTGGCGGGCATCGAAGGTACAGCCAGCCGAGGCGCTGCGTTACGAATGAGCGAGACGCCGTACATCCTGCGCGCCACGGGCCTCGCCAAGACCTACGAGGAGGCGGTGTTCACCGTGCCGGTGCTGAAAGGCGTGTACCTGCGCGTCAGCCGCGGCGAGCAGATTGCGATCGTCGGCGCCTCCGGCTCGGGCAAGAGCACGCTGTTGCACCTGCTCGGCGGCCTTGACCGGCCCACGGCCGGGCAGGTCGAGATCGACGGCCGCGACCTCACCGCCATGAACGAGGCCGAGCGCGGCTACTTGCGCAACCACAAGCTCGGCTTCGTCTACCAGTTTCACCACCTGCTGCCGGAGTTCACCGCGCTCGATAACGTGGCGATGCCGCTCATCATCCGCCGGCTGCCGTACGAGGATGCTACGCGCCAGGCCGCCGAGATGCTTGCACGCGTCGGTCTCGACGACCGCCTGCAGCACAAGCCCGGCGAGCTGTCGGGCGGCGAACGCCAGCGCGTGGCGGTCGCGCGCGCCATGGTCACGCGCCCCTTATGCGTGCTCGCCGACGAGCCGACCGGCAACCTCGACCGCGAGACCGCGCAAAGCGTCTACGAGCTGATGCTCGAGCTCAACCGCGAATTTCGGACCAGTTTCGTCATCGTCACCCACGACCCGTCGCTCGCCGCGCGCATGGACCGGGTGCTGCGGCTGGAGGACGGCGTGCTCAAGCAGACCTAGCGACGCGACACGCACGGCAGGGACGCCAATCATGCGATTCGCCGCACTGTCCTTCCTCGGTGGGGTGCTGCTGGTGCAGCAGCTGCCCGACCTGCCTTCGCCGTGGTGGGTTGTGCTCGCCTTGCCGTTTCTGCTGCTTGCGCTGGTGCAGCCGAGGTGGCTGCTCGGCGCGCTGTTCGTGCTCGGGTTCGCCTGGGCGAGCTGGCGGGCGGAGCTGATTCTGGCAGACCGCCTGCCGGTCGAGCTCGAGGGCCAGGATCTCGTCGTCGAAGGTTACGTCGCCGACATTCCGCAGACGACCGACTTCGGCCAGCGCTTTGTCTTCGACATCGACGCGGCCCGCCAGGGCGAGGCAACGGTATCAGTGCCGCGGCGCGTGCAGCTCAGCATCCGTAGCGCAGTGCCGCTGGTGCGCGCCGCCGAGCGCTGGCGCCTGGCGGTGCGCCTCGTGCAGCCGCATGGCCTGCAGAATCCCGGCGGATTCGACTATGAGGCGCACCTGTTTCGCAATCGCATACGGGCGCGCGGCTACGTGCGCGATGCGCCGTCGCCGCAGCGGCTCTCTGGCGATGCCGCGCGCTACGGGCTCGGGCGCTTGCGCCAGAGCCTCGGCGAACGGATCAGCGCGTTGCTGGCCGAGCAGCCCGCGGCCGGGATCGTGGTGGCGCTCGCCAACGGCGATGCGCGGGGGATCAGCGAGGAGCAGTGGCAGGTGTTGCGCGCCACCGGCACCCTGCACCTCGTGGCGATCTCGGGCCTGCACATCAGCCTGGTTGCCGCGGTCGTGTTCTTCATGGCGCGCTGGGGCTGGTCGATGGCGGGCGTGACCGCGCTGCGCGTGCCGGCACCGGTATTCGCCGCCGGCGCGGCGCTGCTCGCCGCGACCGGCTATGCGGCGCTTGCCGGCTTCGTTATTCCGACGCAGCGTGCGCTCATCATGCTGGCGGTCGCGCTGGGTGGGGTGTTCCTGCGGCGCCGGCCGGCCGCCTCGCAATTGCTGGCCGGTGCGCTGCTTGCGGTGCTGCTGTTCGACCCGTTGTCGGTGCTGGCCCCGGGCTTCTGGCTGTCGTTCGCTGCCGTGGCCGTGATCATCTTCGCCATGCATGGCGAGCACGGCCGGCGCAAGGTCTGGCGCCAATGGGGTTATCTGCAGTGGGCGATCGCGCTCGGCATGCTGCCGCTGACGCTCGCCTTGTTTCAACGCGTCTCGCTGGTGGCGCCGCTGGCGAACATGCTGGCCGTCCCGCTCTTTGATCTGGCGGCGGTGCCGCTGACGCTTGCCGGCATCGTCGCGCTCGCCATACTGCCCGAGGCGCTCGCCCAATGGCCGCTCGCCGCGGCCGCCGCGCTGCTGCAACTGCTTTGGCCGGCGCTCGAGTGGCTCGCGGCACGCGAATACGCGCAGTGGCTGGCCCCCGGCGCATCGCCCTGGGCCCTGGTCTGCGCGCTGATCGGCGCCGCCTGGCTGCTCGCCCCGCGCGGGGTGCCGGCGCGCTGGGTCGGCATGGTGTGGTGGGCGCCGCTCGCCACGAGCGCACCGGCGGGACCGGTCCAAGGCGAGGCCTGGTTCACGCTGCTCGATGTCGGTCAGGGGCTTGCGGCGGTAGTGCGCACCGAGCAGCACGCGCTCGTCTATGACAGCGGCCCGCGCGTGGGGCGCAACTTCGACACCGGCAACGCTGTGGTCGTGCCGTACCTGCGCGCGCAGGGTGTGCAGCGCATCGACACGTTGATCATCAGCCACGGTGACAACGACCACATCGGTGGCGCCGAGTCGCTGTTGCGCGCCATGCCCGTTGCGCGGACCTTGAGCAGCGTGCCGTTCCTGCTACCAAACGCACGCGCCTGCGAAGCCGGCCAGTCGTGGGAATGGGACGGTGTCGTGTTCACGATGCTCGGTCCTGCGCCCGGCGCCTACGGGCGCCGCAATGACGCCTCCTGCGTGCTGCGCGTGGCGAGCCGCTACGGATCGGTGCTGCTGCCCGGCGACATCGAGGCACGCGCGGAACGCGATCTGCTCGCGCGCGACCCGCAGCGGCTTGCCGCCGACGTCCTGGTGGCACCGCACCACGGCAGCAAGACCTCCTCGACCGATGCCTTCCTCGCGGCGGTGCGCCCGCGCTACGTGTTCTTTCCTGTCGGTTACCGCAACCGCCATCATCACCCGCACGCACCGGTGCGGGCGCGCTACGAACGCCTCGGTGTGCGGGCCTACGACTCCGCTAGCGCCGGGGCGCTCGAGGTGCGCCTGGGCGCGCAGGGTGTGGACGTGGCAGCTTACCGCGAGCGTGCCCGGCGCTACTGGTTCAGCCACTGACGCGCACGCGCCAGCCGTTCGCTGTTTACCGTCTCGCCCGGCCTCTGCTACAGTAGCGCGCGTTTTTCTTGTACCAACAGGGACTTAGCATGTTTGAACTGATCCGGTCCGGCGGCTGGGTGATGTGGCCCCTCATCGCCTGTTCCATCGGGGCACTGGCCATTATCGGCGAGCGCTTCTGGACGCTGCAAAAGAAGTACGTGACGCCGAGCGGCCTGCTGGAGGAGGTGCGCGGCTGGCTCGCGCGTAACGAGCTTGGCGAAGAGCGCCTCAAGCAGCTGCGTGAGGGCTCGCCGCTCGGGCGGGTGCTGGCGGCCGGACTGGTCAATCGCAACCATCCGCGCATCGTCGTCAAGGAGGCAATCGAGGACGCCGGCCGCCACGTGGTGCCGGACCTCGAGCGCTACCTGCGCACCCTCGGCACCATCGCCGCCATTTCCCCGTTTCTCGGCTTGCTCGGAACCGTGCTCGGCATGATCGACATGTTCGCCGGCATCGGGCGCGCCGGAGTCGGTGATCCCTCGATCGTGGCGAGCGGCATCTCGCAGGCGCTCATCGCCACGGCCTCCGGTCTGATCGTGGCAATTCCGAGCCTGATGTTCTATCGCTTCTTCCGCGGGCGCGTGAGCGAGCTGCTGGTCGAGATGGAAAAGCAGGCCATCGCCCTGGTCGAGATATTGAAGGGCGAGCGCGAGCAGGAAACCGGGGCAGCATAAGGCAAAGGAGAAGCGCGTGCCGCACGCCGGATTGAGCTCAGCATGAACTTCCGCCCGAGCGAAGAAGACGAGCCGGAGATCAACCTGATCCCGCTGATCGACGTGCTGTTGATGGCGTTGATCTTTCTCATCGTCACGACCAGCTTCTCCAGGGAGGCGCAGTTGCGCGTGCGTCTGCCCGAGGCTGGCGCCGAGACCAAGGTCGACCAGCGCGCCCTGCGCATCACGATCGACGCCAGGGGCCAGTACTTCGTCAATGACCGCCAACTGCTCAACTCCAGCGCCGAGACGCTGCGCAGCGCGATGGCGCAGGCCGCCGGCCGCAACAAGGACCCGACCATCGTGATCCATGCCGACGGCAAGGCCCCGCACGAGTCGGTGGTGCGCGTGATGGACACGGCGCGGCGCCTGGGCTTCGCGCGCCTGAGCTTCGCCACCCAGCAGCCGCAGGGCGCCAGCGCGCCGTGACGGCTGCGGCGCACAGCGGCGACAGCCTCACGCTGTACCGCCGCCTCCTGGCCTACGCCCTGCCCTACAAGTGGGTGTTCCTGGCCGGCGTGCTTGGCATGGCGATCACGGCCGCGACGGCCGGCGCCTTCACCGCGCTCATGAAGCCGCTCATCGACGAGGGCTTCGTCAACCGCGATGCCGCCACGATCCGGGTGCTGCCGCTGATGATCATCGGCTTGTTCCTGCTGCGCGGGATTGGCAACGCGCTCGCCGAGTACGGCATGAGCTGGGTCAGCCAGCGCGTGATCTTCGATTTGCGCAACGCGATTTTCCGGCGCCTGGTGGCGCTGCCGAGCAGCTTCTACGAGCGCAATGCGACCGGTCAGCTCATCTCGAAGCTCATTTTCAACGTCGGCCAGATGGCCGGCACGGTAACGAGCGTCGTGGTGACGGTGGTCGCCGATTCGCTGACGGTGCTGGTGCTGTTCGGTTGGCTGGTCTATCTCAACTGGAAGCTGACCCTGTTGTTTGTCGTGCTGCTGCCAATCTCGACCCTCATGCTGCGCGTCATGAGCAAGCGCTTCCGCAAGACCAGCCATGAGATCCAGGCGAGCATGGGCGACATCTCGCAGGTGACGCAGGAGGCAGCCGAGGGCCAGCGCGTGGTCAAGGCCTTCCGCGGCGAGGAGGCCGAGATCCGGGCGTTCCTCGCGGCGAGCGAGCGCAGCCGCCGCCAGTTCATGCGGCGTGTGGCCGTTTCCGCGGTTGGCATGGCGCTGCTGCAGGTGGTGGGCGCCGTCGCCCTGGCGCTGGTGATCTATCTCGCGTTGTTCATGGGCGAGATCAGTGCCGGCGGATTCACCTCGTACGTTTCCGCCTCGATCTGGCTCGCCGGCCCGACGCGCCGGCTGGCCAAGGTCAACGAGCAGATCCAGACCGGGCTCGCGGCGGCGCAGAGCGCCTTTGAGCTGCTGGACGAGCCGATCGAGGAGGACAGCGGGACCCGCGAGCTCGTCAATGTGCGCGGCGACATCGAGTACCGCGGCGTGACGTTCCGTTATGACGGCGCCGAGCGCCCGGCGCTGAGCGACGTGAGCTTTCGCGTGGCACCGGGGCAGACGCTCGCGCTGGTCGGGGCCTCGGGCAGCGGCAAGACCACCTGCGCCTCGCTGTTGCCGCGCTTCTATCGCGTGCAGCAGGGCGAGATCCGGCTCGATGGCGTGAACATCAACGAACTCAAGCTCGCCAATCTGCGTGATCAGATTGCGCTCGTCGGGCAGGAGCCGATCCTGTTCGACGATACGCTGCGCAAGAACATCGCCTATGGCGCGCACGGTCCGGTCGATGAGGCGCGAGTGCTGGAGGCGGCGCGCGCCGCGCACGTGCTCGAGTTTGCGCAGCGCCTGCCGCAGGGGCTCGACACACCGGTCGGTGAGCGCGGCAGTCGCCTGTCCGGCGGGCAGCGCCAGCGGGTGGCGATTGCGCGCGCGCTCTACAAGAACGCGCCGATCCTGGTGCTGGACGAGGCGACCTCGGCACTCGACAGCGAGTCGGAGCGCTACGTGCAGGTCGCCATGCAGGAGCTGATGCGCAATCGTACGACGCTGGTGATCGCGCATCGCCTGTCGACGGTGGAGCACGCCGATCGCATCGTGGTGCTGAACCAGGGGCGGGTGGCGGAGTCCGGTACGCATGGCGAGCTGCTCGCGCGCAACGGCATTTACGCCGCGTTGTACCGCAACCAGTTCAACGAGGCCGCCAGCTGAGGGATGGACGCGCTGGCGCGACACTGGTATCGGGCGAGCCCCGTCGGTCTTGTGCTCGCGCCACTCGGCTGGCTGTACTGCGCAGTGGCGATGTTGCGGCGCACGCTGTATTCGGCCGGCCTTCTGAAGCGCGTCAACCTGCCGGTCGCGGTGATTGTGGTCGGCAACATCACGGTGGGCGGCACCGGCAAGACACCGCTGGTCATCTGGCTGGCGCGCTGGCTGCGCCGGCACGGCTACCACCCCGGCGTCGTGACGCGCGGCTACGGTGGCCGCGCGCGCGACTGGCCGCAGGTGGTGCGCGCCGACTCCGATCCGGCAGTGGTGGGCGATGAGCCAATCCTGCTCGCCCGCCATACCGAATGCCCGGTGGTGGCGGACCCCGATCGGGCGCGCGCCGCGCGGACGGTGATTTCCAGGGGGTGCGATGTCGTCATCAGCGACGACGGTCTGCAACACTACCGGCTGGCGCGCGATGTCGAGATCGCCGTGCTCGACGGCGAGCGGCGCCTCGGCAACGGCCGCTGCCTGCCGGCCGGGCCGTTGCGTGAACCGCTGGGGCGCCTTGCCGACGTGCACGCCCGCGTCACCAATGGCACCGCGCAGCCAGGCGAGCTCGCTATGCAACTTGTCGCGACGCGTTTCCGGGCGCTCGGTTCGGATCGCGACTGGCCGGTCAGCGAGTTTCGCGGCCGCCGTGCTCACGCCGTCGCCGGGATCGGCAACCCGCAGCGCTTCTTCGACCATCTTCGGCGTCTCGGGGTCGAGGTCATCGAGCACGCCTTTCCCGATCATCACGATTTCGCGCCGGCCGACGTGAGATTCGGCGATGATCTGCCCATCCTGATGACGGAAAAGGATGCGGTAAAATGCGCGGCATTCGCCGACGCGCGCATGGCCTATCTGGCCGTGGAGGCGCAGCCCGATCCGCGCCTCGGCGAGCTGGTACTCGGCAAACTCAAGGAGCGCCCTGGTGGTGGATAGAAAGTTGCTGGAGATCCTGGTGTGCCCGGTGTGCAAGGGGCCACTGCATTTCGACAAGGCCAAGTCCGAGCTCGTCTGCCGGATCGATCGGCTCGCCTATCCCATCCGCGACGACATTCCGGTCATGCTGGAAGGCGAGGCACGGCGGCTGACCGCCGACGAGCTGCCCAAGTAGCGGCGCGCATGCACATCGTGATTCCGGCGCGCTATGCGTCGAGCCGCCTGCCCGGTAAGCCGCTTGCCGATGTGGCCGGCAAGACCCTCATCGAGCGCGTCTACGACTGCGCCCGCGCCAGCGGCGCGCCGCACATCGTGATCGCCACGGACGACGAGCGCATTCGCGCCGCCGTGGAGGGCTTCGGGGCGCGCGTTTGCATGACGTCGGCAAGGCACGCCTCCGGCACTGAGCGGATCGCCGAGGTCATCGCGCAGCTCGGGATCGCGCCGGAGGAAATCGTCGTCAATCTCCAGGGTGACGAGCCGATGATGCCAGCCGGGCTGATCCGGCAGGTGGCGGACACGCTCAAGGCGCACAGCGACGCGGTCGTTGCCACCGCCTGTCACGCGATCCAATCGCGCGATGAATTCACCAACCCGAACGTGGTCAAAGTAGTGACCGACCAGCGCGGTTATGCTCTGTATTTCAGCCGCGCCCCCATACCCTGGCCGCGGCAGGCGGTGGCGGGCGGGAGCAGCGCGCCACGCGGGGCGTTTCGCCACATCGGTCTGTACGCGTACCGCGCGGGTTTCGTCGGGCGTTACGCGGCCTGGCCGCCGTGCCCGCCCGAGCAGGCCGAGCAGCTCGAGCAGCTGCGCGTGCTGTGGCACGGTGAGCGCATCGCGGTGTGCGAGAGCGCGGAACCACCGGGGGCGGGGGTGGACACGCCAGAGGACCTCGAGCGGGTCAGGAAATATTTCGCGAGTCGCTGATCGTGCAGCGCTCGCGACGGAAATTTGAGCTGCGAATGTTGAATTTTTGAAAGAGCGAGTGCGCACATCCATTCAATAGTCAAGATTGAGCATTCAAAATTGCCGCGCGCCGGGACATGCGCGGTCGAGGCGCATGGAGGTTGTGTAGATCATGGTCAGGGTGCTGTTCGTTTGTTTGGGCAACATCTGCCGTTCGCCGACAGCGGAGGGTGTGTTTCGCAAGCTCGTCACAGAAGCCGGCCTGCACGAGCACATCGAGATCGATTCGGCCGGCACCCACGCCTATCACATCGGCCGCCCGCCCGACCCGCGCGCACTGGCCGCGGCGCGGTTGCGCGGGATCGACCTGAGCGCGCTGCGCGGACGCCAGGCCACGCGCCACGACATCGAGCGCTTCGACTACGTGCTGGCCATGGATCGGGAAAATTACGAGCACCTGCTCGCGATCTGTCCGCCGGGGCTGGAACGCAAGATCGAGCTGCTCATGCGCTATGCGCCGGACCGCGTGGAGGAGGAGGTGCCGGATCCCTATTTCGGCGGCAGCGCGGGTTTTGACCGCGTGCTCGACATGATCGAGGAGGCCGCGCGCGGCCTCCTCGACGAGATACGTCGCACCCGCCTGTAGGCGGCAGCGTCCGCGGCCGTCAGTTGCTTTGCGGCTTGTCCGTGTCTGGGCTCGGCGCCGGCTCCGAGCGCGTCTCGATCTGCACGAGCGGCGGCCGCGGCCCCTCGGCCGGTTGCGCCGGGACCGGGGCCGTGGTCGACATCGGGGTGTAGCTCGACTCGGCGCGCTCCATCGATGCGGGTGCCGCGGACAGGGCCGGTTCGCGCACGACAGGCTCGGAGGGCGCAGCCGGTTGCGGACGTTCCTGGCTCGGTCGCGGTGTGCTTACCTCAGCCGGAGCCCCAGCTTCCGGGCGCGGCGCCATCTCCGGTCGCCCGTGGCCGCCACGTCCACGCCGGCGCCGACGCCGGCGTCCGCTGCCCTC
>CAYZVX010000006.1:0-46684 GCA_964482055.1 uncultured Acidiferrobacteraceae bacterium
CACGCCGCCGGCGTCGAGCGCGTGATCGCCCCGGCCGAGCGCTTCGACAGCGAGGCGCTGCTCGCGCTGCCCGAACTCACTCAGGTGGCCGGCAAGAACATCGTGATCTTTCGCGGCGAAGGTGGACGCGAGCTGCTTGCCGATGCGCTCGCCGGCCGCGGCGCGCGCGTCGAGCACATCGAGTGCTACCGGCGCGTGAAGCCGCGCCTCGATGTCGGCGCCGTGGTGCGCGCCTGGCAGGCGGGCGGCATCGACATCGTCACCGTTACGAGCGCCGAGGCGCTGCGCAATCTGCACGCGCTGCTCGGCCCGCAGGGCCGGCGCTTTCTTGTCCGCACGCCGCTCGTCGTGGTGAGCAGCCGCATCGCGCAGGCCGCGCGCGAGCTGGGGCTCACCGCTGAGGTCTGCGTTAGCCGCTCGGCGAGCGATGCGGCTATACTGGACGCCGTCCTCGCCTGGCGGGCCCGCCGCCGGGACCTTTAGGAATGCACGCACGTCGAGCCATGACCGAGCCGCAAACCAAACCCGATTCCACGCGCACGCCCGCGGCGAACGCAGCACCGGCGCCGGGCCGCCGCTCCCTCAGCGCCGGGCTGGCGGTCATCCTGGCGGTGATCGCCGTCATCGCCTCCGGTTACCTGTGGTATGCCCTGCTGTACCAGCGCCAGGACCTGCTCGGCACCGACGTGATCGGGCGGCTCACGCAGCTCGAGAACGACAACCGCGAGTTGCGCGAGTCGCTCGCGGCCACCGACGCGACGCTCACCGAGCTGCGCGACACGCAGGAGGTGCTGAAGGCCGGTTTCGAGAAGATGCAGAGCGATTTCGCGCACAGCCGCACCGAATGGGTCCTGGCGGAAGCCGAGCGCCTGCTGCTCGTCGCCAACCACCGCCTGCAGCTCGCGCGCGATGCGCACTCGGCGCTCGCCGCACTGCGCGCCGCCGACCAGCAGTTGAACCTGCTCGCCAATCCGAAGTACCTGCCGATCCGCCGCGAGATCGCGCGCGAGATCACCGCGGTTGAGGCCCTCGAGAAGACCGATATCGCCGGCATGGCGCTCAAGATCGCGAGCCTCGCCGAGTCGGTCGACCGCCTGCCGCTCGTCGCCGACGCGCGCCTTGCCGCGCTGCCCGCCCCGACCAAGACCGCGGCCGCCGAAGCCGGCGATTGGCGGCGCAACGCGCGCTCGCTGTGGGAGGATGTGCTGAGCCTGGTGCGGGTGCGCAGCGACTTACAGGTGCAAAAACCGCTGCTGCCGCCGGAGCAAAGCTACTTCGTGCGCGAGAACGTTCGCCTCATGCTGTTCGGCGCCCAGCAGGCGCTGTTGCAGGGCAACGTGAGCGTCTACCGCAACAACCTCAAGACCGCGAGGCAGTGGCTGCGTGACTACTTCGACACCAACACCCAGGTGATCGCCACCACGATCGGCGAGCTCGATGCCCTCTACAACGCGCGCATCGTGGGCGAGCTGCCCGACATCAGCGCCTCGCTTGAGGCGTTGCGCCGCCTGCAGGCGACCAAGGGAAGCGGCCCGTGAGGGTCCTGTTGTTCATCGTCGGCGTCGTGCTGGTGGCGGTGATCGCCACGCTCTACGCGCTCGAGAATCCCGGCTACGTGCTGATCGCGCGCGCGCCGTGGAGCGTGGAAATGACGCTCACCACCTTCGTGCTGCTCGCGATCGTTGCGTTCTTCGTGTTTGCCTTCGTTGTGTACTTCGCGATCCGCCTGCTGCGCATCCCGCGCGACGTGGCACGCTGGCGGGTGAAGCGCCGCACGCGCGAGGCCCGCGCGGCGCTCACGCGCGGGCTGTCGCGCCTCCTGGAGGCCAACTGGGCCGAGGCCGAGAGCCAGCTGCTCGCGGGGCTGCGCTACGGCGATGCGCCGTTGCTCAACTACCTCGGCGCCGCCATCGCCAGCCAGGCGCGCGGCAACATCGAAAAGCGCGACGAGTTCCTCGCCGCGGCGCACCAGGCGGCACCGCAGCAGGCGCTTGCGGTCGGCGTGACGCAGGCCTACCTGCAGCATCAGGCCGGCCAGTTCGAACAATGCCTCGCCACGCTGAGCGAGCTGCGCAGCAATTTCCCGAAGCACCGGCCGGTATTGCAGCTGCTGGCACAGGTGTACACGGAACTGCGCGACTGGACGGGACTGGTCGAGCTCACTGCCGACCTGCGCCAGCACCAGGTGATGGACCCGAAGGAGATCGACGCGCTCGAGCTGCAGGCGCACCGCGAGCTGCTCGCGCTGTCGCTGCCGTCCGGCTCGGCCGAGGTGCTGGCGCGCGCCTGGAAGGCGGTGCCCAAGGGCCTGCAGCGCCACCCGCAGCTCGTCGCCCTGTACGCGCGCCAGCTGATGAAGCAAGGTCAGGCAACCGAGGCCGAAGCGGTGCTGCGCAGCGCCATTGAGGCGCACTGGGACGAGCGCCTGGTCGAGCTCTACGGCCAGCTGCGCAGCGGCGACGTCGGCGAGCAGCTCGTCAACGTTGAGGCCTGGCTCGGCGCGCATCCGGACAGCGCCGCACTGCTGCTTGCCGCGGCGCGCCTCGCCCTTGCCAATGGTCTCAAACCCAAGGCGCGCGGCTACTTCGAGCAGTGCCTCGCGCAGCAGGGCCCGGTCGAGGCCTACCGCGAGCTCGGCATCCTGCTCGAACAACTCGGTGAGACCGACAAGGCGCGCGAAATCTTCCGCCGCGCGCTCGAGCAACAGCTCGAAGAATCCCGCCGCACCAAACGCCCGCGCCTCGCCCGCCCCGCGCCGCGCTTGCAGGCGCGGCGCTAACCCGGCGCCCAGTGGCGCAGATCGACTACGCCCCGGGCAACGAGACGCTCCACGACCTGCACACCGACCACCTCACCACCCCAAGGCTTGCGACCGACAGCAGCCAGCGCGCGGTTTGGCGGGCGAGCCGTTCGGGGCGAAGAGACTAAAGGGGTCAGAGTGATTCATCTCGGAACACGGGAAGATCGGGTCACTGGGCGCCGGCCAGCGCCCGTTCCCAGGCCATGAGCCCGGGAACGACGTCGTCCGGCGGGGTGTCGGTGCGGATGACCAGTTGCCGCAGCGCCCAGTCGCGTGCCGCCCGCGGTAGGCGCGGATAGAGCGCCCGTTCCTGGGCGACCCAGGCAATGAGCCCGGCCAGCTCGACGTCCAGTTCCCCGCCCGCGGGCCGGCCCATCTGCTCCCGCAACCACGCCGCCGCGCGCTTGCTCACGGCCTGCAGCTGCGCTCGCCGCCTGGCATCGGGCCGTTCGGGCTCGAGCGCCGCCCCGGCCGCCAGCAGCCAGAACCAGTCGGCCGGCTGTTCCGGGGTGGACCAGGTCGCGCCGCGCCGGAAGTGGTATAGCCGCCCGTCGCGCTGCATGTGCGTGAGCACGAAATCGAGCGCGCCCGCCGCAGTGTCGAGCGCGACAGGCGGGCCGCCGGCCCGGGCGTAGCGCACCAGCGCCCAGGCTGCCTGTGCGTTGGTGTCGGCGCGCTTGAACGCATCGATCGGCGGCGGCGCGGTCTCACGGCGCTGTGTGGCCGGCAGCCCATAGTAGTCCTGGTCGGCCACCTGTGCCTGCCAGAAACCGCCGGCGTGCTCGTCCCACAGGCGCTCGCGCAGGAACCGCCAGCCGGAGGTGGCCGCCTGCCGGAGCGACGGATCGTCGTGACCGACCAGCGCGAACCAGGCGGTGAGCCAGGCGTTGCTCTCCAGCAGCTTGGAGCTCTCCAGATAATCGCCGCCCGGCAGCGACGGATCGAGAAAGTTGAAAAAACCGCCGTCCACCGCGTCGTGCAAGCGCTCGCGCTCGGCCTGCGCGGCGCGCACGGCGCGCTCGCGCCAGTGCCGGTCGCCGGCGAGATACATCCAGGTGAGCGGCGCCGGCCGTTTGAGCGTGGCACCGGTCTCGAAGCGGCGGGTGAGCGTGCCGCGCTCGGCGTCGTACAAAGCGGCGACATGTTCGACATAGGCCGCGCGGAACGCCCGGTAGCCGGCGGCATCGACCGCGGTCGCCCGGGCCTGCACCTCGCCCTCGGGGACCGGCAGGGCCGGCGCGGCGTGCCTGGCGAATCGCCCGAGCAGGTCGACGAGATCGTCGGCGGTCAGGATGCCGACGAAGCCGTTCAAGACCTCGCCGCCGGGAGCCAGGATCAGCGTGTACGGCAGGCCACGGATGCGGTAGTGGGCGGCGAGATCGACCCGCGCGTCAAAATCCACCCGCGCTGCGACGTAGTCGCGGGTCAGCCGCTCGCGCACCCGCGCGTCGGCGAGCATCCCGGCCTTGTACTGCTGGCACCAGCTGCACCACTCGGCGTCGAAGTACATGAACGCCGGCTGCTGCCGCCGCTCCGCCTGCGCGCGGGCGGCCTCGAAACCCTCGATCCAGTCGATGGCGCCGGCGGTCACTGGCACCAGCAGGGACAAGAGGGCAAGCAAGCGATACCGAACCGGCCGGCCCCGCCGGCGATGCAGTCCGGTTCCGCACCCGGGATGTCGGTGCGCTGCGAAGCCTTCTGCGGAGCGCTCGGAACTTATCATCGGAACCACCGGTGGTGACGCTGGGCCCCAATTACTTTGATCGCCGGCGGCTGCGTTGGTGCTACTACTCAAGATCATAAAAGTCCCCGCTCGCTGAAGGACACGAGCGCTCCGTCGCCGACCACCACGTGATCCAGCACCCGGATCTCGACCAGTGCCAGCGCTTCCTTCAGGCGCTGGGTGAGGGTTTCATCGGCGCGGCTGGGTTCAGCGACGCCGGAGGGATAGCCGTGGGCAAAGATCACGGCCGCGGTGAAAAGAGACAGATTCGATTGATCCATTGATACGTACGATGAGCGGGATGTGAATCGACCCGCGACGCTTCGCCGCAGAGACGTCCCCGCCCCAGGGAGGCGGCCATGCCCCGTTTGCCCCGCTGCGTCCTTGCCGGGTCATCCCCAGCATGTCATCCAGCACGGCAACGACCGTTGCCCGGTCTTCGTTGCTGAGGAGGACTGCAGCCGCTTCCGTCACGAGCTGATGGATGCCCGTCGGCGGTATCGCGGCCTCGTGCGTGGCGACGTGCTCATGACCAATCATGCACATCTGGTGAGGACGCTTGACCGGCAAGACAGCATTGCCGAGGTGCTGCAGTCAGTCGGGCGCCGTTATGCGCAGCATTTCAACTTCACCCGCCAACGGACCGGCACGCTTTGGGAAGGGCGCTACAAGGCCACGCTGATCGACCGCGAACGCTATTTGCTCACCTGTTACCGTTACATCGGGCTCAATCCGGTACGTGCCAACTTGCTGGCCCAACCCTCGGAATATCGCTGGTCGAGCTACCGTGGCAACGCGCTTTGCCAACATGCTGCGCTGCTCACCGCCCATACCGAAACCTGGCACTCGAGCCGCAGGGGGGAAGCCGCCTATCGCGCATCGTTTGACGCGTCCCTCGGCGACCGCACGCTCATGGTAATCCGCGAAACCGCCCAGAAGGTCTGGGCGCTCGACAACGACCTTTTCAAGGAAGAAATTGAGAGCCCGCTGCAGCGACGGACACGTCCCTTGCCGCGCGGCGGCGATCATCGCAGCGTTGTCTTTCGCTAAGGGTAACGACTAGCCTTCTTGCTTGATCAATCTCTTGCAATACCATCGATGTTGAACACCTGCACACCGGCACGCGACAACGTGGCGAACAGCACGCGGTCGGGTGCGGTGAACGCGCCGACCGTGCCGGTGTAGTCCCAGGCATGCGCATGTTCGATGCGTTTGGCAAGCCGCACGCCATCGCGCGTGATGCGCAGCACCGCAACACCGGTCGGCACGGTCGGGTAGACCGCCGTGACCTCGCCCGCGCCCGGTGACAGGACGATCTGGCTTTCGCCCACCGCGCGCGGCAAGCGGTCGGCGCTCGCCATGATGTTGCCGGCGGTGTCGAGGAGCGTGACGAAGCCGTGGCCTTCGTTTGAGCCCAGCACGACGAAGCGATCGAGGCCGGGGGCGTATTGCACGTCGTATTCGTGCCCCACGCTCAAGCGCGGCGCGATGCGCAGCCGCCGCGTGACCCGACCGTCTGGGTTGATGAGCGCGCCTTGCAGCGAGCGCTCCGGGTAGCGCTGCCACACGACCAGCCAGTTGTGGCCCGAGGCGGCGACGCGCGGCCAGTTTTCGCGCTGGTCGGGATCGCGACCAATGGCGACGTCGATCTCCGGCCCGAGGTCTCCATCGGTACCGACGATGCGCGCATGCAGGTGCTGGCCCGTGCCGCGGTCGAGGAACGCCCCGCCCGCCACCCAGCCTTCGCTGTAGGCGATGAGAAAACGCTCGCCCAGGGCCGCCACCTGGCCGGAGTGTCCGCCATCGCGCACGCGCAGCGGCGCCGCCCGCAAGGCGTGCAACGCACTGTCCCAAAGCTGGGCGTTCTGATTGATGCGGCCGTCGCCATCCTCCCAGGTCACGAGCAGCGTGCCCCGGCTGTTGACGGCGGCGCTCGCCGGCTCCTGGGCCTCGGGGCGACTGACCAGTGTTTGGATATGAAGTCGCGGACGCGCCGCGTCCAGCCACGAGTAGTAGATATCGTGCTCCCAGTCGCCACGCAGCCGCGGTCGCGGCGGGTTGCCCCAACTGCTCCAGATCAGCAGGTAACGCCCGTCGATCGGCAGCAGATTGATACCGTGCTGCCACGCGCGGTGGTCAGGCGCGCTGCCGGCGGCGAGCGCCGCGCCGCACAGCAGCAGGACGACGAACAGTCGATTGAACGTCTTCATGGCTACGGCTAGGCACACGGGTCGATGCAACGGCTCGTTCTTCATACCGCGCGCCGGCGCCGCCGTCGAGAGCCAGAGGGACCCCGGGCGGCGACCGCCTTCTGACATTCGCTTCGCCATCCTGGCGCTCCTGCCGACAATGCAATCGCTCGCCGAAGCGCCGTCCGGCCCCGCATGGCGCAATAGTGGGCGTGCCGAGCAGTGCCGCAGCGTATTGCGCCGCGTGTTCGCGGCATGAAAATATCCCGCCATGCCCGACATCCGATGCGCCCCGCGCGCCAACCTTGGTCTTCGCGTTCCAGCGCGTCACATCGATAGGTGGGCAGTGGCCTGCATCGCGCTCGCGTACGCCATCGCCCTGAGTGCCGGCAGCGCGCAGGCGCAAACGCCGCTCGCTGCCGAGTCGGCGGGGCTGGTCGAGGAACCGCGGCCGCAGGGCGAAGATGGCAAGACAGGAAAAGACGTTTCCACGTCGGGGCCAGGCGACGCCGCGACTGAATCGGGCCCCCCGGAAGCCGAATTGCTGGCCCCGACGGAGACGGCCGTGCGACCCGGGACGCTCGACCGCGTGCACGGCGCCATCTCAACCGGCATTTTGGCAACCGCCGAGTGGCTCGATTCGTTCTTCGACGATCCGCGCTTCGCGGCCGAGGAGAACCGCACGCGCGTGAAAGTCGGTGCGGACTACTTTCTCGAGCGCGGCTCCGGGCCTGACTTCAGCGCTCCCATTTCCGCGCGCCTCAGGCTGCCGCACCTCGAGAACAAGGCGCGCCTCGTCGTCGTCGGCACGCCGCAGCAGGACGTGGATGGTCGAACCCCGATCGAGGGAACGGCCGCCACCCGCTTGCCCGGCGCCCAGGACAACAACGTCACGACCGCCCTCGACTACTTCTTCTGGCAAACCGACCGGCACAACTTCGCCACCCGCGTGGGCGTACGGGTCCGCGAGGGGGAGCCGGAAACATTCATCCAACCGCGCTATCGCTACCTGCTTTCGCTCGATTCGTGGGCGTTCCGTTTCACTCAGGAATTCCGGTGGTGGACGGAGTTTGGTTGGGAGGAGACCACGACGATCGACGTCGAGCGACCCCTCGGTGAAACCCTGTTCTTCCGCACGAGTGCCCAAGGGGCGTGGTCCGAGCAGGAGGATGGGTACTTCTATAGCCTGAGTTTCGTGCTGCGCCAGCCCTTGAGCGCGCGGCGCGTGTTCCAGTACGAATGGATCAACAGTTTCCAGACCCAGCCCGCGCATCAACTCCAGGAGGTTCTTGCCGTCGTGCGCTATCGCCAGAGACTGTGGCGCGACTGGATGTTCTACGAGATCGCGCCGCAGGCGAGCTTTCGGCGCGAACGCGACTTCGATGTGGCGCCGGGCATCCTGTTCCGACTCGAGATGATCTTCGGCAGGTACGAAGGGGACGGCGTGTAACCGGGCGGCCGGCCGGCAATTGAGATACACGCGCGGCGCATGCCATGGCCTCGAAATGGTCGCGCCACGATCGCTGACATCGCACCGTCACACGCCGGGGATTGCGTGCGCCGGCGCGCTGAATTAGCCTGAACGCCGGGGCTGACGGTTCTGCACGCGCGCCGTGTTGCTGACGAACGCAGCGGCCGGTCGCGCCAGTTCAGAGGGATTGGTCATGGCGAACGACAGGACGAGCTTTCTCGGCATCCCGGTCAAGGCGCGCCATTTCGCAAGTAACGCCGTAACGCCGCCAGAGGCGGGCTTGGTACTCCCCATCGAATCCTGGCTCATCCGCCGGCTGATGCGCGTGTTCGGCGAGCCCGCCATCCGCGTGGTGCTGTGGGACGGAAACGAACACTACCGCAGCCCGCACGGACCGGCGCAGGCGACGGTGCGCTTTCGCGACCGGCGCACGTTCTGGCGGTTGTTCACCAATCCGGAGCTGCGCTTCGGTGACGATTACTGCAACGGCCTCATCGAAGTAGAGGGCCGCCTGATCGATTTTCTCGACGCCGTATTCCGCGCGCGCGTGGAGCGCACCCGGCCGAGCGCGCTGCTCGATTTGGCCAGCCGCGGGCTGGTCCGCCAGCCGCGCAACACGCCAGAACAGGCGCGCGGCAACATTCATCATCACTACGACCTCGGCAACGACTTCTACAGGCTCTGGCTCGATGAGGAGCTCACCTACACCTGCGCCTACTTCGCCGATCCGGCGATGACCCTCGAGGCTGCGCAGCTCGCCAAGATGGACCACGTGTGCCGCAAGCTCCAGCTGCGCCCGGGCGAGCGGGTGGTGGAGGCCGGCTGCGGCTGGGGCGGGCTCGCCCGGCACATGGCGCGGCACTATGGCGCGACGGTCAAGGCCTACAACATCTCGCACGAGCAGATCACCTACGCGCGCGAGCGGGCCCGCGCCGAGGGGCTGGCGGACCGCGTCGAGTACATCGAGGACGACTATCGGGCGATCACCGGCACCTACGACGTGTTCGTCTCGGTCGGGATGCTCGAGCACGTCGGGCCGCGCAACTACGCCACGCTCGGCGCGCTCATCGACCGCGTGCTCACGCCGCGCGGGCGCGGGCTTATCCATACGATCGCGCAGAACCGCTCGGAGCCGACCGGGGCATGGACGCAGAAGCGCCTGTTCCCCGGTGGCTACACGCCGACGCTGCGCCAGATGATGGACATCTTCGAAGCGCCCGGATTCAGCGTGCTCGACGTCGAGAACATCCGCCTGCACTATGCGCGCACCTGCGAGGAGTGGCTCGCGCGCTTCGAACGCAACCTCGACACCGTGCGCAGGATGTTCGATGAGTTCTTCATTCGCGCCTGGCGGCTGTACCTGTCGGCCTCGATTGCGCAGTTCCGCACCGGGGCGCTACAGCTCTATCAGGTGTTGTTCGCGCGCCCGTCGCTTAACGACATCGCGTGGACACGCGCGCACCTCTACGCGCCGCACGCCTGAATCGCGCATGAATCGCTGAGACCGCCAGCCGCACCGAGGGATCCCTTACCCTCCGCATGGCTTAGCAGTGCTGTGGCGGCACGGCGTGCGCGCACGGTTGTTGCCGCCCGTACGGCAGCGCTATCATCGTTCACGCAACAGATGCTCTGCGGCTCATGGTCGCAGCACGCACCTTGGCCGATGCCGCAGCGCGTTTCCGTGCCAACCACGGCAGGAGGTGCCCCATGGCCATTGCACGCACCATCGAGGAGTTCCTCAAGTCCCACGGCGTCGCCTACGAGCTCATCCGGCATCCGCGATCGGTGTCGTCCCTGCGCACTGCCCAGGTCGCACACGTCCCGGGCGACCAGCTCGCCAAGTCGGTGCTGCTAGAGGACGACGACGGCTACCTGCTGGCGATCGTCCCCTCCACCCACCGCATCGATCTCGGAAAGCTGCACCACCAGCTCAACCGCCGCGTGGGTCTCGCCATCGAGAAGGAGGTGGCCGAGCTGTTCAGCGACTGCGACCCCGGCGCGATCCCGGCCATCGGTGCGGCCTATCACGTCGACACCATCATCGACGAGTCATTGCTGCAGCAAGCGGATGTGTACTTCGAGGCCGGCGATCACGAGGCGCTGGTGCACGTGACGGGGCCGGCGTTCGGCGCGATGATGGCGGGCGCAGCACACGGCCGGTTCACCCATCACGTCTAGCCCGGCGCGCGTGGCACGAAGGGGCTGTCACGGCTGCCGCCGCCAGTCAAGGAGGCCAGCATGAATATCGACATCGTCGACGTCCTGTTCCACGTCTCGGCCGATCTGCCACCCGGCGAACGTGGCGACATCGAGCGCGATCTGCAGGGCTGCGACGGCGTGCTGTCGGCGCACTTCATTCCCGGCCGCCCGCACATGCTCGAGGTGGCGTACGACCCGAAGACCGTGACCGCCGGGGCGCTGCGCGAGCATCTGGCTGAACGCGGCCTGACGGCAGCGATGGCCGGCCTCTAAGAGCGGCCCGCGGACGGTGGCGGCTGCGCACGCGCTATCTTGCGTGCGCGGGCTCGAAGGAATCGTAGTGCATATGCTCCGGCGCCAGGCCGCGCGCGAAAAAGCTTCGCTTGATGGCCTCGATCATCGGCGGCGGTCCGCTCGCATAGACCTCGCGGCCGCTCAGGTCGGGGTAGTCGGCGAGCACCGCCTCGTGCACCCAGCCGGTGCGCCCGGTCCAGTGGTCGTCGGCTGCCGGTTCCGAGAGCACTGGCGTGTAACGGAAGTTCTTGTGCCGCTCGGCCCACGACTGCACGAGATCGTGCAGGTACAGGTCGCGGCGCGCGCGGGCACCCCAGTAAAAATGCAACGGGCGCTCGAGACCGCGCGCAAAGGCGTGCTCGAGGATGCTCTTGATCGGCGCGAAGCCGGTGCCCCCGCCGATCAGGATCGCCGGCGCCTTCGATTCTTCGCGTAGAAAAAACATGCCGAAGGGTCCCTGGAAGCGCAGCAGGTCCTTCTCCTGCATTTTGCTGAAGACATGGCCGCTGAACAGGCCGTTGGGCACGTGGCGGATGTGCAGCTGCAGCAGCTCGTCGGCGAGCGGTGGGTTGGCGAGCGAGTAGCTGCGGCGCTGGTTGTCCTTGAGCAGAATGTCGATGTACTGGCCGGCCAGGAACTGCAACCGTTCGTTCGACGGCAGCTTGAGCGACAGGATCATCACATCCGGGGCGGCGCGCTCCATCTTCACCACCCGGCACGGCAGGATGCGAATCGGGATGTCTTTCGCCGCCTCGATCTCGCGCGCCTCGATCACGAGATCGGAACGCGGCACCGATTGGCAATAGAGCGCAAACCCGCTGGCGCGTTCCGCGGCGCTCAATGCCTTGTCCTCGTAGCTGCCGTAGTCGACGCTGCCCGAGACGATGCGTCCCTTGCAGGTGCCGCAAGAACCGCTGCGGCAGCTGTACGGCAGTATCACCCCGCAGCGCAGCGCCGCCGCCAGGATGGTCTCGCCAGGTTCGGTGGTGAATTCGTGGCCGCTCGGCTCGACGCGTACTTTGAAGCCCATACCTGCGCGCGGGTTTGACGCGGGCCGGTATTTTGGCCGAAGGGCGCGGCGAAAAAAACGCCGCGCGCTGTGGGGTCAGATCCAGGAGACGCCGTGCACCTGCTCCCAGATGCGCAGGGCCCGGTCGATCTTGCGCACGTTCAGGGCGTCCTGCGCCGCCGCGCGGCACTGCTCCGCGCTGCCGCACTCCTCCCCGTCGACGCTGTAGACGAGGCGGGCGTCGGTGCGCGTGTACTGGTGGCCGTTCCAGTCGAAGCGGCTCACGAGGCGCTGGCCGGGCGTGACGTTACTGTAGGTCTGCACGGCCGGGAATGGACCGAGGCCCGGGCTGAGCGCGAGCTCGCCGCTCGCGGCGAGCAACACGTTCACGCCGCGGCCGGTCTTGGCGAGGAGCCAGGCCTGGCAGGCGCTGTCGGCGCAGGGCTTGCGCCGCACCAGGAACAGGTTGGCATCACCGGCGCGGCCGACCCAGAATTTGGCGTAGTAGCTGTCCGGGCCGCAGCCGCGTTCCGGGTTGCGCGAATTGTCCAGGCACTGACCCACGACCTCCAGCGGAAGATCACGATCGAGAAGGACGGGATCGGACGTCTCGCCGGCGGCGGTCCAGAGCAGCGCCGGGAGCGCGGTGGCGAGCGTGGCCAGGATGTGGTGCAGCTTCATCGGTGTTACCCCAAGCGACGATAGGGCAGGTCCCGTGCCACTGCGCTCGAATCTGAGCATCCTTGTGAATTCAGCAGCTTAGGCTGCCGCCATCGGCCAAATTCGCCCACCCATCGGCCGCATTTCGGCACCTGCCTCGGTCGCGGCTGGTGGGCCGAGGAGGCCTAACCCATCGCCAGAGTTCGGATTTCCGCCCCGCGCCGCCGGTCTGTCGATTTGCGTCACTTGTCTACGGGTTGGGTACGCCCGGCGCGGCGATCCAGTGTGCTCATCGTCCGGGGGCGAGGCTGCCAGTTGAGGAAACCTGACCTCAAGTGCGCGTACTAGCGCATTGACAATGCACGGCCCGCTGCCTTACAAGGCGGCGGCGACAAGAACAGGAAAGGCATGGGCGACAGTATCTTGGCGGAGGTCAGCAAGGTCTCGCGGTCCTACGGGGACCTGCAGGCCGTGCGCGAGGTGAGCTTCACGATCCGCAAGGGCGAGGTGCTCGGGTTCCTCGGCCCGAACGGGGCCGGCAAGACCACCACCATGCAGATACTCAGCGGCAATCTCGCGCCCTCGGCCGGCACCGTCATCATCGCCGGCCATGACCTGCTCGATGAACCGCGCGCGGCCAAGGCCGAGATCGGCTACCTGCCGGAACAGCCACCGGTGTACCGCGAGCTGACGGTCGATGAGTACCTCGACTACTGCGCCGCTTTGAATCGCGTGCCGCGCGCCAACCGCAAGGCGGCGCGCGAGACGGCCAAGGAGCGCTGCGGCCTGACCGCGGTCGGACGGCGGCTGATCGGCAACCTGTCGAAGGGCTTCCAGCAGCGCGTCGGGCTCGCGCAGGCCATCATCCACATGCCGCCGCTCGTCATCCTGGACGAACCGACCGTGGGCCTCGACCCGATCCAGATTCGCGAGATCCGCGCCCTCATCCGCGAGCTCGGCAAGACCCATGGCGTGATCCTGTCGACCCATATCCTTCCCGAGGTGCAGGCCACCTGCGACCGTGTGCAGATCATTCACCGCGGCGAGCTGGTGCTGAACGAGAGCATCGACAGGCTCGAGCGCCACATGAAGGGCGCCTCGCTCACCGTTGCCTTCCGCGCGCCGCCACCGGCCGCAGAGTTGCAGGCGATCGCCGGCGTCACCGGCGTGCAAGACGATAAGGAAGGTCGCCTGCTCGTGCTGCACGAGGCCGAGCGCAACCCGACCGATGAGATCGTGCGGCTGGCCGCCGAGCGCGGCTGGGGGCTCTACGAGATCCGCCCCGGGCGGCTCTCGCTCGAGCAGCTGTTCGTCGAGATGACCGCCAACGCCCAGACCGAGGCGCCGGCCCCAGCCACGGAGGGAGCGGCGTGATATTCACCATCGCCTGGCGCGAGCTGCGCACCCTGTTCCTGTCACCGCTCGCCTGGGCGATCCTCGCGGTGGTGCAGGCGATCCTCGCGTTCCTGTTTCTCGCGCGTGTCGAGCTCTACCAGATCTACCAGCCGCAGCTCGCCGGCCTCGAGAACGCCCCGGGCGTGACCGAAGTGATCGTGCCCGACCTGCTCGGCAACGCCGCAATCGTGCTGCTGCTCGTGGTGCCGCTGCTCACCATGCGGCTCGTGTCGGAGGAGCGGCGCAACAAGACGCTCACGCTGCTGTTCAGCGCGCCGGTATCGATGACCGAGATCATCCTCGGCAAGTTTCTTGGTGTGTTCTCGTTCCTGCTCATCCTGCTCGCCCTGCTCGCGCTCATGCCGCTGTCGCTGCTCGTGGGCGGCGCGCTCGATTTCGGCATCCTCGGCTCCGCCTTGCTCGGCCTCGCGCTCGTGCTCGCCGGCTTCGCGGCGGTCGGCGTCTTCATGTCCACACTCACGCAGTACCCGACGGTGGCGGCGATCGGTACCTTCGGCGCGCTGCTCCTGTTCTGGATCCTCGACTGGTCGGGCCAGGGCGCCGGCGGCATGGGCGGTAACGTGCTCGCCTACCTGTCGCTTTTCAATCACTACAAGCCGTTCCTGGAAGGTGTGTTCGACAGCGCCGATGCCGTCTATCACCTGGCGCTCATCAGCACGTTTCTCATCCTGAGCGTGCGCCGCCTCGATGCGGACCGGTTGGGGGCGTAACCCATGAGGCCGATGTCCAACCGCTGGCAGCTGCGCCTGGCGAACCTGAGCTTCGTCGTGCTGCTGCTCGCGGTGGTGGGGCTCGTGCTGTGGCTGTCGCGCACCTACCACGTGCGCGTCGACCTCACGCAATCGAGCCGCCACAGCCTCAGCGAGGCCAGTATCGCGGTGCTCGCGCGCCTGCCGGAACCGCTCAAGGTCACGGCCTTCGCCTCGCAGCGCGGCGAGCTCCGCGCCAGCATCGAGCGCTTCCTCGCGAAATACCAGCAGCACAAGACCAACCTCACGCTCGAGTTCGTCGACCCCGATAGCCAGCCGGAGCGCGTGCGCGCCGCCGGCGTGCAGTTCGACGGGGAGCTCATGCTCGAATACGGCGCGGCGCGCGAGACCGTGGCCCCGACCAAGCTCAACGAGGAGAATTTCACCAACGCGCTAACGCGCCTCGGGCGGCGTGGCGAGCGCTGGGTGGTGTTTCTCGCTGGCCACGGCGAGCGCAGCCCCGAGCGGCAAGCGAACTTCGACCTGTCGAGCTGGGCCGCGCAGCTTGGCAAGCGCGGCTTCAAGACCCGCACGCTCGCGCTCGGCGACCATCCGCAGGTCCCGCAGAACACTGCGGTGCTGGTGATCGCCGGCCCGCGCACCCAGCTGCTGGCTGGCGAGGTCAAGGAGATCGAGGCCTACCTCAAGCGCGGCGGCAACCTGCTGTGGCTGCACGACCCGGGGCCGCTGTACGGGCTCACGCGCATCGGGGAGGCGCTCGGCGTGGAGTTCCAGCCCGGCGTGCTCATCGATCCGGCATCCGCGGCCATCACCGGCCAGGCGGATGTGATCGTGGTGGCCAAGTACGGCAATCACCCGGTGGTGCGTGGCTTCGCCGACCTCACGGTTTTCCCTCGCGCCGCCGGGATCTCGGTCCAGAAACGGGAGGGCTGGACCTCGAGCGTGCTGCTCGATACGCGCAACAGCGCCTGGTCCGAAACCGGGTCGCTGCAGGGCGAGATCCGCTTCGACAAGGGAAGGGATATCCCCGGGCCGCTTGCGCTCGGCGTGGTGCTCACGCGCGAGGTCGAGGTGGCCGAACCCGGTACGGACAGAAACGCCAAGCGCGAACAACGCGTCGCCGTGATCGGCGATGGCGATTTCCTCGCCAACAGCTTTCTCGAGAACGCCGGCAACCTGCAGCTCGGCATGAGCCTGGTGAACTGGCTGGCGCGCGACGATGCCTACGTCAGCATCCCAGTGAAGACCGCGCGCGACCGCGTGCTCAACCTGACGCGCAACGCGCAGATCGCGATCGCCGGTTGGTTCCTGATCCTGCTGCCGCTCGCGCTCGCCGGCAGCGGGCTTGTCATCTGGCTCAAGCGGCGCAAGCGCTGATGCTCGCGCGCATCCGCAAGCGCTGGTGGGTCAATCTCGCGCTGATTGCGCTGCTGGGCGGCCTGGTGCTGTTTGCGGTCTACCAGCCCGGTAAGAAGCCGCCGCAGAGCGCACCGAAGCTCACCACCGTTGCGGCCGACGCCGTCACGCGCGTGCGCATCGAGCGCAGCGGGCAGGAGGCGATCGTGCTGGAAAAGACGCCCACGGGATGGCGGCTGAAACAGCCGATCGCGGCGCGCGCCAACGGCTTCAATGTCGAGAGCCTGCTACGCGTGGCCGGCGCCGAGGTCGACGCCACGATTGCCGATGGCGAGCGGACGCTCGGCCAGTACGGGCTCGACCCGCCGCGCGCGCGGGTGTGGCTCGATGAGGAGGAGATCGCTTTCGGCGACTTGCACCCGCTCAAGAACCAGGTCTACGTGCGCTACCGCAATCAGGTGTACCTGATCCCGGGCCACCTGTTCGGCCCGGCCGGTTATGACTTCCGGCGTTACCTCGCGACGCGCTTGCTCGAAGAGGGCCGCAAGCCGGTGAGTTTCAGGCTCCCGGGTTTCGCGCTCGTGCTCAAGGACGGCAGCTGGCAGCGCGAGCCGGCGGACAAGGATCTCACCGGCGACCGGATCAACGATTTCGTGCGTGAATGGCAGCACGCGAGCGCGCTCGATGTCGACCGCTATTCGGGCCAGCCGGTGCTCGCACGCATCGACATCGCGTTCGCCGCCGAAGGCGACAAGCCGCAGACGCTCAGCCTCGGCATTCTTTCCTACAAGCCGGAGCTCGTGCTGTACCGCCAGGACGAGGGGCTTGAGTACCGCTTCCCGGAGGAAACCGGCAAGCGGCTGCTGACGCTCGCGGCCGAGCCCAAAAAAGAAGCGGGCGCCGCGAAGCCTGCCCCCTGACGGCGGCGCGGCCCGCGTGCCAGAGCTTCCCGAGGTCGAAACCGCCCTCCGCGGTATCGAACCGCAACTGGTCGGAAAAAAGGTGGCGCGCGTCGTGGTGCGACAGGCCGGACTGCGCTGGCGCGTGCCAAGGGCGATCGCCGCCGAACTGCCGGGCCAGACCATTCGTTCCGTGGCGCGCCGCGCCAAGTACCTGCTGCTCGGCGCCGACACCGGCACGGTGATCCTGCATCTCGGCATGTCCGGCAGCCTGCGCATCGTTCCCGCCGCCACGCCGCCGACCAGGCACGACCACGTCGACATCGTGCTCGCCGACGGCCGCTGCCTGCGGCTGCGCGATCCGCGCCGCTTCGGCACGCTGCTGTGGACGCGGCGCGATGCGGCGCGGCACCGGCTGTTGCGCAATCTTGGACCCGAACCGCTCGGCCCCGAGCTCACGGCCGATTACCTCTACGCCGCGTCGCGCCGGCGCAAGCTCGCGCTGCGCGACTTCCTGATGAACAGCCAGATCATCGCCGGCGTCGGCAACATCTACGCCAACGAGGCCGCCTTCCGCGCCGGCCTGCGCCCGCAGCACCGCGCCGGGAGTCTCACCCACGCCGATTGCGAACGCTTGGCGACCGCCATTCGCCGGACGCTCGCGCACGCGATCACGGCCGGTGGCACAACACTGCGCGATTTTCAGAACGCCGACGGCCTGCCCGGCTACTTCCAGCTCCGGCTCAACGTCTACGGCCGGGCCGGGCAGCCATGCCGGCGCTGCGGCAGCACCGTTCGAGGGATTCGCATCGGCCAGCGCTCGGCGTTCTACTGCCCGCGCTGCCAGCATTGACAACCGCCCCCAACCAGCGTGTAGGCTATTGACGCCCGCAAGAATCAACAAAAAGGGAGAAGGCGATGCAAAGGAATTGCACGCGCGCGTCTTGGCCGAGTTCTTACTGGGCTAGCCCGGCTCAGCGTTTCGGCCCAAGCCCACCCCCAGTCAAGCTGCTGGATTGGGGTCGCGGTTTCGAATGCCAATCGGCACCGGTGGCCTCCGGCCCCCGTACTCGGCACCCGCGTCGCGGGCGCCTTCCCCTCCCCCCGCGGCCGCCCTCGATGCCGCGATGCCGCTACTGCTCGAGTGAAATCTGGGCAAGAAATGCTATGTCTACGATTACGCCTCGGGGCAAGAACAAGAGTCGATGACTACAAGATACGTCGCACACCCCGACCGCTTCTACGTGAACGATTACGGGACTGTGTCGCCAGTCTCGGTCTACTACGGCTTTCTGGATGCCAGTGGACGCCCCTCAAATGCGGTAGCTTGGGCGCACCGGGGACGGCGTGTGGAGTTCTTTACTGAGACCAGCAAAACCTGCACATGGGTCCCGTGGAACCCGAGCGGCTGCCAGTCACCGGCCCCAGCGGCGCTGCCTACGCCATCGATGGCACCTACGCCGCTAACCGGCTCCGATTCCCCGAGTGCCAGGCACCCCACACGATCAGGCTTTCGAACAACGCAGGCGAAAGTTCCGCCAGCGGCGCGCTTGCCGAGGTCGAGCCGGGCCGGACAACGCGCACCTTGCGGGCCAAGGGATACGATGGCAGCGGCCAGCTCGTGCCAAATGTACCCATACGACTGGAACTCGGCGTCGAGGCCAACAGCGGCGGCCACGCCCACCACGATGACCGCCGGCCGACAGGACTGCTCTCCATCGGCTTTGCCGCGCAGACTGCCGTCGAATGGAACACCGGCATCAACGGAATGCTATTCTGGTTCCTAGCACCGGAAGTTGCGGGCGACCATAAGATCAAGGCCACGTGCATCGACCGGCCCTGCACGCAGGAAGGACCGGATACGATCTGGGTAGGGATAAAGGGACTACAGCCCATCCCGGCCAGCCCGAATTGTGTGCTCATCCCCAATGCCGATACCGCTCACCCCGACAATCACTACCTCACACCGGGAGCGTCCGCGACGATCAGGACGATCGCCAACGTCTACCGCAGGCGGTATCTCAGCGACCCCGTGTTGCATCTCAACGACGCGAGCCTGGAACGCGGCGGGCTGTTCGACAACCGCTATGATGGCCGCAGCGCCTCGGGCTGGTGGAAACCGCCCCATGAAACGCATCGCCAAGGCACGGACATCGACATTCGGGCGAAGCCCCAGCGGCATCCGACGACGTCGATACCGGAGGCAAACTTTGCCGTATTCTTTGAAGTACTGCGCAATCTCGGCGGAGACACCATACCACCTGGAAGGCCGGCCTATGAGGGAACTGCAAATCAGCATTTCCATGTGACTCTGCCGTCTGTCTTGCAGCTCCCCGCGCCTGCCCCTGGGGACGCACCTCCTACCGACACATCTATGCCACCCGAACAGGGTGTGTAGCCCGCTGGTCGATGGAGATAACGCAGAAGTTCGAACGGCCCACGATGCAGAATACGGTATATAGATCGCAATACTTCGAAACGGGGTGCGACGCATGCTGGGCTTTTTTTCCTGCACACGGCCCCACGATTCCCTGGCACGACGGATCGAACGGTTCAAGGAAGAGGATCGTGACATGACGACACACAGTCGCTTGCGTGCTCTGCTTCACGGGGGTCGTATTCATGCTTCTGCTCAGCTGCCAGGCTCACGCGGCCGATGAGGAGCGCGTCGAATACGATGAGCAGACCGGCAACTACATCGTCTACTACTACAGCTACACGGCACCCGGGGGTGTTACAGCGCGTTGTGGTAGTGCCGACCAACAAGATCGACCCGGCGGTCTACTCGAACTTTACGGTAATCAAGGATGGAGTGATCCAGTATCGCTACAGGATCAAGAGCAGTTCCAACAGCCGACAATCGCTCACAGCGTTGCGCTACGAAGCCAACGGCGTGGACCCTGCCAGCCAGGAGGTACCGCGCGACTGGGAAGGGCTCGTCGTGGCAAACCCGGTCCCGGGGCAGCCCGCCTTTCGTGTCAACTAGACCTACCGCGACCTGCGCACCGATGGCACGGCTGGCTTGCTTCCCGGCAAGACGCAGGGGGTTCGGAATCAAGAGCTCAAATCTGCCCGGCATCGCCAGGGCTAGGTTCAGTGGTGCCGCACCGGTTCTGGGTCCGGGTCCTGGGTTTCCTGATGAAGGCCCTAGTCCCGAATCTGCTGTGGGACAACAGCTTTACTCGATTGAACGAGACGTTCGCCGTTCTGCCGCTATCCCCCGCATTCCTAATCCTTCTCCATTTAACGCCGCGTTTGTCCTGAGCGGAATTCAGAATCATCTAAATCAGGACCTGGTGCCGATGAAGCTCGTCGACCCGGCGTTCGCCTCGCAGCTTGACCGCCTGCTCACCGCAGCTGCCGACGCCGCACGGCTCGGCAACACGAAAGGCGTGACATCAAACCTCAAGGACCTTCGTAGGCTGCTCAGGAAAGAATACGGGGATCTCGAAGAGGATGAGGACTTTGAGGACGACGGTGGCAAGGACAAGAAGAAATCGGTCTTCATCGACCGGCTCGCCGCACGGGTGCTCGATTTTGATGCGAAGTACGTTTTGCAGCGGACTGGGAGCGAGGACTGAGCACAGCGTCATGCAGTTGAGCGCTGCTATGGAAATCCGGGCAGTTCCGCGACCCACGCAACAGAACGACAGCGCACGACCACACGACAAATCGCGACCCCCTACACGTCGGCCGTTTCACCGGGTCGCCTTCCAGTCATCAGCCTCTACCTTGGAGCTAGAGGGGGTCAGCTCCGCAAAACCTTACTGCAACCAACATTTGGCGCCGTGCTAAACGTTCCGCTGCACACAAGCGCCAACGGGTCGATCCCGCTTCAAATCGGAAACGGGCCGCAGGCCTGACCGACCTTGTCCCACGCCAATTCACGGGGCATGGCGCCCCTCGCGGCGAACCGTGCCGGCGCTGCGGCCGCGCCGTCCGCGGGATTCGCATCGGCCAGCGGTCGGCGTTTTTCTGCCCGAAATGCCAGCGGTAGTCTATATTTGAAGGGTTGGTGAATTATCCGGCCTAACTTACTGATAGGGTGACGCTTTTGCCCCGGAGCCAAAACATCGGGCGCACCTCAACGGCCCTCCGCGCTGCCGCTTCCGAGCAACCGCGCGTGGCCGCTATTCAGCCGGTGACATTTCTTGCTCAAGGAACCAGGGCACGGTCATGAAAAACCGAAACCTCGAACAACACTTCGAAGCCTACAGCAGCTGGCGCAGCCAGCTGGCCGGCGCCGTCACGGAGTTGAGCGGCTGGCTGCAGGTCCAGGACCTGGGCGATGCTCAGAACGAGCATCGCCTGCAGCACATCCTGACGACGCTGCGCGACGACAAGCTTTATATCGCCTTCGTCGCCGAGTTCTCGCGCGGCAAGTCCGAGCTCATCAACGCCATCTTCTTCGCCCGCTTCGGCAAGCGCATCCTGCCGTCGAGCGCCGGGCGCACCACGATGTGCCCGACCGAGCTTCTGCACGAACTGGGCAGCGACCCTACGCTCAAGCTGCTGCCGATCGAGTCGCGCAAGAGCGGCACCACGATCGCCGAGCTCAAGGGCTTCGCCGAGGAGTGGCAGGTGCTGCCCCTCGACACTAACGCGCCGGAGGAAATGATCAAGACCTTGCAGCACATCGTCGAGGTCAAGCACGTGCCGCGCGAGGAGGCCCAGGCCATGGGCTTTCACATCGCCGAGGAAGAAACCCAGAACGGCATGCGCATCGCTGAGGACGGCCTGGTCGAGATCCCGAAGTGGCGGCACGCGATCATCAACATCCCCCACCCGTTGCTCGATCAGGGCCTGGTGATCCTCGACACGCCAGGGCTCAATGCGCTCGGTACCGAGCCGGAGCTGACGCTCAACATGCTGCCGTCCGCGCACGCGGTGTTGTTCATTCTGGCGGCCGACACTGGTGTGACCAAGTCCGACATCGAGATCTGGCACGACCACATCGGCTCGCGCAAGGACTCGGTTACCAAGGGTCGTCTCGTCGTGCTCAACAAGATCGACGGACTGTGGGACGAGCTCAAGGACCCCGCCGAGATCGACCGCGAGATCGAGCGCCAGGCGCACGAAACCGCCCGCATCCTCAACATCCCGGAGCAGCACGTTTATCCGGTGTCGGCGCAAAAGGCGCTGCTCGGCAAGGTCAAGGGCGATCTCGCGATTCTCGAACGCTCGCGCATCCTGTCACTCGAGGCGGCGCTCGCCAACGAGATCATTCCGGCCAAGCGCGAGATCGTGCGCGACAACATCGTCGGCGACATGCTCGACGTCATCAAGGCGGTGCGCATGGTGGTAACGCAGCGCTTGAAGGGCGTCTACGAGAACATGGACGAGCTCACCGCGCTGACTGGCCAGAACATGGACGTGATCGAGCACATGATGACGCGCGTCAAACAGGACAAGGAGGTGTTCGAGAAGAGCCTGCAACGCTTCCAGGCCACGCGCTCGATCTTCTCGCGCCAGACCAACCTGCTGTACACGCATTTGAACATTCGCACGCTCGACGCGCTGATCGCCCAGACCAAGAAGGACATGGAGATCGGTCTCACCACGGCCGGCCTGAAGAGCGCCATGGAGGAATTCTTCAAACACGTGCTGGCGAACATGGACCAGGTCGCGGCCCAGGCCAACGAGATCAAGGAGATGATGGACGGCGTGTACCGCAAGTTCCAGGAGGAATACGGCCTGACCAACGTGCGGCCGGGCAGCTTCTCGGTGCTGCGCTACATCCGCGAGATCAAGCGCCTGCAGGCCAAGCACGAGCAGTTCATGTCGGGACTGACGCTGGTCTTCACGGAGCAGAAAGTGCTGACGCGCCGGTTCTTCGAATCGACCGTCGCCAAGATCCGCGCCATCTACAAGATGGCCAACCGCGATGCCGACAACTGGCTGAAGAACATCATGGCGCCGATGGAGACCCAGGTGCGCGAGCACCAGATCCAGTTGCGCCGCAGGCTGGAGTCCATCAAGCGCATCCACCAGGCGAGCGACACGCTCGAGGATCGCATCAAAGAGCTCGAGCAGATCCGCGACGGCATCCGCGCCCAGGAACAGGGCCTCGACACGCGCGTCGAGGCCATCATGCAGCTGCTGCATCCGCAGCAGCCCGCCGAGGACTCACTCCTCGACGCCGCCAGCTGAGGGCGGCTGCACCCAGGCGGCGCCCTCCCCGCGCGGGTCGGCGGCCGCCTCCACGCGACCGGCCGCCTTGTACCAGACCACCGCCTGCATGTTGCCGAATGGGGCGGTGCGTTCCTTCAGCCGGTAGCCGCGCGCGGCGAGCTCCCGGACCTGGGCCGCGCTCAGCGCCGCGCTCTCGTACTCGACCACATCCGGCAGGTACTGGTGATGGAAGCGCGGCAGGGATACCCAATCCGCGACCGTGCCGCGCCCGGCGGCGACCTCGAGACTGGCGAGCAGCAGCATGGTGATGATGCGCGAACCGCCGGGCGTGCCGATGAGCACCAGCGCCTGCGGGGTTTCCAGGAAGGTCGGCGACATGCTCGACAGCGGGCGCTTGCCCGGCGCGATCAGATTGGCCTCCGAGCCGGTAAGCCCGTAGAGGTTCATGACCCCGGGCTTGGCGACGAAATCGTCCATCTCGTTGTTGAGCAGCACGCCGGTTCCGGGCGGCACGAAGCCGGAACCGAACGGGGAATTGATGCTGAGCGTCGCCGCCACACGATTGCCGTCGCGATCGAGAATGGAAAAGTGCGTGGTGTTGCGCCCCTCTTCTTCCGTGACCGCCGCCCGGGCGCGTGCCGGCCGGCGCAGGTTGTGCTGGAGCTCGCGGCGCAGCTGCGTCAGGTACTCCGTGCCAAGCAGCAAACGGGCGTCGATATCGATGAAATCGGGGTCGCCGAGAAACGCGGTGCGATCGCGGTAGGCGAGCCGCATGGCCTCGATAAGCGTGCGGGCGCGCGTCACCGGGTCGAGCACCTCGATGTCGAGCGGCTCGATCAGGGCAAGCATCTGTAGCAGCACGACCCCGCCCGAGGACGGCAGCGCCGCCGAGGCGACGCGCATGCCGCGATAGTTTCCACGCATCGGCTCGCGTTCCACCACCCGGTACTCGGCGAGGTCCTTGAGACTCCAGATGCCGCCGGCGGCGCGTACGCCTTGCACCAGGCGCTGGGCGACGGGACCGTCGTAGAATCCGCTGCGACCGCGCGCGGCGAGGCGCTCGAGCGTGTTCGCCAGGTCCTCCTGGCGGAGCACGAAGCCTTCCGACGGCCCGAAGCCTTCATCGAGAAAAATTCGCGCGGCGTCGCCCCCGCCAGCGAGCGCCTCGCGGCGGATCTGCGCCAGACGCCGGTATTGCGCCGTGGTCGGCACGCCGTTTCGCGCCAGGGCGACGGCCGGCGCGAGCGTGTGCTTCAGGGGCAGGCGCCCGTATCGCTCGGCGAGATGCACGAGCGCCGCCGGCAGCCCGGGCACCGCAGCGGCGAGCGCGCCCTCGCGCGACAGGCGCGCGATCGGATTGCCCGCACTGTCGAGATACATCTGCTCGGAAGCGGCAAGCGGCGCGCGCTCGCGCGCATCGATCATGGTCTCGAAACCGTCGGCGGCGCGATGCAGCAGAAAGAATCCGCCGCCGCCGAGGCCCGATCCGTACGGCTCGACCACGGCCAGCACTGCCGCCACCGTCACTGCGGCATCGAAGGCGTTGCCACCGGCCGCCAGGATCTCGCGGCCGGCCTCGGTCGCAAGCGGATGCGCCGTGGCGAGCGCCGCGCTCGGTGGCCGCAGCGTTTCCGGCCAAGCCGGCGAAAGCCACAACAGGCCAACCAGCGCCACCAACCGCGCCGCGCGGCCGCGCCGCGCTGGGATTGCGTGCCTCATGGTTGGCGATCTCCAGCCGCTACCGCCACGCGATTGGTCCGTTTACGGACGGTCATGAAACGACGAAGGCGGCCGGAGCCGCCTGCGTCCTCCATGCCTGCACGCGCTACGCCGCAGGCTTCGTCAGGGCGATGTACTTCTGCTGAAGCTGGTCCCGGGTTTCCCGATGGTTCGGATCCGGAACGATGCAGTCGACCGGGCACACCTCGACACACTGCGAGGTCTCGAAATGCCCGACGCACTCGGTGCAGAGATTGGGGTCGATCACGTAGATCTCCTCGCCCTGCGAGATCGCGCCGTTCGGGCACTCGGGCTCGCACACATCGCAATTGATGCACTCGTCGGTAATCAGCAATGACATCGGAACACCCTGAAGGTACGTGGAATTTCGCGAGAAATGTTAGCTGATTTTCGCCATCAGCGCAGCGGCCACGCGCGGGTGCACGAACGCCGAAACGTCCCCGCGCAATAGGGCTATTTCCTTCACCAGCGAGGCGGAGATGAACATCTCCTGCTCCGAGGGCGTGAGGAACACGGTCTCAATTTCCGGTGCCAGGCGCCGGTTCATGCCGGCCAGCTGAAACTCGAACTCGAAGTCCGACACCGCACGCAGACCGCGCAGGATCACGTGCGCGCTCTGCGCCCGCACGAACTCAATCAACAGCGTGTCGAAGCCGAGCACGCGCACTTGCGGAATGCCGGCGAGCGCGGCCTGCGCGAGCTCGACGCGCTCCTTGAGCGAAAACAGTGGCTGTTTCTTCGGGTTGGCCGCCACGGACACGATCACTTCATCGAACAGTTTCGCCGCCCGGCGCACCAGGTCGGTGTGGCCATTGGTAATCGGGTCGAAGGTGCCGGGATACAGGGCGATGATCTTCATTTGGGCAGAGAGGATAGCACCGGCCGGGCGGCGGGTCGCTTGACCCACGTCAATCGGCGCGCGCCGCGCCCGGGATGCGCGCCAGATGGTAGCCCACCTCGCCGGCGCGCTTGCTGCGCGCAAGCTCCCAGTGCGCCGGGACCGGCAAGGGATCGAGGTGGTGCGGGGCTTCGATATACACGAGCGTGCCGGGGTGCACCCAGCCGCGCGGCTCGAGCAGCACCGAACAGCGCGCGATCAGGTTGCTCTTGAATGGGGGATCGAGAAACACGATGTCGAACAGCTGCGGCGTCCCAGCCAGGAAGGTGAGCGCGTCCGCACAGATGACCTCGGCGCCGTGGGCGCCGAGCGCGGCGAGGTTGCGTCGCAGGCTCTCGGCCACCGCCGGCGACTGTTCGACCATCACCACCGAGCCCGCCCCGCGCGACAGCGCCTCCAGGCACAGGGCGCCGGTGCCCGCAAACAGGTCAAGACAGCGCGCGCCCGGCAGATACGGTGCGAGCCAGTTGAACAGGGTCTCGCGCACGCGGTCCGGCGTCGGGCGCAGCCCCTCGGATACCGGCACCGGCAGTCGGCGCGAGCGCCAGCGCCCGCCGATGATGCGAATGAATCCGGGATACGGACGTGGCGCCACGGCACGCCGCGCGCCGCGCTGCGCCGCTCGAGCGCGCTTGCTAGCGGGCACCGCCCACCACGACGTCGACGAGCTTGTCGGGATGCACGCGCCGCCGGAAGGCGTCGCGGATCTGCTCGGCGGTCACGGCTTCCACCCGCTGGGTGTAGTCATCGAGCCAGGTCAGCGGCAGATCGTAGAACGCAATCACGGCCAGGTTATCGGCAATCTTGCGGTTGCTGTCGAGACGCAGCGGGAAGGCACCGGTAATGTGTTTTTTGGCCGCTTCGAGCTCCTGGTCGGTCGGCCCGTTCCTGACGAACTCCTCGAGCACCTTACGGATCAGCGCTATCGCCTCGTCGCGCTGCGTGTTCTTGGTCTGCAGCCCCATGATGAATGGACCGCTCACCCGCATCGGCAAGAAGTAGCTGTAGACGCTGTAGGACAGGCCGCGCTTCTCGCGCACCTCGGTCGACAGGCGCGACACCAGCCCGCCGCCGCCCAGGATGTAGTTGCCGACGTACAGCGGAAAGTAGTCCGGGTCGTCGCGCCTCATGCCGGGCTGGCCAAGAAACACGTGGCTCTGGGTGGCGGGGAACTCGATGCGCCGCTCGCGCGCCTTGTCGAGCGCTGGTACGTCGGGCAGCGCCGGCGCCGGCGCGCCGGCCGGCAGCCTGCCGAGCACGCGCTCGGCGATCTTGCGGGCGCTGCGCCTGGTCACATCGCCGACGATCACGAGACGCGCGTTCTTGCCGACGTAGTAGCTCTTGTGGTGGGCAACGAGATCATCGCGCGTGATGGCCCTGATGCTCGCCTCCTCGCCTTGCGGGTCGTAGGCGTAGGGGTGCTCGCCGTACAGCTCGCGGTAGAACGCCCGGCTGGCGATCGTGCCGGGCGACTGGGCATCACGTTGAAGCGCCACGAGCAGCCGTGCGCGCTCGCGCTCCAGCGCCTCCGGCGGGAAGCTCGGGTTCGCGATGATCTGGGCAAACAGGTCGAGCGCCGGATCGAGCAGCTTCGCGTCGGACAGGCTGCGCAGGTCGACGGTTGCCATGTCGCGCTCGGCGGACGCACCGAACTCGGCTCCGAGGTCCTCGAAGCGCCGGGCGATGTCATCGGCGCCGAGATTGCCGGTTCCCTCTTCCAGCATCCCGCTCGTGAGCAGCGCCACACCGCTGCGACCGCGCGGATCGCGCGCGGCGCCCGCGTCGAATACGGCGCGCAGCTGCACCATCGGAAGATCGTGTGCCTCGACCAGGTACACGTGCGCACCGTTGGCGAGTGTCCAGTGCTCGATCTTGAGCGGCGAGGCGACGGCAACGGCACTGGTGAGCGCCGCCACGAGCAGGGCGATGAGCCTAGCGGCCATGGTAGCCCCCGCGGGGTGCGATACGCGGTTTTGTGCGATCGATCGGCTGCGGATCGAGGACGGCAACGGTGCGGTTGGTCGCGACCAGATACTTATTGGCGACCTCCTGCACCTGTTCGGCCGTGACGGCATTGATCCGTTTAACGCCCTCGTCAATCAGGCGCCAGTCGAGCCCGGTGGTGACGAACATACCGATCTGCATCGCCTGATAGAACACCGAGTCGCGCTGGTAGACATCGCGCGCCACTACCTGCGCCTTGACGCGACTGAGCTCCGCGTCCGAGACGCGTTCCTTCTGCACGCGCTCGATCTGGGCGAGCACAGCCTTCTCCAGCTCCTCGACGCTGTGGCCGTTGGCCGGGGTGCCAACGATGGTAAAAAGGCTGCCGCCGCGCGCGATCAGGTCGTAGCCGACCCCAATGTTGGAGGCGATCTTCTGCTCGCGCACCAGCACTGATTCGAAGCGCGCGCTGTTGCCACCGTCGAGGATGCCGTTGAGCACGCTGAGAGCGTACGGCTCCCACGACTTGGCGTCCGGCTGCAACACCGGAACGTGGTAGCCGAGATACAACGTCGGCACCTCGGCCGGTACCGACAGGCGCGTGCGCCGCTCGGCGGTCTGAGGCGGCTCGCTCGCGATCGGCGTCGGGTTGGCGGGCTCGGCCGGGAGCTTGCCGAAATGCTGTTCGGCCAGGGCAAAGACCTCTTTGGGACTTACATCCCCCACCACGACCAGGGTCGCGTTCTTCGGCGTGTAGAAGCGCCGGTACCAGGCCCGCACATCCTCGATCGTCATTTTTTCGAGATCGGACATCCAGCCGATGATCGGATGCCGGTACGGGTGGACCTGGTAGGCCGTGGCCATGAAGCGCTCGCCGAGCAGCGCCTCGGGCTTGTCCTCCGTGCGCAGCCGCCGCTCCTCCATCACCACCCGGATCTCCTTGGCGAACTCGTCGCCATCGAGCTTGAGGTTGCGCATGCGGTCGGCCTCGAGCTCGAAGGCGATCGGCAGGCGCGACCTCTCCAGCTGCTGAAAATAGGCAGTGTAGTCGCGGCTGGTGAAGGCGTTCTCGCGCCCCCCGTTCTCGGCGATGATACGCGAGAACTCGTTGGGCTTGAGGCGCTGCGTGCCCTTGAACATCATGTGCTCGAGCACGTGCGAGATGCCGGTGAGGCCATCCGGCTCGTCGATCGCGCCGACCTTGTACCAGATCTGCGAGACAACGGTCGGCGAACGGTGATCTTCCTTGACGATCACGTGTAGCCCGTTTGTCAACCGCGTCTCATGCACCGTCTGCTTGCTGCACGCCGCGAGCAGCGCGACAACCACCAACAGGGCACGCGAAGCCATGTTAAACATGTGCCGTCCTCTTATAATATGCGGCGCAAAAACGCGCGATAGGATACCTCATCCCCTCACCTCGCCGATACCGTTTTGACCGACACCGACACCAAGACCACTGCGCCTAGCGGGCTCATGGCGCGCCTGCGCGACAAGCTCGGCGCCGCGCCCCGATCGTTCGCGCGCGGCTTGAGCGATCTGCTGCTCGGGCCACGCACGCTCGACGCCGCGCTGCTCGAGGAGCTTGAAACCCTGCTCGTCTCGGCAGACGTCGGTGTTGAGACCACCCGACTTCTCATCGATGGCCTCACGCAGCGCATCGCGCGCAAAGAGCTGGCCGACACGCGCGCGGTGTACGAAGCGCTGAGACAGCAGATGCTCGCCGTCGTTCAGCCGGCGGCCCGGCCGTTGGTGATCGACCGGTCGGCCCGGCCGTTTGTCATCATGGCCGTGGGGGTAAATGGGGTGGGCAAGACCACGACCATCGCCAAGCTCGCCCACCGCCTGCACGGTGAGGGGCTCGGCGTCATGCTCGCCGCCGCCGACACCTTCCGTGCCGCGGCCATTGAGCAGCTCAAAACCTGGGGTGAGCGGTTGCAGCTGCCGGTGATCGCCCAGCACAGCGGCGCCGACGCCGCTGCCGTATGCCATGATGCGATGGCGGCGGCGACCGCGCGCGGGGCCGAAGTGCTGATCGTCGACACGGCCGGCCGCCAGCACACCCACGCCGGGCTCATGGACGAGCTCCGAAAGATCAAACGCGTCATCAACAAGACACGGTCCGACGCCCCGCACGAGGTTCTCCTCGTGCTCGACGCCAGCACCGGGCAGAACGCGCTGTCGCAGCTCAAGCACTTCAACGAGGCGGTCGGCGTTACCGGGCTTGCGCTCACCAAGCTCGACGGCACCGCCAAGGGCGGGATTCTGCTCGCCATCGCCCGGCAGAGTGGCGCGGCGATCCGGTTCCTGGGGGTCGGTGAGAGCCTTGAGGATCTGCAGGACTTCAGCGCGGCCGAGTTCATCGACGCGCTGCTGCCGGCCAAGGGCTAAACGCGAGGCGCATGATCCAGTTCAGCAACGTGTCCAAGCGCTATCCGAGCGGCTTCGATGCGCTCAAGAACGTGAGCTTCGCGCTGGCCGCCGGGGAAATGGCATTCGTCACCGGGCATTCCGGCGCCGGCAAGAGCACGCTGCTCAAGCTCATTACGCTCATCGAGCGCGTCACGCGCGGCACGCTGCTGGTCAACAACCAGAACCTGGCGCGCCTGCCGGCGCGCCGCATCCCGCTGCTGCGCCGCACCATCAGTGTGGTGTTTCAAGACTACAAGCTCCTTTATGACCGCACCGTGTTCGACAACGTGGCGCTGCCGCTCATCGTGACCGGCACGCCACGCCGCGAGGTCGAGAAGCGCACGCGCGCGGCACTCGACAAGGTGGGGCTGCTCGGCAAGGAACGCCTCTCGCCGATCACGCTCTCGGGCGGCGAGCAGCAGCGCGTCAGCATCGCGCGCGCGATCGTGAACAAGCCCGCCGTGCTGCTCGCCGATGAGCCGACCGGCAACCTCGACGCGGCGTTGTCCGAGGAGATTCTGCGGCTGTTTCTCGACTTCAACGCGGTTGGCGTGACGATACTGATCGCCACCCACGACCAGCAGCTGATCGGGCGCGCCGGCAAGCGCGTGCTGCAGCTCAGTCACGGCGAGCTCGTGCACGACACGGGGGCGCGGGCGTGAAGACCTACCTCGCCCAGCACGCCCAGGCCTTCTTCGAGAGCGCCGGACGCCTGATCCGCCAGCCGATCGCCACGTTCATGACGGTGGCGGTAATCGCGATTTCGCTGGCGTTGCCTGCCGGATTCTATGTGCTCATCGACAACCTCGCGCGCGTCAGCCGCGGCTGGGAGGGCGGCAGCCAGATCTCGCTATTCCTGAAGCGCGATCTCGCCGCGAAGGCCGCCGAGAGACTCGCCGACCGCATCCGGCGCCAGGCACAGGTGACGCGCGTCGATTACATCTCGCCGGAAGCCGCGCTTGCGGAGTTCAAGCGCAGCTCCGGATTCGGATCGGCGCTCGATGCGCTCGACCGCAACCCGCTGCCGCCGGTTCTGGTGGTGCACCCGCGCATAGATGTCACACCCGACGGGCTCGAGGCGCTGGTGCGCGAGCTGGGCCAGCATCCAGAAGTCGAGCTGGCACAGCTCGACCTCGAATGGGTGCGGCGCCTGCGCGCACTGCTCAGTGTCGCCGAGCGCGGCGTGTGGCTGCTCGCCGCCCTGCTTGCCGCAGGCGTGATCCTCGTTACCGGCAACACCATTCGCCTCGCCGTCTTAAGCCGCAAGGACGAGATCGAGATCATCAAGCTCGTTGGCGGCACCGATGCGTTCATCCGCCGGCCGTTTCTCCATGCCGGCGTGCAACAGGGCCTGGCCGGCGCATTGCTCGCCTGGGGGATCGTAGGGCTCACCCTGGGGCTGCTCGCCGGACCGGTGCGTGACCTTGCCAGCCTCTACGGAAGCGATTTTCAGGCCGAGGGCCTGGGCGCTGCGGCCACCGGGGTCCTGCTTGGCGCTGGCGCCTTGCTGGGCTGGGTGGGCTCGCGGCTCGCGGTGGGCCGGCACCTCAAGGCCATCGAACCCAAATAGATCCAATCTGTCCAATGGTTTACATTATTGTTGACTGAATCACTGAACTTTTGGCTATAGTTGGCACTCAAAAGCCGCGAGTGCTAATATTCTCCCGGCATCTGGGGGGTCCAACGCGAGGGAGCTCTGCCACATGAGTCAAACACTGCCAATCGCCATCAGCCTGTTCCCGGACAAGGGTCTGTCGGCCTATCTCAAGGCCGTCAATGCGCTGCCCGTCCTCAACGCCGACGAGGAACGGGCGCTCGCGCTGCGCTATCGCAAACACAACGATCTCGATGCCGCCCGCCAGCTGGTAATGTCCAACCTGCGCTACGTAGTGCGCGTGGCACGCGGCTTCTCCGGCTATGGCCTGCCGCAGGCCGACCTGATCCAAGAGGGCAACATCGGCCTCATGAAGGCCGTAAAACACTACGACCCGGACCGCAAAGTGCGCCTGATGTCGTTCGCGGTGCATTGGATCCGCGCCGAGATCTACGATTACATCCTGCGCAACTGGCGGATCGTCAAGGTCGCGACCACCAAGGCGCAGCGCAAGCTGTTCTTCAACCTGCGCAAGTCGCGCGAGCGACTCGGCTGGATGACCCGCAGCGAGGTCGACGCCCTGGCCGCCACGCTCGACGTAGCGCCCGAAACCGTGCAGCAGATGGAGTCGCGCCTGTCGAGCCCGGACGTACCGTTCGATGCCGGCGACGACAGCGACGACGAGACCTTCCACGCCACCCCGGCGGGGTACCTGCAGGACATGCGCTACAACCCGGAAGTGCTGGTGACGCAATCCGATCAGGAAAGCTCGCGCAGCGAGCAGCTCGGGCAGGCGCTGGCGCGCCTCGACGACCGGGCGCGCGATATCATCCAGCGGCGCTGGTTGGACGAAGAAAAGCCCACGCTGCACGAGCTGGCCGCGCAGTACGGCGTGTCGGCGGAGCGCATCCGCCAGATCGAGCAGAAGGCGCTCGCCCAGATGAAGGACTCGCTCGTCGCCTGACGAGCCGCCGGCCGAATGCCCAAGACCGAAGGGCCTCCGTTGCGGGGCCCTTTTTTATTTGCGCTCCTCGATGAGCTCCAGCGCATTGCCGTCGGGGTCGCGGCAGAAAAGCGCAGCACGTCCGGAGCGGCTCACGGTATAGCTCACGCCGGCGCGCTCGAGCGCCGCCTTGACCACCGCCAGGTCGTGCACGCGAATCGCGGTGTGCCGATCCCAACCGCCATGCGCGGGCCGGCCGGTCACCGGATCCGGGTTCGGTAGCTGCAGCAGATGGATCTGCTGCTCGCCGACCGCGAGCCAGGCGCCAGGGTATCCGAGATCAGGGCGCTCGGGCAGGACACGCATGCCGAGCACATCGCGATAGAAACCAAGCGCGCGTTGCGTGTCCGCAACCAAGACGCTGGCGTGCGCGATCCCCAGGTGCTCGATCATGCGACCGAGTCTACAAAATCCCGCATGACGCAAGAAGCTATGGTTTACCCGCCGACTGGGCGGCGTTACTCTTGGACCGTATCGCGGAGACTTCCATGAGCGCTGTCGTGCAACCGGCCCGGGAGGCGCACCGCTTTGCGCGCGAGCGGCTTGTCGCCGAGCTGCGTGCCGTTCTGCCCGCCGACTGCGTGCTCTCGAGCGAAGAGGATCTGCGGCCCTACGAATGCGACGGCCTTTCCGCCTATCGTTGCGTGCCGGGGATCGTGGCGCTACCGCAGAACATCGCGCAGACGCGCCACGTCCTGAAGGTCTGTTCGGCGCATGGCATTCCGGTCGTCGCGCGTGGCGCCGGCACGGGGCTGTCCGGCGGGGCGCTGCCGCTCGCGCACGGCGTGCTGCTCTCGCTCACCAAGCTCTCGCGCATACTCGAGATCGACCCCGACAATCGCACCGCCACCGTGGAGCCCGGCGTACGCAACGCCGCCATCACTGCCGCCGCCTCGCCGCACGGCCTCTATTACGCGCCCGATCCGTCCTCACAGATCATTTCGTCGATCGGTGGCAACGTGGCGGAAAACGCCGGTGGCGTCCACTGCCTCAAATACGGGCTCACGGTGCACAACGTGCTGGGTCTTAAGTTCCTCACCATGGACGGCGAGCTGATCGAAGTCGGCGGCAAGACCCTCGACAGCCCCGGCTACGACCTGCTCGCGCTCCTGAACGGCTCGGAGGGCATGCTTGGCGTGATCGTCGAGGTAACGGTCAAGCTCACGCCGAAACCCGCGAGCGCCAAGTGCGTGCTCGCCGCCTTTGACGACATCAAGCGCGCGGCTGATGCGGTCGCTGCCGTCATCGCAAGCGGGTTCATCCCCGGTGGCCTTGAAATGATGGACAGCCTCGCGATTCGCGCCGCCGAGGACTACCTGCACGCCGGCTACCCGACCGATGCGGCCGCGATCCTGCTGTGCGAGCTCGACGGTACGGCCGAGGAAGTCGACGACGGCATCGCCCAGGTGCGCGCACTGCTCGAAAGCAAAGGTGCGACCGAGGTGCGGGTGGCGCGCGACGATGCCGAGCGGCTCAAGTTCTGGGCCGGGCGCAAGGCCGCGTTTCCCGCCGTCGGGCGCCTGTCACCGGATTACTACTGCATGGACGGCACCATTCCGCGCAAGCATCTCGCCTCGGTCTTGCACCAGATCGGCGAGCTCTCGAATGAGTACAGCCTGCCGGTGGCGAACGTCTTCCACGCCGGCGATGGGAACCTGCACCCTCTGATCATGTACGACGCCAACAAGCCGGGCGAGCTCGAGCGCACCGAGGAGCTCGGCGGCAAGATACTGGAGCTGTGCGTCGAGGCGGGCGGCACCATCACCGGCGAGCACGGTGTCGGGATCGAGAAGATCAACCAGATGTGCGTGCAGTTCACCCGCGAGGAGCTTGCCCAATTCCACGCGCTCAAGGCGGCCTTTGATCCCAAGGGGCTGCTCAATCCCGGCAAGGCCGTGCCAACCTTGCACCGCTGCGCCGAGTTCGGGCGCATGCATGTGCGCGGTGGGCAACTAAAGTTCCCGGACATCGAGCGCTTCTGACATGGCCGGCGACGGCGATTGGAGCCAACAGCTCGCCGAACAGGTGCGCACCGCCTACGGCGCCCGCGAGCCGCTCGCCATCGAGGGTGGTGCCAGCAAACGCTTCTACACCGGCGACCCCCGCGGCACCGCTGTGGTGGTCAGCAGTCATCGCGGCATCGTCACGCATGAACCGACCGAGCTCGTCATTACCGCGCGCGCCGGCACGCGCCTCGCGGAGGTCGAGGCGGCGCTCGCCGCCGCTGGCCAGATGCTCGCCTTCGAGCCGCCGCATTTCGGCGAGTCAGCGACACTCGGCGGCACCATCGCCTGCGGCCTGTCGGGTCCGCGCCGCCCGTTTGCCGGATCGGCGCGCGACTTCGTGCTCGGCACAACCATCATTAACGGCAAGGGCGAGGTGCTGCGCTTCGGCGGACAGGTGATGAAAAACGTCGCCGGTTACGACATCTCGCGCCTGATGGTGGGCAGCCTCGGCACCCTCGGCGTCATCCTCGAGGTATCCCTCAAGGTGCTGCCGCGACCGGCATGCGAGGTCACGCTCAGCTACTCGATGAGCGCGGCCGAGGCGATCCGGCAAATGAGCGTGTGGGCGCGGCAGCCGGTACCACTGTCCGCCGCCTGCCATCACGACGGCGTGCTGTATGTCCGGCTGTCCGGCAGCGAAAAGGGCGTGCGCGCGGCACAGTCCCGGCTCGGTGGTGAGCCGCTCGCCGACGGCGATGGCTTTTGGCGCGACCTGCGCGAGCAGCGGCTCGCGTTCTTCCAGGGAAGCAAGCCGCTGTGGCGCCTGTCGCTGCCAGCCGCCACCGCACCCCTCGACCTTCCCGGTGCATGGCTCATCGACTGGGGCGGCGCGCAGCGCTGGTTGCGGAGTGATGCACCGGCCGCAACCATCACCGGCGCGGCGCAGCGGGTCGGCGGCTACGCGGTGGTGTTTCGCAACGGACCGGGTGCCGCGGCGGCATTCGCACTCCTCGACCCCGCGGTGCGCGCCCTCATGACCGAGATGCGCCGGGCCTTCGACCCACACAACCTGTTCGGCGCGGCGCTGTCGCTGAATCCGGCGGCGTAAGCCGGCACGCGTGCAGGCGTTGCGCGCGCCGCGCCCCGCGCAGGCGCGCCGCCGCAAATGCCATGCGACGTTTCGCCCGTCGCCTAGAAGCGCACGCGCAACGTGGCGCCGATCAGCGGCGCGGCTTCGAAGCCGAGCTGCGCGATATGCTCACCGTTTCGGTCCTCGACCTGCAGCGCGCCGTTCAGCAGTTCCCCGCCATACAGGTCGAGGCTCATCTCCTGACTCAGGCGCGTGGCCGCATGCAGGAAGGCAATGATGCCGCGCTCCTGTCCGGCGCCACTGGGAAATGCGCCGTCGTCGCGCAGACGGAAGCGCACCCGCCGGTAGGCAGCGCCCGCGCCGATCTCCCAGCGCGCGCTCGCACGGTGGTTGATCTCCAGCCCCGCCGGTCCGGTAGGTCCGGCCGGTAACGGGTTGCTCAGGCGCAACCGCTCGCTCAGCTGCCAGTCGACCAGAAGATATGGGAATGGTCGAACCTCCTCCAGCTGTTGATACACCCCCAGACCGAGCCCGAGGCGGTGTTGCGGACCGAAAGACCGCGCTGCCGACAGGATCGCACCATAGGTCAACGACTCGCTCCAGTCGGCACCCGCTTCATGAAAGTAATCGGGCGAGCGTGTCACGAGGAAAGCCCAGCCATCGTCGGTGCTGACGAAGAGTGGCAGGCTCAGGCCGACGCGCTCGACGTTGCCCCACGGGGCTGCACCACCGAAGGCATTCACCGTGGTGAAGCGGTTGTCGTAATGGGCGTAGTTGAGGGTGACGCCCGCCGTGGCACGCGGACCAATGGGGTGCACGCCGCCAACGTTGAGCGCGAACACGCGCGATTCGTAGCTGCCGCCACCGTCGATAGCGGAACTGGCGAGATAGACCGGCGTGAGCGCCGTGGAGAACTGCCAGCCGCCTGCCCGCTCGCTGGCCGCCGCCATGCCGAGCGCCAAGCAACACGAAAACGCAATCAGCCAGCGGCTCATCCGCCGAGCACGTCGCATCGCGTCTGCCGGCCCGCCGCCCCGCACGGAAGCATTCCTCTACAGCAGCTCGATCCAGTGGCGCACCGGCAACGTGGCCGCGGTCTGCAGATGCGCGAGGCAGCCGATGTTGGCAGTGGCGATGACATGGGGGCGGTCCGACTGCAGCGCGCGAACCTTGCGTTCGAGCAACTGCTGCGACAGCGCCTTTTGCAGAATCGAGTAGGTGCCGGCCGAACCGCAGCACAGGTGCGCATCCGGCACCGTCGTGAGGGTGAAGCCGAGATCGCGCAGGATTTTCTCGACCACGCCGTTGAGCCTCTGCCCGTGCTGCAGCGTGCACGGCGACTGGAACGCGATGCGCGGCCGCGCGTCCACCGAGCCTTTGAGGCTGCCCAGATCCTCCGCGGCGAGGACCTCGCTCAGGTCTTTGGTCAGCTCGGCGACGCGCCGCGCCTTGGCCGCATACACCGGGTCGCCGACCAGCAGATGGCCGTAGTCCTTGACGTGCACGCCGCAACCGCTCGCGGTCATGACGATCGCCTCGGCGCCGGCTTCGATGTGCGGCCACCAGGCATCGATGTTGCGACGCGCGAGACTCAGACCCTCCGCTACCCCCGAGGTGTGATGGCTCGCCGCACCACAGCAGCCGCTGCCCGCGGCAGCGACGAGGCTCACGCCGAGCCGGTCGAGCACGCGCGCCGCGGCGGCGTTGATGTTGGGCGCGATGGCCGGCTGTGCGCAGCCTTGTAACACCAGCATGCGGCGCGCGTGGCGCGCGGCGGGCCACGCGGCCGCCGCCTGGTATTTCGGAATCTGGCGCTTGATCGGTGCCGGCATGAGCGGGCGCATCAGCTGGCCGAGCCGCAGCAGCGGCACGAAGCGCGCCGGATAGGGAATGAGCTTGCGCAACATCCAGCGCATCAGGCGCTCCCGCCACGGTCGCGCCACCTGCTGCTCGACGATCGCGCGCCCGATCTCAAGGAGCGCCCCGTAACGCACGCCCGACGGACAGGTCGTCTCGCAGGCGCGACAGGTGAGACAACGGTCCAGGTGCGTGAGGGTCTTGGCGGTCGGCGTGTGCCCCTCGAGCGCCTGCTTCATGAGATAGATGCGCCCCCGCGGCCCGTCGAGCTCATCGAACAGAAGCTGGTAGGTCGGGCAGGTGGCGTTGCAGAAGCCGCAGTGCACGCAGGTACGCAGTATCCGCTCGGCCTCGCGGCCAGGCGGTGTGTTGCGGATGAACTCGGCGAGCGCAGTCTGCATGGTGGACGCGGCGTGGGGTAGCGGAACGATACCGCATCCGTGCCGGGCCGGAAATTGGTGAAGGCTGCCCGGATTCGTCTCGCACCGCCACTCAGCGCAGCGCCATTCGCGCGCATGTGGCTCTGCGCTGCTCCGCCCCGCCGGGTCGGTCACAGTACGAAGCGCGCAGAGCATGGAGGCGCGCGCCGGGCAAGTCGACGCCGCGCGCCGACCTCAACACGGGCGGCTATTGGGCAGCGATCTCGTGTTTGGCGAGCAACTCAAGGGCACGCACCATGGCCGAGTGGTCCCAGCCCGCACCGCCGTGCGCGGCACAGGCGTTGAACAGCTCCTGGCAGGTGGCCGTGTTGGGGAGGCTGACGCCCAGCGCCCGCGCGCCGGACAGCGCGAGGTTCAGGTCCTTCTGGTGCAGCTCGATGCGAAAACCGGGGTTGAAGGTGCGCTTGATCATGCGCTCGCCGTGCACCTCCAGGATCTTCGACGAGGCGAAGCCGCCCATCAGCGCCTGGCGCACCTTGGCCGGATCGGCACCGGCCTTGGAGGCGAACAGCAGCGCCTCGCCCACCGCCTCGATGGTGAGCGCCACGATGATCTGGTTGGCCACCTTGCAGGTCTGACCATCGCCGTTGCTGCCTACGAGCGTGATGTTCTTGCCCATCAACTCGAACAAGGGCTTCACCTTGTCGAACGCGGCCTGGTTGCCACCGCACATGATGGTGAGTGTGGCGTTCTTGGCGCCCACTTCACCGCCCGACACCGGGGCGTCGATGTACTCGCAGCCGAGCTTGTTGATCCTGTCGGCAAACTTCTTGGTCTCGATCGGCGAGATCGAGCTCATGTCCACAACGATCTTGCCCGCGCTCAAGCCCTCGGCCACACCGTCCTTTCCAAACAGCACGGATTCCACGTGCGGCGTGTCCGGCACCATGGTGATGATCACCTCGGCATTCTGCGCCACCTCTTTGGCGGTCTTGCAGGCGATGGCCTTTTCGCCGACCAGGTCCTGAGGAACGCCCGAGCGGCTGGACAGGTACAGGGTGTGGCCCCCTTTCGCCAGGTTTTGGGCCATGGGGCGGCCCATGATGCCGAGCCCGATGAATCCGATCTTCATGCTTGATCTCCTTAACTAGGATTATCTTTGCGACAGCCAGGGGGCGGCCCAGCCGAGGCCAGCGATCGTGGTGCTCGCCGGCTTGTACTCGCAGCCGATCCAGCCGTCGTATCCGATCTGGTCGATATGTTTGAAGAGGAACGAATAGTTGATCTCGCCGGTGCCGGGTTCGTTGCGGCCCGGATTGTCGGCGATCTGGATGTGCCGAATGCGGGCCAGGTGTTTCCTGAGATTGGCGGCGAGCTCGCCCTCCATGCGCTGCATGTGATAAACATCGTACTGCAGGAACAGGTTATCCGACCCCACCTCGTCCATGATCTCGAGCGCCTGCGCGCTACGCGTGAGATAGAAACCGGGAATGTCGTAGGTATTGATCGGCTCGATCAGTAGCTTGATGCCAGCGGCCTTGAGCTTGGCGGCGGCAAATTTCAGGTTCTCGACGAAAGTCTTGCGCAGCTCATCCGGCGTGGCGTCCTTGGGCGCGATCCCAGCCAGGCAATTGACCTGTTTGCAGCCGAGCGCTGTGGCGTATTCGATGGCCCTGCCGACACCATCCTGGAATTCTCCGACGCGCGAGGGCTGGCAGGCGTTTCCACGATCGCCCGCGCCCCAGTCGCCGGCCGGCAGGTTGTGCAGGACCTGCGTGAGCCCGAGTGACTGAAGCTTGTCCGCGAGCTGCTGCTTGTCGTAGGCGTACGGGAAAAGGTATTCGACGCCACGAAACCCGGCCTTGGCCGCGGCGTCGAAACGGTCCATGAAGTCGACCTCGTTGAACAGCATGGTGAGATTGGCGGCAAACTTGGGCATGTTCTTCCTTCCTGGGCTCCTCACAAACTAACCGCCATGACGCCAAGAACGTCAGGTTCTTGCTCGTCAAGGATTTGGTCTTTCTCGGCGGCCTTGGCGCCTTGGCGGTTCAAAATTAACTTCAAGCCGCTGCGGTTCTCTTTTCCGGCTTGCGATCGAGGATCTCCTCGAACTCGGTGATCTTGTCGATCTCCGGACCCATCGCGATGTTGGTGACGCGCTCGGTGATTACCTCGACCACCACCGGCACCTGTTTCTCCGCGCTCGCCCGACGCGCGGCCCGGAAGGCATCGGCCAGTTGCTTCGGGTCGAACACGCGCACGGCAAGACACCCGAGGGCCTCGACGGCCTTGACGTGATCGACGCCGTAGTCGCCGATCTCGGGGCAGTTGATGTTCTTGAAGCTCAACTGCACTTCGTAGTCCATCTTGTAGGCGATCTCGGCCTGGCGGATCAATCCGAGATAGGCATTGTTGAGCAGCACCATCACGAACGGCACCTTGTGCTGGGCGGCCACGGCCAGCTCCTCGATCAGGAACTGGAAGGAATAATCCCCGACCACGCCCACGACCTCCTTGTCCGGATTGGCGAGCTTCGCGCCGATGCAGGCTGAGATCTCCCAGCCCAACGGCCCGGCCTGGCCGCACACGATGTAGTTGCGCGGCTTGTTGATCTTCTGGAACTGGCCGGAGGCGATCTGGTACAGGCCGATGGCGGTGACGAAGCAGGTGTCGTCGCCGAACACATTGTTAATCTCCTGGAACACGCGCTGCGGCTTGATCGGCACGTTGTCGAAGTCGGTGCGCCGCTGCATCGTGAACTTGCGCTCCTGGACCTCCTCGACCCACTGCCGGCGGCTGACGATCTTGCCCGCCTTCTTGCGCTCGCGCGCCGCCGCGACGAACTCCTCGAGCGCATACCGGGCGTCGCCCACGATGCCGAGGTCGGGGCAGAACACGCGACCAATCTGCATCGGGTCAATGTCGACATGCACGAACTTGCGGCCCTTGGTGAACACCTCGATGCTGCCGGTTTGGCGATTGGCCCAGCGGTTGCCGATGCCGAGCACGAAATCGCTGCGCAGGAAGTTTGCGTTGCCGTAGCGGTGCTGGGTCTGCAGGCCCACCATGCCGGCATTGAGCGGGTGATCATCGGGAATGCTGCCCCAGCCCATGAGGGTCGGGATCACGGGCGTCTGGGTGAGCTCGGCGAGCTCAACCAGCAGGCCGGAGGCATCGGCGTTGATCACGCCGCCGCCGGACATGATCACCGGGCGCTGCGCCGCCATCATCATGTCGAGCGCCTTCTCGATCTGCTGGCGGTGCGGGCGCGGCTTGAACACCTCCATGGGAAAATCGGAGTCGGGATCGTATTCGATGATCTCCTTCTGCACGTCGAGCGGCAGGTCGATCAGCACCGGTCCGGGCCGTCCGGAACGCATGAGGTGAAAGGCGTAGCGAAACGCGCGCGGCACCTGCGCGCCTTCCATGACAGTGATCGCCCACTTGGTCACGGGCTTGGCAATGGCGGCGATATCCACCGCCTGGAAATCCTCCTTGTGCAGCTTGGCGCGCGGCGCCTGGCCGGTGATGCACAGGATCGGGATGCTGTCAGCCATGGCCGAGTACAGGCCGGTGATCATGTTGGTGCCGGCCGGCCCGGAGGTGCCGATGCACACGCCGATACGGCCGCTCGCGGCACGCGTATAGCCTTCCGCCGCATGGGTGCCGCCTTCCTCATGGCGCACCAACACGTGCTTGATCTTGCTGCCGTTCATCGCCTGGTAGAGCGGCAGGATGGCGGCGCCCGGCACGCCAAACGCCAACTCCACGCCCTCGCTTTCCAGCACGCGGATTGCCGCTTCGGTTGCGGTCATTCTTGCCATTGGCTGATTCCTCAGAAATTGGAAAAAGTGAGAAACGGGCGATACATGCGGGCGGCAATCCGGCAGTAGACCACCTCAGCTTCCGCGCCCGATGACCGGAAGCACTTGTCAGGAACGCTAACGCAGGATAGGATATTTCACAATATATAATCGTTTTCAGGATACGCAATGCCACCGAAAACCGCCACCTCGTCCATCCAAGTCATCGATCGCGTTGCCGCGCTCCTTGACGCCCTCGCCCGCTACCCCGAGCCGGTGAGCCTCAAGATCCTGTCCGCAGAAACCGAGCTCCACCCGTCGACCGCGTTCCGCATCTTAAATGCGCTCGCCGAGCACGGGCTCGTGGAGCGCACGGCACAGGGCCAGTACACGCTTGGCGTGCGGTTGCTGCATTTCGGCAGCCGCGTGCACGGAAAGGTGGATCTGCTGCGCGAGGCGCGCCCGATCATGGATTGGCTGCGCTCGCAGCTGAGCGAAACCGTCAATCTCACGGTGCGCGAGGGCGACGAGGTCGTCTACGTCGAGCGCGCCGTTCCCAACCGCATGATGCGTGTCGAGCAGATCATCGGCTCGCGCGCGCCGCTGCACGTGACCGCGGTGGGCAAGCTGTTCCTCGGTGAATCGGGGGAAAAGGCCTGCCGCGACTATGCGCGCCGCACCGGGCTGCGCCGCTTCACGCCGAACACGCTGACACAGGTGAATCGGCTCTGGGTGGAGGCCGAGACCGCGATCAACCGCGGTTACGCGCTCGACAACGAAGAGGCCGAGCAGGGCGTGTCCTGCATCGGCGTGCCGGTGCGCGATCGCAACGGCGTGATGGTCGCGGGCCTGTCCGTCTCCGCACCGCGTGAGCGCCGCCAGGATAGCTGGGTAAAGCTCGTGCAACAGGCTGGCCGGGAATTGTCGGCCCGGCTCGGTTATCTGCCGCAAGCCGCGTAGCGCTTTGTCCGCCGGCGGCAGGACCTTATACTGCCGCCTCCACCTCAGCCCGTCCCAACAACAACGGCCTGCGCTGCAGCATGCATTTCAAATCCTTCAATCCGCCGGTGCGCACGCTGATGGGCCCCGGTCCATCGGACGTTCATCCGCGCGTGCTCGCCGCCATGAATCGGCCGATCATCGGCCACCTGGATCCCGCCTTTGTCGGCATGATGGAGGAGATCAAGGCGATGTTGCAGTATGCGTTCCAGACCCAGAACGCGCTGACCATCCCCGTGTCGGCACCCGGTTCGGCCGGCATGGAGACCTGCTTCGTCAATCTCATCGAGCCCGGCGACAAAGTCATCGTGTGCGTCAATGGAGTATTCGGCCTGCGCATGAAGGAAAACGTCGAGCGCAGCGGCGGCGTGCCGGTCACGCTCGAGTTTCCGTGGGGCGAGCCGGTTGACCCGCAACGGCTCGAAGACACCCTCAAGACCCATCGCGATGCGCGGATCGTCGCCTTTGTACAGGCCGAGACCTCGACCGGCGCGGAATCCGACGCGCGCGCCATCGCCGAGGTCGCGCGTCGCTTTCATTGCCTCACCATCTGCGATGCCGTGACATCGCTGGGTGGATCGCCGTTGCGCGTGGATGAATGGCAACTCGATGCCGTGTTTTCCGCATCGCAGAAGTGTCTGTCCTGCACACCGGGCCTGGCGCCGATCACGCTGAGCGAGCGCGCGGTGCAAAAGATCAAGACCCGCAAGCGCCGCGTCCCGAGCTGGTTTCTCGATCTCAACCTGCTCATGGGCTACTGGGGCAGCGGCACGCGCGCCTACCACCATACCGCCCCGATCAACCCGCTGTACGGGCTGCACGAAGCGCTGGTGCTACTCACCGAGGAGGGACTGGAGGAGCGCTGGGCGCGTCACCGTCGCCACCACCTCGCGTTGCGCGCGGGCCTGGAGGCCATGGGGTTGAAATTCTTCGTGCCCGAAAGCGTGCGTTTGCCCCAGCTCAACGCCATCGTCGTGCCGGAGGGCATCAATGAAGCGGAGCTGCGCCGGCGCCTGCTTGAGGAGTACAGCCTCGAGATTGGCGCGGGCTTGGGCGCGCTCGCCGGCCGAATCGTGCGCATCGGATTGATGGGTTACAGCTGCAACGTCAAGAACGTGCTGTACTGTCTCGGCGCGCTCGAGGAGGTGCTGGCCGAGATGCGCATGCCGATCGACAAGGGCGTGGCGGAGCGCGCCGCCCACAACGCCCTGGCCTAGGGGCCGACACCGATGACCGAGCCGCTACACATCGCACAGGCGAAGGGGCCGATTTACCTCCTGCCCCGCATGGCCAACCGCCACGGGCTGATTGCCGGGGCCACCGGCACCGGCAAGACCGTTACCTTGCAGGTGATGGCCGAGAAGTTCAGCTCCATCGGGGTGCCGGTGTTCATGGCGGACGTCAAAGGCGACCTCGCCGGGGTCAGCCAGAAAGGCGGCGGCAACGCCAAGGTCGAGGAGCGCGTCAAGCAACTCAAGCTCAAGGGTTTCGAGTACCAGAGCTTCCCCGTGACCTTCTGGGACGTGTTCGGCGAGCAGGGTCACCCGGTGCGCGCCACGGTCTCCGAGCTGGGACCGCTGCTGCTCGGCCGGCTGCTCAGCCTCAACGAGACCCAGGAAGGGGTGTTGACGCTCATCTTCAAGATCGCGGACGACAACGGCTGGCTGCTACTCGACTTGAAGGATCTGCGCGCGATGGTCCAGCACGTCGGCGACAACGCCAGGGAGTTCACGACCAATTACGGCAACATCTCGACCGCCTCGATCGGCGCAATCCAGCGCGCACTGCTCACCCTCGAGCAGCAGGGTGCGGATCGGTTCTTTGGGGAGCCCGCGCTCAATCTCGATGATCTGATGCAGACGGCCGACGGGCGCGGCGTGATCAACATCTTGAGCGCCGACAGGCTCATGCAGGCGCCCAAACTCTACGCCACTTTTCTTCTGTGGATGCTCGCCGAGCTGTTCGAGACCCTTCCGGAGGTCGGCGATCGTGACAAGCCGAAGCTCGTGTTCTTCTTTGATGAGGCGCACCTGCTGTTCGATGACGCGCCCGCGGCGCTGCTCGACAAGATCGAGCAGGTGGTGCGGCTGATCCGCTCCAAGGGAGTGGGCGTCTACTTCGTGTCACAGAATCCGCTCGACATCCCGGACGCGGTGCTCGGCCAGCTCGGCAACCGCGTGCAGCACGCGCTGCGCGCCTTCACCCCGCGCGACCAGAAGGCGGTCAGGGCCGCCGCCGAAACCTTCCGCGCCAACCCCAAGCTCAAGGTCGAAAAGGTCATCACCGAGCTCGCGGTCGGCGAGGCGCTCGTGTCGATGCTCGACGAGAAGGGCAGTCCAAGCGTGGTGGAGCGCGCCCTCATCGTGCCGCCGCAGAGCCGCATCGGACCGATCACCGATGCCGAACGCCGGCGGATCATCGACGCCTCGCCGGTAAAGGGGCAATACGACAAACCGGTCGATCGTGAATCCGCCTACGAGATTCTCAAGCAGCGTGCAACCCGCTTACAGGAGGCGGCCGCCAAGGAGCAAGGCGGCGGCCTGCTCGATACCCTGCTCGGCGGCGGGGCGAGCGGTTCGGGACGCCGCCGCGAGGGCGTGGCCGAGGCCATGGCCAAGAGCGCGGCACGCGCCGTCGGCAGCCAGATCGGCCGCCAGATCGTGCGCGGCGTGCTCGGTTCGCTGCTCGGCGGGCGCCGCTAGAACCACTCTTACAGCGGAAGTCGACTAGCATTCCGAGCACTGCGTCGAGCGCCAGCGCGAGCACAAAGGGATATTCCCGCATTTCAGCCGAGCGGCGGCATGTTCCGCAAGCTCACGGCGCTGGTGCACGCCCGCCATCGGCAGGATGGCAGCGGCGCGATCGCAGACGAGTCGTCGCATGGCTTGTCCTCGTACACCGAAGACGCCTGTCCAGCACAGTGGCCGCGCGCGCGGCAAGGGATTGGAACAGGGCGGAAGCCGCGTGGTCTATAGTGGCAGGTAGTCCTTTGAGCTGACTCGCCGCCATGCAGGCATTTCGCGCCGCGCACACCGCTGCCGCCGACTGGCAACAGGCCGCCAGCAATTGCCTGCGCGCGCTCGGTGACATTCCGGGCTCCAGCAATCTTGGCTTTCTCTACGTCACGGATGTGTTTGCCTCGCAACTGCCAAAGCTTTTGGAACTGTTGAGGCGGGAGTCCGGGGTCGACGAGTGGGTCGGTAGCATCGGCACGGGCGTATGTGGCAACGGACGCGAGTATCACGAGCAGGGGGCCATCAGCGTGCTGGTCGGTTCCTTTCGCGACGGCTCGTTTCAGGTGTTTCCTCCACTGCGCGAGGAAATCGGCGAGCTGGCCGAGACCGCACACCCCTGGGCGCAGGCCCATGGGGCACGTTTCGGCGTCGTGCATGGTGACCCGCAGAACCCGCGCCTCGCCGAGCTCGTGCACGAGCTCGGCGAGGCGCTCGAGGGCGGTTTCTTGGTCGGCGGTCTCACCTCCTCGCGGGGACCGCACTGGCAGATCGCCAACCAGGTAACCTCTGGAGGGCTGTCTGGTGTGTTGTTCGCCCCCGATGTGGCCGTGATTACAGCGCTCACCCAGGGCTGCACCCCGCTTGGACCCCACCGTCAAATCACCGAGTGCCAGGGCAACGTGATCGCGCGCATTGACGATCGGCCGGCGCTCGAGGTGATGACCGAGGACATCGGCGCGCTACTGGCGCGCGACCTGACGCGGGCCGCCGGGTACATCTTTGCCGCCCGCCCGATCCGCGGCAGCGACACGGGTGATTACCTGGTGCGCAACCTGCTCGGCGTCGATACGCGCAACGGCCTCATCGCTATTGGCGACTACGTGAGCGCCGGCGATCCCATCATGTTCTGCCGGCGCGATGCGCGCGCCGCGCGCGAGGACTTGTTGCGCATGCTGCGTGATATCCGCAGCCGCGCCGGGGCCCTTCCGCGCGGTGCGGTTTACTACTCGTGCCTTGGGCGCGGACCCCAGCTGTTCGGCAGCAATTCTGAAGAGCTTAAGATGATCCAGCAGGAGCTGGGCGAGATTCCGCTTGCCGGGTTCTATTGCAGTGGCGAGATCTCGCATAACCGCCTGTACGGCTACACCGGCGTGCTGACGCTGTTCCTGTAGCGCGCCGGACAAGCAACCCCGGGCCGCGCGGATG
>CAYZVX010000006.1:46784-62194 GCA_964482055.1 uncultured Acidiferrobacteraceae bacterium
GCGTCTGGGCCGCGTGGCGCTAGACTGCCGGCATGCTGCTCTCCCTGCCCTGGTGCTTTTTCGATCCCGAGCGCGATCCGCAACGGCTCCCGGCACGAGCTGACCAGCGTGCCCCGGCAAGTGCGCGCGAGGAGCGGCTTTTCTGCGCCCACTGCCGGCACGTCATCACGCACCAGCGGGAACGTTTTGCCGTGCGCGGCAGCCATGAGCACCGCTGCACCAACCCGGCGGGTCTGAGCTTTCACATCGGCTGTTTCAGTCGCGCGCCGGGCTGCGTGACGATTGGCAGCGCCACGCACGAGCACACCTGGTTCCCAGGCTATGTGTGGACAATCGCGCATTGCGCGCACTGCCAGATGCATCTCGGCTGGCACTTCCGGGGCGTGCGGGATGGATTCTACGGGCTGATTCTGGCGCGGCTCGCGAGCCGCCCCGCGACCTGAACGCTCAGGTCTTCTGCGCCAGCAACAGGCGCAGATCGTGCGCGATGTCGTCGACCGCGGCATCGTTTCTGATGGTCAGCCGCAACTTGCCAGTCGCGTCCTTGACCATCAGGCCGCCGAAATGGTCGATGAGCGTGCGCCCGGCGCCGGCTTGCGGCTTGGGCTGGAACGCGACCTTGTAGTCCTTGGCAATCGCTGCGATTTCGGCTTCACTGCCGGTCATGCCAAGGAACGACGGATGAAATCTCGGCACGAAGCCGGCAAGCTGCTGAGCGGTATCGTGCTGCGGGTCAACCGTCACGAACAGGACCTGGACGCGGGCCGCATCCGGACCGAGCTGCTTCATGACCTCGGCCAGGCGTGTCAGCGTCGGCGCGCAGATATCCGGACAGTGGGTGTAACCGAAGTACAGCACCAGCAGCTTGCCGCGATACTCGGTGGTGCTTGCGCGCTTGCCGGTGTGGGTGGTGAGCTCGAAGTCCCCTCCCCAGCTCACCGCGCTGATGTCGGTGGCCTTGAAGCGGGCCGGCGACGGCGTGCAAGCTGCCGCCGCGACGCCAGCCGCAAGTCCCATGACGAGCAGACGATGCCCGGCGCGCCGCATCAGTACAGCGCCGACTGCAGGGCGCCGTGGATGGTAACGCGGTAGTGGTCGATGAGCAGCAGCGCGAACAGGAGCGCCAGGTACTGGATGGAATAGGCGAAGGTCCGGCGCGCCAGTTGCTCGCTGTAGCCGCGGTACAGCCGCCAGGCGTAGTAGACGAAACCAGCATTGAGGACGAGCGCGCCGCACAGGTAAAGCCAGCCGCTCATGCGCGTGGCGAACGGCATCGCCGTGACGGCCGCGAGCAGCACCGTGTACAGAAGTATCTGCAGCCGCGTGTAGGCACTGCCGTGCGTGACGGGCAGCATGGGAATGCCGACCTTCGCGTACTCCTTCTCACGATACAGCGCGAGCGCCCAGAAGTGCGGCGGGGTCCACACGAAGATGATGAGGAACAGCAGTAGCGCATCGCTCGCCACCTCGCCGGTCATGGCGGCCCAGCCGAGCACCGGCGGCGCCGCCCCAGCGGCTCCCCCGATGACGATGTTCTGCGGCGTGGCGTGCTTGAGCCACACGGTATACACGATCGAGTAGCCGATCAGCGACGCAAAGGTGAGCACCGCAGTCAGCGTGTTGACGAAAACCATCAGCACTGCCATCGCCATCGCCCCGATGATTACGGCGAAGGTGATGGCCTCAACGGGCGTGAGCTGCCCGGTCGGCAGGGGGCGCCAGCGCGTGCGCGCCATGATCGAATCGGCACGCTGGTCGATCACCTGGTTGATGGCCGCCGCGGATCCGGCGGCGAGCGCGATGCCGACCGTGGCGGCGACGAACAGGCCGAGCGGCAGCGCCCCGGGGCTCGACAGGAACATGCCGACCACGGCAGTGAACACGATGAGGGCCACGACGCGCGGCTTGGTGAGCTCGTAGTACTCGCGCGCCAGCCGCCTGAGGCGCCGCGGCGCGGCAGTTGCGGCAAGCCCGCTGTTGGCCGCGCTGGCGTTGATGCTTTCGCTTTCGGGCTTCACGTTTTCCGCTCAATAGACCCGTAGTTGCCGTTATCGCGCGACTGCCGCGGTGCGTGTCACGTGCGCGAGTGTCACGACGCTCAGCAGCAGCAGGACCGCCACCGCGCTGTGGCCTACCGCTACGGCGAGCGGCAGGTGCAGGAGCACCTGCATGACCCCGAGCACGGCGGCGAAAGATAGCATCAACAGCACCAACAGGCCATAGCGGCACAGCCGGTCCTCGCCACCCACCTTGAGAACATAGAACGACAGCCAGCCCACATAAAGCAGGGTAATGAGTGCGCCGAGGCGGTGGGCCATGTGGATCGCCGTGGCGGCCGGCAGGCTCAGCATCCGACCCTCGTAGCTCAGCCCCATCTCCTGCCACAGCGTAAACCCCAGCGCGATATCCATTTCCGGCCACCACGCGCGTTGACAGGTGGGAAAGTCCGGGCAGGCCAGCCCGGCGTAATTGACCATGCTCCAGCCGCCGAGGGCGATCTGCGCGGCGACCAGCGCGAGCGCCACGAGCGCACGCGGCCAGATCCGGCGTGTGGCGGGACTGAGCGGGAGCGAGCGCCAGAAGCGCTGCTCGCGCAGCACGATCCACCACAGTAGCGCCACGATCACGGTGCCACCGAGAATTTGCATCATCATCACGAGCGGCAGGTAGCGGTACTCGAAGGTGAGGAACCCGGCGAAGCCGAGCACGAACGTGAGGATCAACGTGGCGAGCGGGATCAGCACCTGCTGGCTGCGCTTGCGCTTCTTCAGGTTCCAGCCGAGCACGAACAGCCGGATCAACACCAGGCCCAGGGCGCCGGCCAGAAAACGCTGGGCGGTCTCCTGCGCCGCGCGCTTCTTGGCGAGGCGCTGTTGCGGGTCGGGCTGGCCGTCGGTCGGCAGATCCTTCGCCGTGAGCGGGGCGAACAGCACCCCGTAGCAACCGGGCCAGTCCGGACAGCCGAGACCGGCATCGGACAGCCGTGCGTAGGCGTTAAACACCACCGATGCGAACGCCAGTAGCGTTGCCCACAACGCCATGCGCAGGAACTTTGCTGACTGGCTCCTGCCGAGCATCAACCGACCCGCGAGACGCGCAGCAGGCGCGCCAGATCCTTGCGCATCCCGGTGGGGTTCGCCTCGGCCGGGTAACTCATCATGAGATTGCCGAGCGGATCGACCAGGTAGATACGATCGGGGCCGCCCGGCACGGCGAAGTCGCGCACCAGCGTCTGCAGGGCCGCGGGGGCCGGACGCGCCAGGTACAGGCCGCGATCGTCCTTGAGCCTGTCCGCCACAGCGCCGAGCACGCCCCCGTCGGTCAGCACGAAAAGGCGCTGGACGCGGTCCATGTGCTTTTCTTGCGCGATGATCACCTGGCGTGTCTTGTGCAGAATGTTGAAACAGCGCTCGCCGCAGTCGGACGACCCGAAGTACACGTACAGCCATTTGCCGCGCAGGCCGCTCAGCCTGAACGCCTTACCGTCGAGATCGACGAGCTCCACGTCGCGCAGCAAGCGCGGCGGCTGCACCAGCTCCCCGTAGTTGGCGTAACTGGGCGGGCGCCAACCCGAAAAAAACAGCGCATAGGCGAGGATGAGCGGCGCGGCCGCAACGGCGGCGAGCACCACCAGCTTCAGCCGGCCGCGCTTGGCATTGACGGAGCCAGCGGCGCTCACGGCAGAAACCTCTCCCGCGCCTCAAGGCCGGTACGGGCGGCGCGCCGTCCGAAGAAGATATAGAGCGCAAGCAACGCCGCGGCAAGCGCGAACCACTGAAGGGCATAACCCTGGTGAACGGCGATGCCAGCGTCGAGGCGCGCCCACTCGCGAACGAAACCGCCGGCCGGGCTCGCCGCATCAAGCAGGATTACGACCGGCTGCAGCTTGAATGGCACGCTGCGCGCGTACAGCGCCAGGTCGAGCTGCTGCCAGACGGTGGGACCCGTTGCGCGCACCGGCTCGAGCCCGCCCAGGATGAACTGGTGCTCGGCAGGCACCGTCGCCACGCCCAGCACCTCGACCGCGCCCGCCGGCGTTTCAAGCGCGGGCAGCTGCTGACGTTCCGTTCCCAGCTCGATCCAGCCGCGGTTGACCAGCACCCGCACGTCGCTGCCTTCTATCCGCAACGGCGTCAGGACGTGATAGCCGGGGCGGCCCTTGTGGATGCGATTGTCGAGCAGCAGCTGGTAGCGCGTCTCGTATTCGCCGCGCACGCGCACACGATGGAAACGCAGCTCTGAGGCCTCGCGCAGCTGCGCGCCAATGGTCAGGGGGCCAGCCGTGGCGCGCCGATCGTACTCCGCTTGCAGCTCGCGTTTTTCGTCCGCGCGCTTCAGTTGCCACACGCCGAGCCCAACCATGCCCGGCACGAGCAGCAGCACGGCGAGCGTGGCGAACAGCGGGGGACGAAAGTGCGCAAACATGACTGTGGCCGGCGGCGCGCATCGGCGGCCAACCGGGCCGCGCTTAGTCTAGTATAATGCAGCCGCGCCATCCCCTGGGGCCACCAATGCTCGGCAAGGTCATCATTGTTGTCATGCTGCTCGCAATCTTCGCGAGCCTGTTTTCGGCGCTCGTGTTCCTGTTCATCGACCAGGGTCGCGGGACACGCACCGCCAAGGCCCTCACCTGGCGCATCGGGCTGTCGATCTCGCTGTTCGTGCTACTCATGGCCGGGTTCTACTTCGGCGTTATGTCGCCGCACGGACTGTCGGCGCTCACACCGTAGCCGCCGCTTCGGCCTTCCTGGCCACTCGCGGCATTCGCGACGTGCAGGATGCACAAGTGCCGCGCAGGTCAGGGATGACCGAGAGCGGCTACGTCCCTGTACAGCCGCCGCTTCGGCCTTCCTGGCCTCTCGCGGCATTCGTACGTCCCTGTACAGCAAAAAGCGCTGCCGGGGAAAACCCGGCAGCGCCTTTGTGCTGGACCCGCAGCGCTTGTGGTTTACAGCCAGTATACGAACACGAACAGGAACAGCCACACCACGTCGACGAAGTGCCAATACCAAGCAACCGCCTCAAAACCGAAGTGGTGATCGGGTCGGAAGTGGCCCATGATCGCGCGACCCAGGATGACGATCAACATGATCGTGCCGAGCGTCACGTGCAGACCGTGAAAACCGGTCAGCATGAAGAACGTCGAACCGTAGATGCCGGTCTTGAGGGTGAGCCCGAGCTGGGTGTAGGCATGGATGTACTCGTAGGCCTGTAGCGCGAGGAAGGTCACGCCGAGCGCCACCGTGAGGAACAAGCCGGTGATGAGCTGCGCGCGGTTGTTCTTGAGCAGTCCCCAATGCGCCCACGTCACCGTGGCGCCGGAGCTCAACAGGATCGCGGTATTGATCGCCGGGATGCCCCATGCTCCCATGGGCGAGAACTGGCCGGGCCCAGGAATGGTATCGGGTGCTATCGCCTGCGGTCCCTTAGGTCCCGCCGATGGCCAGAGGAAATCGTAACCGGGCCACAGCAGCTCGTTGTTGCCGAGCCATGGACCGGCGAACTGGCGGACGTAGAACAGCGCCCCGAAGAAGGCCGCGAAGAACATGACCTCCGAGACGATGAACCAGAACATGCCCCAGCGGAACGAGACATCGACCTGCTTGTTGTACATCCCGCCTTCGGACTCGCCAATGACCTGGCCAAACCAGCGAATCACCATGTAGACGATAACGGCGGCGCCCGCCAGCAGCACCCACTTGCCGAGACCTACGCTGTTCATGGTAAGCACGCCGCCAAGCGCGAGCAGGAACAGCCCGGCCGAGGTGATGATCGGCCAGGGGCTCGGATTCGGCAGGTAGTAGTTACCGTTGCTAGTTGCCATGCTTGCTCCTCTTTTTTCGATATCGTTGTGACTGCAAGTTGCTATCCTCCCGCACCCGCCGCCGACCCGTGCTGGCCGTCGTCATGATGGGCGTGGGTGTGGTCCGGCGCGGCGGAACCGCCGTATCTCTGGGCGGAAACCTTGTCGACGTTGAAGAAAGTGTAAGCCAGCGTGATCTCTTCGACCTCCTTCGCGAGCCCCGGCTCGACCATGAAACGCACCGGCATCTCGCGCACCTCGCGCGGTTTCAGGGTCTGCTGCGTGAAACAGAAGCATTCGACCTTCTTGAAGTGCTCGGCCGAGCGGCCCGGAGCGACGCTCGGAATCGCCTGCCCCGTGATCGATTCATCGGCGGTGTTGCGCACGTAGTAGCTCACCTCGACGAGCTCGCCCGGATGCACGTCGATCTTCTTGGTCAGCGGGCGAAACTCCCACGGCAGCCCGGTGGTGGCGAGCCCCGTGAACTGAACGGTCACGGTGCGTGACCGATCGGCCTTCACGGCTGCGACCGTGTCGGCCGCGAGCTTGCCGGTCTTGCCGTTCAGACCGGTGATTTCGCACAGCACGATGTACATCGGCCACATGGCGAAGCCAAAGCCGAACATGCCGACCACGACGAGGACGAGCCTCCAGACCAGGCGCTTATTGGCGCGTTCCCGCTGAGCGTGGTCGCTGGTGCTCATTGCCAGGGCTTGAAGAACGCCGAAATGAAGAAACCGAGCGCGAGCAGTGCAAGCAGCGTCACGGTGATCGCAATGCGCCGGCGCTGGCTGGGGCCCGCGGCGGCGCCTGATGGTTCGATGGTCTGCACGATGACGTTACTCCTGTTGCGTTAGGCAGTCGCGGCGCGCCCGTGCCATACCGCACGGGCGCGCCGGCCATGACTACTTGATGTGCGGCGGCGTCGAGAAGGTGTGGTACGGCGCCGGCGACGGCACCGTCCACTCCAAACCCTGGGCACCCTCCCACACCTGGTTGCTCGCCTTGGCACCGGTCTTCATCGCCTGGATCGCCAGGTAGAAGAAGATGAGCTGGGCCGCGATGGTCAAGAACGCGCCCACCGTCGACCATTGGTTGAACGGCGTGAACTGCAACGCATAGTCCGGAATACGGCGCGGCATACCGGCCAGGCCCAGGAAGTGCTGCGGGAAGAAGGTCAGGTTGAAGCCGATCATGGTCAACCAGAAGTGCCACTTGCCGAGCGCCTCGTTGTACATGTAGCCGGTCCACTTCGGCAGCCAGTAGTAGATCGCGCCGAACAGCGCAAAGACCGAGCCGCCAATGATGACGTAGTGGAAGTGCGCCACTACGAAATAGGTGTCGTGATACTGGAAGTCGGCCGGTGTGATCGACAGCATCAGTCCGGAAAAGCCGCCGATCGTGAAGGTGAACACGCCGCCAATCGCCCACAGCATCGGCGTCTCAAAGGTCATCGACCCGCGCCACATCGTGGAGATCCAGTTGAACACCTTAACGCCGGTCGGCACCGCGATCAGCATCGTCGAGTACATGAAGAACAACTCGCCGGCAAGCGGCATGCCGACCGTGTACATGTGGTGCGCCCAGACGATGAACGACAGAAAGGCGATGGTCGCGGTGGCGAACACCATCGAGGCGTAACCGAACAGCGGCTTGCGTGCGAACGTCGGAATGATCTGCGAAAACACGCCGAACGCCGGCAACACCAGGATGTAGACCTCGGGATGGCCGAAGAACCAGAAGATGTGCTGGAACATCACCGGGTCACCGCCGCCGGCGGCATCGAAGAAGTGCGTGCCGAAATGGCGGTCGGTCAGCAACATCGTCACGGCGCCGGCCAGCACCGGCAATGAGGTGATCAGCAGGAACGCGGTGATCAGCCAGCCCCAGCAGAACATCGGCAGTTTCATGAGCGTGAGCCCCGGGGCGCGCATGTTGAGTATGGTGGCAATGATATTGATCGAGCCGAGGATCGAGGAGATACCGAGCAGGTGGATCGACAGGATCGTGAAATCCACGCCGATGCCCTGCTGGGCAGAAAGCGGCGGATACAGCGTCCAGCCCGCGGCCGGGCCGCCGCCCGGGGCAAACAGCGACAGCAGCAGCAGTGTCGCGGCAAACGGCAGGATCCAGAACGACCAGTTGTTCATGCGCGGCAGCGCCATGTCCGGCGCGCCGATCATCATCGGGATCATCCAGTTGGCGAGCCCGACGAACGCCGGCATCACAAACCCGAAGATCATGACCAGCGCGTGCACCGTGGTCATCTGGTTGAAGAAGTGCGGATCCACCACCTGCAGACCCGGCTGCCACAGCTCCGAGCGGATCACGAGCGACATCAGCCCGCCCACAATCGCCATGATGAAGGAGAACACCAGGTACATCGTGCCGATGTCCTTGTGGTTGGTCGTGAAAAGCCAGCGGCTGATGCCCGACGGGTGTTCTTCGTGGTGTGCAGTTGCTGCGTGTGCCATGTCTCAGATCTCCACAGAAATCGCTTGTTCTGGTCTAGCGTGCGGCCTTGACCTGGGCCGGTTGCACGACATCGCCGGCGCTGTTGCCAAAGCTGTTGCGCTGGAAGGTGATGACGGCGGCAAGGTCGGCATCGTTGAGCTGCTGACCGAACGCCTGCATGGCGGTGCCGGGCTTGCCCTTGAGGACGATGTTGAGGTGTCCGGGCAGCGGGCCGGTCGCCACCTTGCTGCCGGCGATCTTCGGGAACGGGCCTACACCCTCGCCGTTGGGACCATGGCAGGCGGCGCAGATCGAGCCATACACCTGCTTGCCTCTGGCCAGGAGCTCATCCTTGGTGAAGGTCTTGCCGACATCGGCCGCGGCGGCGGCGGCCTTGGACTTCTGCAGGCTCGCCCATTTGTCGAACTCCTCCGGGCTCACGGCCTGCACGACGATCGGCATGAAGCCGTGATCCTTGCCGCACAGCTCCGCGCACTGACCGCGATAGGTGCCGGGCTCGTCGATACGTGCCCACATCTCGTTGACGAAGCCCGGGATGGCGTCCTTCTTGACGCCCATCTGTGGCACCCACCAGGCGTGGATGACATCGTTGGCGGTAACCACGAAGCGCACCTTCTTGCCGACCGGCAGCACCATTGGGTTGTCGACCTCGAGCAGGTAGTGCTCGCCTTTCTTCTCCTTGTTGTCGATCTGCTCGCGCGGCGTGGCAAGGTTGCTGAAGAAGCTGATGTCCTGATCGGGGTATTCGTACTTCCACTTCCACTGGTAACCCGTGATCTTCACGGTGAGGTCCGACTTGCTGACGTCGTCCATCTCGATGAGCGTGGCCGTCGAGGGTATGGCCATACCGACCAGGATGAGAAACGGGATGGCGGTCCACACGACCTCGAGCTTGTTGTTGTGGCTAAAGGTCGCGGCCTGGTAGCCGCGGCTCTTGCGATGGGCGAAGACCGAATAGAACATCGCGCCGAAGACGATCACGAAGATCGCCACGCAGATGGCCAGGATCAGGTTGTGCAGCTCAAGGATCCTGTGGCCGACGGAAGTGACGGGCTTCGGGAAGTTGAGGCCGTATTCGGCAAACGCCAGCCCGGACACCAACCCCATGGACACACCGAGTATCAGGCGCTGCAGCATGCCCAAGAACCGCTTGCTACCAATCATGAACAGTCTCTCCATCGCGATTTAGTTTGATTCGTTTTGGCGCCAACCGCCGGGGCAATCCCGACCTCGGTATCTTGCCGGGCAAGCCCGATCCGTCCGTTCGTATAGACACCTCGCGCGGCCCGCCTCATTTCCCTGGCAGACGCAACTTCTGCTCGAGTTCCCGCGTCAGCGCTTCACGCTGCGGGCCGTCGAGCGCGCTGCCGACCTCGATGAATCGGCCGTGCGATCCCAACAACACGCGCGGCAGCTGCCCGCTGTGCCCCGGTACGGTTCGCACCCGGACCCAGTAGCGCTGAAAGCGTTCGCGGGATTCCCTGCCACCGCGACTGCTTATCACTTCCACCTGATCGTCAGCGATGACGATCCGCTCGTGATCCGACTGGTGGCGATACAGCAACCAGAAAACCCCGCCGACCAGCAATGCCTCCAATCCGGCGAACGGCAAGACCAGTACCGCACCCATCAGCCAGAACCCTAGACCAATCGTTAGCGCCACCATCGTCACCGCCGCCACCAGCACCAGAATGGCCGGCGCCGACAACGAGCGGTTGGGGCGAATCAGAATCTCGACTCTGGCTGGCGTGTCGGTGCTGGGCGTGAGGGGCTCCTCCATCATCCTCCACATCGCTCGCCGGGCCTGGTCGCCTGATCCTTTGAGACCCGGGTCGTTCGGCTTTCCGGCCGCCCCAAGGGCCTGCCGGATTTGCCAGGACTTGACCGCGGTCAAGGAAAGTTTCTTCTGCGCGCCACCGGATTTTTAGCGCGCGCACCCTATCACAAGGCCTTGAGAGGTCGCAACCGATTCGCATTCAATAAAACACATAAATTGAGTCTTCGCGGGGGCGTAGCCCGGCGGCAGCGGAAAAGCCGAGCGCCGCGCTTGGAATCAGTGTTGACTTTCGTCAACGAGGCGGAAAAGGAGCGCAAGCTGTGGCACCCACGGATTGTCACGTGGCTCATATGGAAAAGTCGCCAGCAGCGGAACCGCCAGCCGCGCTTGCAGGGCTGCAATGTTGGCGCCGGCGGCTTGCATCCGTGGATCGACGCCATTGGCGACCCAGCCGAGCAGCGTGGCGCCATCGCCTTCAATCGCTTCGGCACTGAGCAGGGCGTGATTGAGACATCCGAGGCGCATGCCGACCACCAGAATCACCGGCAGACCGAGGTCGCGCGCAACGTCGGCCATGGTGTGCCGCTCGCCGAGCGGCACACGCCAGCCACCGGCCCCTTCGACGACGAGCCAATCGCTCAGCGCCGCAAGCCGCCCGAAGGCCTCTCGGATCGGGGTCAGCTCGATCACGGCTCCGGCGGCCTCGGCCGCCAAGTGCGGCGCGATGGGCGGGGCGAATGCGTACGGATTCACATCGGCGTAGGCGGCCGCCACGTTCGATGCAGCCATAAGGGCCTGCGCGTCGGCATGGCGCAGACCTTCGCTCGATGCGCGCGCGCCGCTAGCAACCGGTTTCATGCCAACGGCACGTTGGCGGGCCTGCGCGAGCGCGCGCAGCAATGCGCAGGCAACGTGGGTCTTGCCAACACCCGTATCCGTACCGGTGACGAAGACCGCACGCGTCACGGGCGCCGGCCTCGGCCGATGCTTGCCACGGGTACGATGCCGGCGTCGCGCGCCGGCGCGAGCGGCAGTGGCGCCCACGCATGACCGTAGACCACCTCAAAGGTGGCCGGCACGCGCCCGTCCCGGGCATGCGCTGCATAGGCGGCGCGCACGCGCGCCAGCCGCTGCTTGCCGGTCAGTCCGCGCGCGCGGCCGCGCGCGGTGTTGTGGGCCCCGATATGCTTGAGGTCGCGCATCACATCGAGGGCGTCGGCGTAACTCAGCGTGATGCGCTCGACATCCATTACCGGATCGGCGAGCCCCGCCTGCAGCAGTGCATCGCCCACATCGTGCATGTCGAGGAAGGCGTGCACGTGCACGCCCGCGTCGACAACGCGCCAGGCGGCGCGCAACTCGGTCAACGTGTCCGGCCCGAAGCTCGTGAACATGAGCACGCCGCCCGGACGCAGCACGCGGCGGAACTCGGCGAACACCCGCGCCGGGTCGCACCATTGCAGCATCAGGTTGGAGATCACCATGTCGGCAGCCGCGTCCGCCACGGGCAGGCTCTCGGCGTCACCGCCCGCGTAGCGCATGCGCGTGCCGCACAGGCGCTGCCACCACGACTCGCCGCAGCGCGCGCGGCGCAGCATGGCGTGCGCAATGTCGATCCCGATGACCTCGGCGCCGGCATAACGGCGGGCCAGTGCGCGCGTGCAGTAGCCGGTACCGCAGCCGATGTCGAGGATACGCCCGGGCTTGAGCGTGATCAGGTCGAGCCGCTCGAGCAGGCGTTCGGCCACCTCGCGCTGCAACACCGCGGCCTGATCATAGGTCGCCGCGGCACGCTCGAATGCCGCGCGGGCGTGCGCCTTGTCGAGGAGCCACGCGGACTGGTCAGTTGACGCGTTCATGCAGAAACTCGCGCATGGCCGACAGGCACTCGGCGCGGTGCGAGAGGAATGGCACGTGCCCGGCTGTCGCGAGCGTCACGAGTCGTGCGTGCGGCAGCGTCTGGGCGAGGTGCGCGGCCGCCGCCACCGGAACCAGGCGGTCACGCGCCCCATGCAACACCAGAGCCGGCGCATGAAGCGCGCGCACCGTGCCGCGTAGATCGGTCTGCTCGAGGATCGCGAGGCCCGCGCGCAGGGCATCGGGGTGCGGCTCCCCGTGCACCGGGGCCTGCGCGCGCAGCTGCCGCAACAGCTCGCGTTCTGCGCCGCCGACTTGCAGGCTCAGGAACCGGTGGATGGTACCACGGTAGTCGCGCGCGAGATCGGCGGCGAACTGCTGCAGGGTCTCAGGCGCCATCGCGCACGGCCAGTCGACACCCTGCACGAAGCGCGGCGTGGCGCCGATCAGCACCAGCCGTTTGACCGCCGCGCCCGCGCGCTGCGCCGCGGCCAGCGCGAGCAGACCGCCCAACGACCAGCCGACCCAGGTCGCGCGCGCCGGCAGCGCGGCGCACAGCTGCTCGACCATGACCGGCAGATCGGCGCCGACCTGCCACGCCTCACGACTGCGCCCGAAGCCGGGCAGGTCGGGCACCAGCACGCGAAACTCATCGGCCAGCGCGCGCGCAAGCTCGGCCCACACCCCGCCGTGCATGCCCCAGCCGTGCAGCAGCACGACGGCGGGACCACTGCCGATGCAGTCGACATGCAGGCTCATGGTGCGACGAACGATGGCAAGGTGGCGAGCGCTTCGAGCAGCCGATCGACATCGGCCGTGTCGTGCGCCGCCGACAGGGTGATGCGCAATCGCGCCGCGCCGGGCGGAACGGTCGGCGGGCGGATGGCCGGCACCAGCATGCCGCGCGCGCGCAGCGCCTGACTGGCCGCGAGCGCGGCAGCGCTGTCTCCCAGAATCAGCGGCTGGATCGGCGTCCGCGAGGCGGCGAGCGGCAACCCCAGCTGCTCGGCACCGCGGCGAAAACGGGCGAGCAGCGCGTACAGACGTTCGCGCCGCCACGGCTCTTCTTGCGCGACGCGCAGCGCCGCGCGGACCGCCTCGGCCACTGCGGCCGGCAACGCAGTCGTGTATACATAGGTGCGCGCACGCTGGATGAGTGTTTCAACGATGATCTCATCGGCCGCGACGAAGGCGCCGAATCCGCCCAACGCCTTGCCGAGCGTCCCCATCAGGATCGCCGGCGGCCGCACGGGCAGATCGAGATGCTCGAAGCTGCCGCGCCCGCCGTCGCCCAGCACGCCGAGGCCGTGCGCATCGTCGGCGAGCAACCAGGCGCCGTGCTCCGCGGCCAGGCGCAGGATCTCGCGCAGGGGTGCGACGTCGCCGTCCATGCTGAACACCGCGTCGGTCACGATCAGCTTCTCGCCCCCCGCCTGCGCGAGCAGGCGGGCGAGCTGGGCGACATCGCCATGCGCGTAGCGCTTGACCGAGGCGCGCGCCAGGCGGGCAGCGTCGATGAGCGAGGCATGGTTGAGGCGGTCCTCGAAGATGCTGTCGTGGCGGTCGGTAAGCGCGGCGACCACGCCGAGATTGGCCATGTAGCCGGTGGAGAAAAGCAGCGCGCGCGGCGCACCGACAAACGCCGCGAGCTCTTCTTCGAGCGCGTGGTGCGCCGCGCTGTGGCCGCTCACGAGGTGCGAGGCGCCGGCCCCGACCCCATAACGATCCGCCGCCGCCTTGAATGCGGCAATCACGTGCGGGTGATTGGCAAGCCCCAGATAGTCATTGCTGCAAAACGACAGCAGCTCTTCGGCGCCCACCCGCACCCGCGCGCCCTGGGGCGAGTCGAGCACCAGGCGGCTGCGATACAGGCTGCCCGCACGGCGCTCGGCGAGCGCGGCGGCCAGTTTGTCGAGACGGGCGGGCCCCACGGTTCAGGCGCTTCAGGCGTGCGTGCGAATCGGGTAAGGTGGGCGCGCGGCCGAGCCACGCGCGATGCAGTCTAGTGGCGAGCTGACAATTGTCAACAAGAACGGAATCACGTGGTTAACAAGGGATTGCGTGGCTGGATCGACTACCTGCTGCCCGGCGCCTGCCTCCTGTGCGGGGCGCGCCTGCCGGCGGGTGGCGACATCTGCCCAGGCTGCGACGCCGAGCTGCCGCGCCCCGAAGCGGCGTGTGCCTGCTGCGCCACACCGCTCGCCCTGCCGGCCGGGCTCGCACTGTGCTGCGCGCGCTGCCAGCAGGCGCCGCCAGCCTTCGACCGGACCGTCGCGCTTTTCGCCTACGGGGCGCCGGTCGACCGGCTGATCCTGCGGCTCAAGTATCACGGTGACCTGCGGCTGGCGCGCGTGCTCGGCGTGCGGCTCGCCGCCGCCCTGCGGGCGCAGGCGGTCGCAACTCCGGACCTGATCGTGCCGGTACCGCTGCATGTGACGCGCCTGCGCAGCCGCGGTTACAACCAAGCGCTCGAGCTCGCCCGGCCGATCGCCAAGCGCCTGCGCGTGCCGCTCGACTACCGCAGCGTCACGCGCGTGCGCGCCACGGCGCCGCAGATCGACATGGACTACGAGGCACGACGCAAGAACCTGCGTCGCGCGTTCCGCGCGAACGGCGATCTCACCGGCAGGCGCGTCGCGATCGTGGATGACGTCATGACCAGCGGTCACACAGCGAACGCGGTAGCCGCGGCGCTGCGCCAGGCGGGCGCGGCCGAGGTGGCGGTGTGGGTGGTGGCAAGGGCGTAGAGCGGTCCCGAGTCTCGAGTCCCGAGTTTCGAGTTTCGTTAGTTCGTTGCCTTTGACTCGAAACCCGAGGCTTGAGACCAGAAACCTATTTTTTCAGCGCCGCCAGGCGCTGCTCGGCAAACTTGCGCAGACTCGCATCGAGGCTTGCGCCTTGCAGGCTGCGCCTGTAGGCATCGGCCGCCGCGCTCGAGCGCTGCTGCGACTCAAGGCTGATCGCCAAGCCGAGCCACCAGCGGCTTTCGAGCGGGCGCTGGTCGAGCGCCTGTTGGTAATTGCGGGCCGCCTCATCGTGGCGCCCGGCACGCTGCAACAGCGCCGCATAGAAGGCCTGATACTCGGGATCCTGACGCGCATGCGCGGCAGCGCGTTCGAGCAGCGCCAGCGCGCGGGTCTCGGCGCCCTGCTCGACCGCCAGCCGCGCCGCGAGCTGGGCGAAGCGGTAGTGCTGCGGGGTCACTCCGATTCCCTCTTCGAGCAGGGCCTGCGCCTCGGCCCCGTGGCCCTGCTGCAAGAGCAGGCCGACCAGCGCCTCGCGCGCAGCCGTGTGCCGCGGATCAAGCTGTACGGCGCGCCGCAGCAACTCATCGGCCTCGCTGCCGCGCCCGGTACGGATCGCGCCCACGGCCTGCTGGTAGGCAGATGCGGCCTGCTCCTGCGGGCTCGGCGGTTGCGCCACCTTGGTAATGTCGCCGCCCGCCTGCGGTTTCGGTGCGGCCGCGCTCCGACGCGCCACGGCGGGCGGGGCGTCGGC
>CAYZVX010000007.1:0-56406 GCA_964482055.1 uncultured Acidiferrobacteraceae bacterium
CTCGGGCGGCCAGCAGCAACGCGCGGCGCTCGCGCGCGCGATCGTGACGCGCCCGAGCCTGCTGCTGCTCGACGAGCCGCTCGGGGCGCTCGATCTCAAGCTGCGGCGCGCCATGCAGGCCGAGCTCAAGGCCATCCAGCGCCGCCTCGGCATGACCTTCATCTACGTGACGCACGATCAGGAAGAGGCGCTCGCCATGTCCGACCGCGTGGCGGTCATGCACCGCGGGCGCGTCCTGCAAGTCGACGCGCCGCAGGCGCTCTACGAGCGGCCGGCCAACCGCTTCGTGGCCGAGTTCATCGGCGAGTCGAATCTTCTCGAGGCGAGAATTGGCGCTGCGCTCGATCACGGCGCCGAGGCGCGCATCGGTGCGCTGCGGCTGGCGCTTGCCCCCGAGGCGCGTCGGTTGGCCGGCCACACCGTCACGCTTAGCATACGTCCGGAGAAGATTCTCGTGCTGCGCGAGCCCGCCGGGGTGCAAGGCAATGTCTGGCAGGGCACGGTGGAGGAGGCCGTCTATCTGGGAACGGACACGCGCTACCGGGTGCGGGTGGCGGACGGCCTGAGCCTGGTGGTGCAGGAACAGAACCGAGGAATGGCGCTGCTTGCGCCCGGCGCGGGGGTGACGCTCGAGCTGCCGGCTGCGCATTTGCAGGTACTTGGGTCGGATGGCCATGGCTGACCGGGCGCCTTCCAACCAGCGCTGGGCGGTGCTCGCGCTGATTCCCTCGGCGGCCTGGCTCACCCTGTTCTTTCTTGTGCCACTGGGGATCGTCGCGGCGATCAGCCTGATGGAGGCGGGCGAGCCCGTGACCTGGCGTCTTGACGGGTCGAGCTTTGTGCGCCTGGTCGATCCGCTGCACCTTAATATAGTAGCGCGCTCAATCGGCCTGGCCGCGGCGGCCACGATCCTGTGTTTCCTCCTCGGCTATCCGCTCGCCTATTACATCGCGCGGCGCGCGCCGGCGATGCGCCGATTGCTCTATTTTCTCGTGTTGCTGCCGCTGTGGGCCAATTCGCTGGTCCTGATCTATGCCTGGATGGTGTTGCTGCGTCCGAACGGCGTTGTGGAGCAACTCCTGGCGGCGCTCGGCCTGGTGGCAGAGGAGCCGCTCAGCCTGCTGTACACGCCCGGTGCGGTACTGCTCGGTCTGGTGTACTGGTACCTGCCGTTCATGGTCTACCCGCTGTACGCCTCGATCGAGAAGTTCGATTTCCACCTGCTGGATGCGGCCTATGATCTCGGCGCGAGCCGTTGGCAGGCTTTTCGCCTGGTGCTGCTGCCCGTGACCATGCCCGGCGTCGTTGCCGGGTCACTGCTCGTGTTCATCGAGTCGCTCGGCGCGTTCGTGGTGCCCGAGCTGCTCGGAGGCGCGAAGAGCATGATGATCGGCAATCTCGTGCAACAGCGTTTTCTGTCGACGCCGCAGGACTGGCCGCTCGGTGCCGCGCTGGCGCTGGCGCTGCTGGTGCTCCTGGGCGGCGCCCTGGTGGTGTACCTGCACTACGCCGAGGGAAACCGCAATGCCCGTTGACCTGCACGCGCCGCGCTGGCTGCGCTGGCACGCGGTGGTCGTGTACGCCTTTCTCCTGGCGCCGGTCGTGGTGCTGGTGGTGTTCAGCTTCAGCGCCAGCCGTTTCAGCGCTGTGTGGGGCGGTTTTACCGCTGACTGGTACCTGCGGCTCGCTCACAACGAGCGCGTGCTCGAAGCGCTGCGCAACTCGGCTCTGGTCGCAACCGCCGCCACGCTACTCGCCACGGGGCTCGGCACGCTCGGCGCGGTGGCGCTCGCGCGCCTGCGCTTTCGCGGCCGCATGGCGCTCGAGGCGCTGATGTACCTGCCCATGGTGTTGCCCGAGCTGGTGCTCGGCATCGCGCTGTTGATGTTCTTCGTCCTGGTGACGCCGCTGCCGCTCGGGCTCGCGACCATCACGCTGGCCCACTCGGTGTTCGGTACCGCCTACGTGCTGCTGCTGGTGCGCACCCGCCTGCAGGGGCTCGATCCGAATCTGGAGGAGGCGGCGCGCGACCTGGGCGCGAGCAGCGCACAGGTGTTCATGCGCATCACCCTGCCGCTCATCATGCCCGGGGTCATCGGCGGCGCGCTGCTCGCATTCACCCTGTCTTTCGACGATTTCGTGGTGGCGTTCTTCGTGACCGGTCCGGGGGCATCCACGCTGCCGATCGAGATCTACTCGATGGTCAAGCGCGGCGTCACGCCGGAGATCAACGCGCTCGCCACGCTGATTTTGCTGGCGTCGGTGGCGCTCATTGCGCTGTCACTGCGCCTGCAGCGAGCCGACACATGACGGGCGAGGTATCGATGCGAAGGCAACATCGTTGGTGGCGGGTGGCGCTTGTCCTGGCGGCGCTGTGGCCAATGGCGGGCGCGGCCGCGCCGCAGGGAAAGCTGGCCAAGGAGCTGCGCCTGTACAACTGGGATCGCTACATCGATCCGCAGGTGCTCAAGGACTTCGAGCGAGAGTTCGGCGTGCGCGTCATCGAGGACAAGTTCGCGAGCAACGAGGATCTCCTCGCCAAGATCCAGGCGAGCGGCGGTTACGACGTGATCGTGCCCTCCGACTACACGGTGCAGATCATGATTCGCCGCGGGCTGCTCGCGCCGCTCGATCACCGCCATCTGCCGAACCTGAAGAACCTCGGCAAACGCTTTCGTGAGATGGCCTACGATCCGGGCAACCGCTACTCGGTGCCGTACCTGTGGGGCACGAGCGGGCTTGGCTACAACCGCAAGCACTTTCGCGAGCCGCCGGCCGGATGGGACGACGTGTTCAACCCGGACAAGCTCAAGAAATACAAGGGTCGCGTCAGCATGTTGAATGACATGCGCGAGACGATCGGCGCGGCGCTGATCTACAAAGGGTTCTCGCCGAATACCACGGACCCTTCTGAGCTCGAAGCCGCCAAGCAGGCGCTGCTCGCGCAGAAGCCGTACCTCGCAAAGTACGACAGCGAGGCCTACAAGGAGTCGCTCGCGGCCGGCGAGACCGTGCTGGCGCATGGCTGGAGCGGAGAAATACTGGCGCGACGCGAGGAGAACCCGGATGTGGCGTTCGTCGTGCCGCGCGAGGGCTCGTTCCTGTTCGTCGACAATCTGGCCGTGCCGAAAACGAGCAAGAACAAGTACACGGCCGAGGTATTCATCAACTACCTGCTGCGCCCGCTGGTGGCGGCCAGGAATTCGAGCTACCTGCGCTATCCCACGCCCAACGAGGCGGCCCAGGCGCTGATCGACCCGAGGCTCGAGGGTGCGACCTACAAGCTGCCAGCGGGGATTGCGTTGCACTCGATTCGGGACATCGGCGAGGCCGGGCGCCTGTACGAGCGCGTGTGGACCGAGGTCAAGGCGCGCTAGCGCCGGCGCGGTCATGGGCAGCGCGAGGCACCCGGCCGCGATCCGTCGTCTGGCGCACTTTGCCGCGACCGGATTCGGCGTCGGTCGCGTGCCGGTCGCGCCCGGCACGTTCGGCACGCTGCTGGCGGTGCCGCTTTATCTCACCGTGCAGTCGTGGCCGCCGGCCGCGTACGCCGCGCTCGTCGCGGCGCTGTTCGCTGCCGGCGTGTGGTTGTGCCAGGTCGCCGCGCAGGATTTGGGTCAACCCGACCCGTCGGCGGTGGTGTGGGACGAGGTGGTGGGCTACCTGGTCGCGATGTTCCAGGCACCGTCCGGGTGGCCGTGGATCGTCGGCGGGTTCCTGCTGTTCCGCCTGTTCGATATCTGGAAGCCGTTTCCCATTCGCCGCCTCGAGCGCCGCCTGCCCGGTGGCTGGGGCGTGATGCTGGACGACGTGCTGGCGGGCGTGTATGCGGGGCTCGTGCTGCACGCGGCGGCGTGGGCAATTGATGGCGCCAGATAAAAAATGTCCCGCCCAGCCACAGGCGGCCGAAAAAAACAGGCCCGGGTGATGGACCGCAGTCAGGCGGCGCGTCAGCTGCAATGTTCGCCTTCGCCGACGTCTTGGCCGCCAACGGCACGTGCAGATGCCAGACAACCCGCACGCATCGATAGCGCAGCCCCGTTGGCACGAAATGTTATCGGTCGATGGCAACCCTTTCGGGGCAGCCGGCAATCGGCTAGTGTCTCGCCCGGTCAACCGGGTCGGCGCGGCCGCGTTTAACCGCTTGCTCGGACCATGGAGCCCAAACAAATCTACGGAGCCATATCGATGAGACTCAAACCTGTCTTCTTGTTGCTGTCCGTGGCCGGTCTCGCAGCCGGCCCGCTCGCCATGGCGCAAACCGCGGGCGGCCAAGCGCCCAAGCCGGCGGCGGCCACCAAGCGCGGCGTGTGCCACGACGACATCCAGAAGTTCTGCAAGGATGTGAAGCCCGGCGCCGGACGTGTGCACCAGTGCCTCGCGCAGCACGAGGCCGAGCTGTCGGCGGCCTGCCGCGATGCGCGCGCGCAGGCGATGCAGCGGATCGAGAAGTTCCGCCAGGCCTGCGATGCCGACGTGCAGAAGTTCTGCAGGGACGTGAAGCCGGGCGGCGGGCGCGTCGCCAAGTGCCTCAAGGCCAACGAGGCGCAGTTGTCGCCGGCGTGCAAGGCCGAGTTCCAGGCGAGCCGAGCGGCGGCCGCGCAGCTCGAGCAGTAAGGCCAGCGCGTTGCGCTGCGACGCCGTGCGGGACGATGTGCCCACACGGCGTCTTGCCATGAGCACGCCGGTCGAGCTCAAACGCGCCATCTCGCTGCCGCTGCTGACCCTGTATGGGCTCGGCACGATCCTCGGCGCCGGCATTTACGTGTTGGTCGGAAAGGTGGCCGGTCTCGCCGGCATGTATGCGCCGATTTCATTTGCGCTCGCGGCAGTGCTGGCGGTGCTCACCGGGCTGTCGTACACGGAGCTGGCGGCGCGCTACCCCAAGAGCGCGGGCCAGGCGGTGTACGTGGAGCGCGGACTCGGCGTGCGATCGTTGGCGCTGCTCGTCGGCTGGCTCGTCGTGGCGATTGCGATCGTATCGGGCGGCGCGATCGTCAACGGCTTCGTCGGCTATCTCGGCGTCTTCGTCAGTGTCGAGCGCGGCTCGGTTATCACCGCGCTGGTGCTTGTGCTCGGGGCGCTGGCGGCATGGGGTATTCGCGAGTCGGTGGCGGCCGCGAGCGTCATCACCCTGATCGAGGTCGCCGGCTTGCTGCTGATCATCGTGGTCGCGGCACCGGCGCTGGCGGCGCTGCCGCTGCGGCTTGCTGAGCTCGCACCGGCGGCTGACGCCCGTGTCTGGCAGAGTGTCCTGCTCGGGGCGTTTCTCGCGTTTTACGCCTTTATCGGTTTCGAGGACATCGTGACGGTCGCCGAGGAGGTGACCGATCCCACGCGCACCGTGCCGCGCGCCATTCTCATCGCCATCGCGCTATCGACAGCGCTCTATCTGGGTGTGGCGCTCGTGGCCGTGTTCGCCGTTTCGCCGCCTGAGCTTGCGGCAAGCGAGGCACCGCTGGGGCTGGTGTATGAGCGCGCCACCGGCGGGACACCGACGCTAATCAGCGCGATCAGCCTGTTTGCGGTGGTGAACGGCGCGCTGGTGCAGATCATTCTGGCCTCGCGCATGCTCTATGGCATGAGCCGCGAGGGCTGGCACGACGTCGGGTTCGGCCGCGTGCACCCGCGCACGCGCACGCCGCTGCTCGCCACGCTCGTGGTTACCGCGGCGCTGCTCGCCCTGGCGCTGTGGTTTCCGCTCGTCACCCTCGCCACGGCGACGAGCTTCATGGTGCTCGTGCTGTTCGCCTTGATGAACTGGTCGCTGCTGCGCATCAAACGCCGCGACCCGCACCCGGCGAGGGTGCGCACGGTGCCGATGTGGGTTCCGGCGGCCGGTCTCGCGACGACCGTCGCCGTGCTCGGGTTTCAGCTCTACCAGTTCGTGGCCGGCTGACCGCTGGCCAACGCGCGCGCCCGGCTAGGGTCTGACGAACAGCGCCGCGTATTGCTCGCGCAGCAGGTTCTTTTGCACCTTGCCCATGGTGTTGCGCGGCAGCTCGTTTGCGACAAACACGCGCTTGGGAACCTTGAACCCCGCGATCCGTTCCTTGAGCGCGGCGATGACACCCGTCTCGTTGAGTGTCGTGTCGCCGGCGGCGCGTACCACGACGGCCACCACCGCCTCGCCGAAGTCGGGGTGGGGCACGCCGATGACCGCTGACTCGGCCACACCCGGGAGCTTGTCGATGTAGCTCTCGATTTCCTTCGGGTAGACGTTGAGGCCGCCCGTGATGATGAGATCCTTGGCGCGCCCGACGATCGACACGTAACCGTCCGTATCCATGCGCGCCAGGTCGCCGGTGCGGAAGTAGCCGTCGGCGGTGAACTCCTCGGCGGTCTTCTCCGGCATGCGCCAGTAGCCCTTGAACACGTTGTCGCCTTTGACGAGAAGCTCGCCGACCTCGCCTGGCGCCACCGCGTTGCCGGCGTTGTCGACGATGCGCACCGCCACGCCCGGCAGCGGCGGTCCGACCGTACCTGGCAGGCGCGGCCCGTCGAGGGGGTTCGAGGTGTTCATGCCGGTCTCGGTCATGCCGTAGCGTTCGAGAATCGTGTGCCCGGTGCGCTCGCGGAATTCGTGAAACGTCTGCGGCAGCAACGGCGCCGACCCGCAGGTGAAAAGTCGCATGTTGCGACAGGTCTCCCGGCCGAAGGCCGGATCGGCGAGCAGGCGCGTGTAGTAGGTCGGTACGCCCATGAACACCGTGGCCTGCGGTAGCGCGCGCAGCACGGCGGCGACCTCGAAGCGGGGATGGAACAACATCTTGCTCGCGTTGAGCAGCGCGCCGTGGCAGGCGACGAACAGGCCGTGGATGTGAAAGATCGGCAGCACGTGCAGCAGCACGTCGCCCGGGCGCCAACCCCAGGCCATGTGCAGGGCGAGCGCATTGGCGGCGAGATTGCGGTGCGTGATCATGGCGCCCTTCGGGCGACCAGTCGTGCCGGAGGTGTAGAGGATCACGGCGATGTCGTCGGCTTGTACGTCATCGACCGGGTGGTGCGGTTCGAGCGCGCGCGCCTCCTGGGAGAGCCGGCCTTCACCGGCTGCATCGAGTGTGCGCACGTGCGGCACCTGCTGCGCATCGGCGAGGCGCTGCACTGACGCGAGCCGCTGCGGGGTGCACACCACCAGGGCGGGTTGCGCGTTGGCAAGGAAGTACTCGACCTCCAGGTCGCGGTAGGCCGTGTTGAGCGGCAGGTAGATGAGCCCGGCGCGCAGGCAGGCGAGATAGAGAAACAACGCACCCGGCGACTTCTCGACTTGCACCGCCACGCGATCGCCGCGTCGCAAGCCGAGACTCGCCAGGAGCCGCGCGTAGCGCGCGGTCTCGGCCTCGAGGTCGGCGAACGTGTAGCGCGCCCCGCTCGGCGTTTCGATGCAGACCGAGTCGGAATGCGGCGTAAAGCGCGCGGCCAGCCGCGCGTAGAAGTTGTCAGTCACGGGCGCGGTTTCTTGACAGTGGTTTCGGCCGGTGCGAATAATCGCGCGACGAACGTGAAAGAAATATCACGATGTGAAATCCGGCGATCACGTCGTATCCGGCGTAATGAAACAACATTAGCCGATCGCTTGCCAAGCGCGTTACCTTGCGCTCGTGCCGCCGACCGGCGCGGCACGCGCAGCGCCGACAGTGTGGAGCAATGAGACGCGCGGCGCACATCAAACGACAACCACCATCACCACCTGGAGAGCATACCCAATGATCAAGCCGCGATTCCTCCTCAATGCTGTCGTCGGCGTACTCTGCGCCGGCGCTCCGCTTACGGGCGTCGGCGCACAGGCCGCCGATGTCGTGCTCAAGGCCTCCCACCAGTTCCCCGGCGGCAAGGGCGATGCGCGCGACGAGATGGTGCAGATCATCGCGCGCGAGGTGGAGAAGGCCAACGTCGGTCTCAAGATCCAGGTCTATCCGGGCGAGTCGCTGTTCAAGGCCAAGGAGCAGTGGGGCGCCATCACTAAGGGCCAGCTCGACATTACCGCGCTGCCGCTCGACTACGCGAGCGGCCGCCACCCGCAGTTCAGCGCCACCCTCATGCCGGGGCTGGTGAAGAACCATGAGCACGCCACGCGCCTCAACGCCTCGCCATTCATGGACGACATCAAGAAAATCATCAATGACGCCGGCGCCATGGTGCTGGCGGATGCCTGGTTGGCCGGCGGCTTCGCCTCGCGCAAGAACTGCATCCTCAACCCGCAGGACGTGAAAGGCCAGGTGATCCGCGGCGCCGGACCGGCCTTTGAGCAGATGCTGGCCGGGGCCGGGGCCTCGATCTCGGCCATGCCGAGCTCGGAGATCTACACCGGCCTGCAGACCGGCGTGCTCGACGCCACCAACACCAGCTCCGGGAGTTTCGTGTCGTTTCGCCTCTACGAGCTGGTGAAATGCTACACCGCCCCGGGCGACTACGCGCTGTGGTTCATGTACGAGCCGGTGCTGATCTCGAAGAAGACCTGGGACAAGCTCAACAAGCCGCAGCAGGAGGCGCTGCGCGCGGCCGCCAAGAAGTCTGAGGACTACTTCGTCGGCGAGTCGAAGAAGCTCGACGACAAATCGGTCGAGGTGTTCAAGAAGGCCGGCGTGCAGGTGGTCACCATGAACGCCGAACAGTTCGCCGCCTGGAAGAAGCTGGCTGACCAGACCGCCTACAAAAATTTCGCCGAGAAGGTTCCGGGTGGCAAGCAGCTGCTCGCCAAGGCGCTCGCCGTCCAGTAACGGCCGAAGCCGGGCGCGGTTCGCCGCGCCCGCCGCCCCTGCAAGCCGCGGGATCTCGCAACGCTAGCGCCGCGTGGACGCCTTCCTCCGGCTGGTCCGCATTCTCTCCCAGGCCTGCGGCATTGCGGCGGCGGGGCTGCTGCTGGCGGCCACCGTGGTCGTGTGCCAGATGGTGTTCGTGCGCTACGTGCTCGGCACCTCCACGGTCTGGCAGAGCGACTTTGTGACCTTCGCTGTCGTCGCCTCGACGTTCATCGGCGCGCCGTACGTGTTGCTCCACAAGGGGCACGTCAACGTCGACATCCTCCCGCTCTACCTGCGTGGCCGGCTGCGCTTCGCAATGGCGCTGTTGAGCTACGTGCTGGGATTTGTTTTCTGCATAACCGTGGCATGGTTTGGTTGGGAGTATTTCCACGAGGCCCTGCGTGGCGGCTGGCGCACGGAAACGGTGTGGGCGCTGCCGCTGTGGATTCCGCTGCTGCCGCTGCCGCTGGGCATGGGCCTGCTGGCGCTGCAGTACGTGGCTGACATTGCTTGCCTCGTCACCGGACGCGCGCCGCCGTTCGGCATGGACCCGGAGGACGCGGAATGAGCCCGACGGAGCTGGGGCTGTTGATCGGGCTCGTTACCATTTTGCTGCTCGCAACCGGTGTGCCGATCGCCTTCGGGCTTGGATTTGTGGCGGTCGCGTTCCTGTTCGGTTTCCAGGGCGCCGATGGCCTCTCCATCCTGGCTGAGAAGTTCTTCGGCGGCATCGCCAGCTTCGCCCTGGTGGCCTTGCCCATGTTCATCCTCATGGGGGCAGTCGTCGCCTCATCGCCCGCGGGCCGCGATCTGTACATCGCCCTCGACCGGTGGATGAACCGGGTGCCGGGCAGCATCGTGCTGTCCAACCTCGGCGCCTGTTCGGTGTTCGCGGCGCTGTCCGGATCGTCGCCCGCGACCTGCGCAGCGATCGGCAAGATGGGCATCCCGGAGATGCGCAAGCGCGGCGTGCCGGCCGATCTCGCCGCGGGTTCGATTGCGGCGGGCGGCACCCTCGGCATCCTGATCCCGCCGAGCATCACCATGATTGTCTACGGGGTCGCGACCGAGACCTCCATTGGCCGGCTGTTCCTGGCCGGCGTGATGCCCGGGCTGATGCTGACCGGGCTGTTCATCGGCTGGACGCTGTTCGTCGCGTGGCGACGCGGCTGGAAGTTCGCCGACGTGACGCGCCGTTTCTCGCTGCGCGAGCGGTTCGAGATCCTGCCCAAGGTGCTGCCGTTTCTCGCCATCATCGTCGGCATCCTGTACGTGCTGTACGGCGGCATCGCCACGCCATCCGAGGGCGCTGGCGTCGGCGCGGTTCTGTGCCTGCTGCTCGTGGTCGTGGTCTATCGCATGTGGTACGTGCCGGACCTGTGGCGCGTGCTGCGCGAGAGCACGCGCGAGAGCGTCATGATCATGATGATCATTGCCGCCTCGGAGCTCTTCAGCTACATGATGTCGTCACTGTATGTCACGCAAGCGGCAGCGCAGGGCATCGCGGCGCTCGAAATGAACCGCTGGGTGGTGCTGGGATTCATCAATATCTTTCTGCTGGGGCTCGGCCTATTCCTGCCGCCGGTGGCGATCATCCTCATGACGGCGCCGATCCTGCTGCCGATCATCACCCAGGCAGGATTCGACCCTTACTGGTTCGCCGTGATCCTTACCGTCAACATGGAGATCGGCCTCATCACGCCGCCGGTCGGGCTCAATCTGTTCGTCATCAACGGCATCGCGCCGGACATCAAGCTCCAGACGATTTTGCGGGGCGCGCTGCCATTCGTGCTGTTGATGATGCTGGAGATCGTAATCCTGTGCATTTTCCCGGGTATCGTCACCTGGCTCCCCGATGTCTTGATGGGCCCCGCCAAGTAGCCAGCAGACCGAACGGGCGGTTGTGACCCGGCCGCCGCACCAAGGAGAGACATGGAAATCCTGTTGTTGGTCGCCATGGGCGGCCTCGCCGGTGTGATGGCGGGGCTGCTCGGCATCGGCGGCGGCGCGCTCATCGTGCCGGTGCTCATGTTCGTGTTCGAGCGTCAGGGCGTGCACCCCGAGATCCGCATGCAGCTCGCGCTCGGCACCTCGCTTGCCACCATCGTGTTCACGGCGCTGTCCTCGGTCGCCGCCCACCAGCGGCGGGGAGCGGTGGACTGGGCGATCTTCCGCCGCATCACCCCCGGTATCGTGGCCGGCGGTCTGATTGGCGCGGCCGTGGCCACCTCGCTCGCAAGCCGCACGCTGCAGGGCCTGTTCGTGGTGTTCCTGTTCGCGCTCGCGGCGCAGTACGCGCGCGGCACCACCGCCACCGCGGCGCACCGGGCGTTGCCCGGCGTGCCGGGTTTTTCGGCAGCCGGAGCAGTGATTGGGGCGCTATCGGCGTTCTTCGGCATCGGCGGCGGGTCGCTGACGGTGCCGTTCCTGACCTGGTGCAGCGTGCCGGTCAAGCGCGCCATCGCCACCTCGGCGGCCGTCGGCCTGCCGATCGCCGTGAGCACGACCATTGGTTACATCCTGGCCGGGTGGAAAGACCCGCGTCTGCCGGCATGGAGCTTCAGCTATGTGTCGCTCCCGGCATTCCTGGGCGTGGTGGTGGCGAGCGTTGCCGCCGCCCCGCTCGGCGCGCGCCTTGCCCATCGCTTGCCGGAAAAGACGCTGCGGCGCATCTTCGCCCTGTTTGTGGCCGTCCTGGGCCTGCGCATGCTCTGGAGCCTGGTGAGGTAGGGAACGCACTCGAGCCAGGGTTGCAGTATCCTTAGCGCCGCATGATGGCTGAGGTCGCAGATGCGGATTTGGAGGCGCTCGCCAAGGAGCTCGGCGAGGAGCTGCGACGCCGCCGCCTGATGCTCGCCGCCGCCGAGTCCTGCACCGGCGGGTGGGTGGCGCAGGCGATCACCTCGGTGGCCGGCAGCTCGGCGTGGTTCGACCGGGGCTTCGTGACCTATACCAACATCTCAAAGCATGAGCTGCTCGGCGTTCCGGCCGAGACCTTGAAGCGCTACGGCGCGGTCAGCGAGCAGACCGCGCGGGCCATGGCGGAAGGAGCGCTGCGGGCCTCGCACGCCGATGTCGCCCTCGCGATCACGGGCATCGCCGGTCCGAGCGGCGGCAGCCCGGAAAAGCCCGTCGGCCTGGTCTGCTTCGCCTGGGCGGGCAAGGGGCGCGAGACCATCGCGCGCACCGAGCGCTTCAGCGGCGACCGCGCGGCGATTCGCCGCCAGGCGGTGCGTGCGGCGCTGGCCGGCAGCATCATATTTGTACGGGAGTCCAGCCACCGACCGCCGGGCTGAGCCGGGCATCCCGCTGATGTGAAAAGCATCACAGATCACCAGTGTCGGATCCGGCACGATGCAAGGGGCGACGCCCGGCAACGGGCGGGGCGGTGGACCGGGCCGCCGAGGTGAGGAAAAGGCGCGATCGGGCGGACGGACGGCGCGGATCATGACAGCCAGCAGGGGGAAGGGCGCGACCGACATGAAGGGCCGGCAAGGCCAGAGCTGGTTGAGCAGCGTAGTGTGCGTCGGCGCCGCCGGCGAAGCTTGGCTGGCTGGCGCCGAGCGGACAGCGGCAAGGATTTGGCTGCGCGGGCAGATAGCCGCGGTGGTGACCGAGGTACCCGAGCATGAGCGGCTCGTCGTCGACACGGCGGACGGCGCCACCATCTGTTTTCTCGGCGACCCGGAAGATGCGTTGTTTGCGGCAACCGAGCTGCGCGCCCGGCTGCAATCGGCAGCGCCGCCCGGATCTGGCCCGCAGCGTTTCCGAATTGGCATCAGCGTTGGCCCGATCCGGGTCATCACGAACCCGGACGGTCAGATGAATCCCATCGGCGATGGTCTTGGCAACGCCCAGCAGGTGATGCGCTTTGCCGCGCCGGGCCAAATCCTGGTATCGCGATCGTTCTTCGAGGTCGTTGCCTGCCTGTCGCGGGGCTACGCGCAGTTGTTTCACTACCTAGGACTCAAGAACGACGGGCGCGTGCACGAGCTGCCGGTGTATGAGGTCGCGACCGCCGCCGACGCGGCGACCACGTGCATCGTGGATGCACCGGTTGCGGTCTCGCCAACCACCGAGGTGCTCGCGTATGACACCGGCTGGGAACGCGCCGAGCTGACGGCGGCGGCCATTGCGCTTGAGCCGTACGTGGGATCACGCGCCCGCAGCCTGGTGAAGGAGGCCGCCGAACGGGCGACCAGCGTTGCGCAGCTTTATCGCATGCTCGCCGCGGCGATATCCACGGCCGAAGGCCAGGCGGAATTCTGCCGCACCCATGGCATCGCCGGCGATCGACCCGGCACGCAGGCTCACTGGGGTCTTGGTCATTCCGGCGCCACCGAACGAGCGGCCCCATCCCCGGGCATCAGCACGGGGCTGCGGCAGGCGGCCGAAAAGCAGCTCGCGGCGTATCTCGGACCTTTGGCGCGGATACTGGTGGAGCGGCACGCACGCGGCCGGTCCGACGCCGAGCAGTTTCTGAATGCGCTGGCCGAGGAGCTGCCCGTTGCCGATCGTCAGGCATTTTTCCAGGCCATGCGCCGTGCGGGCAGCACCCGCTAGCCCTGCGCCCGTCCGGGCAACGCCTTCGCCACGGCAAATCAGGCGCTAGGAGCCGGCCGGCCGAGTGTGAAATAATTCTTTTGAAACCAAGCAGAAAGGCTGTGGTTTCACTACGGCGGACTACCGCGGGAGAGAGAATGGATACGCAGAAGGCCAAGGCACTTAGTGTCGCTTTAAGTCAGATCGAAAAGCAGTTTGGCAAGGGCTCGGTCATGCGCCTCGGCGACGCCGGGGTCGCGCAGGCCGTGGAGGCCATCCCGACCGGGTCGCTCGGTCTCGACATCGCGCTTGGCATCGGCGGCTTCCCGCGCGGGCGTGTGGTGGAGATCTACGGGCCGGAGTCCTCGGGCAAGACCACGCTCGCCCTGTCGGTGGTGGCGCAGGCGCAGAAGCTCGGCGGGGCGGCGGCCTTCATCGACGCCGAGCACGCCCTCGACCCGCAGTACGCCAAGAAGCTCGGCGTCAACATCGACGACCTGCTGGTGTCGCAGCCCGATTCCGGCGAGCAGGCGCTCGAGATTGCCGACATGCTGGTGCGTTCGGGCAGCGTCGACGTGGTGGTGGTGGACTCGGTCGCGGCGCTCACGCCCAAAGCCGAGATCGAGGGCGAGATGGGCGACTCGCACATGGGGTTGCAGGCGCGCCTCATGAGCCAGGCGCTCAGAAAGCTCACCGCCAACATCAAGCGCTCCAACACGCTCGTCATCTTCATCAACCAGATCCGCATGAAGATCGGTGTCATGTTCGGCAACCCCGAGACCACCACCGGCGGCAACGCGCTCAAGTTCTACGCCTCCATGCGCCTCGACATCCGCCGCATCGGCGCGATCAAGAAGGGCGAGGAGGTCATCGGCAACCAGACGCGCGTGAAGGTCGTGAAGAACAAGCTGGCGCCGCCGTTTCGGCAGTGCGAGTTCGATATCCTCTACGACGAGGGCATCTCCAAGGAGGGCGAGCTCATCGACATCGGCGTGGCGCACGACATCATCGAGAAATCCGGCGCCTGGTTCAGCTACAAGAAGGACCGCATCGGCCAGGGCAAGGACAACGCGCGTGTGTTCCTCAAGGAGCACCCGGACATCGCCGCCGAGATCGAGAAAGAGGTGCGCGCCAAGGCCGTACGCGCGGGCGGCACGGCGGTCGAGACCGACGAACCGATGCCGGAGGAGGCCGAGGCCTGACTCGCCGGCGAACAGCCCGTGGCGGCGCGCCGGAAATCGACGTACCCGCCGCGCGCGCCCTGGTGCTTCGATGGCTGGCACGCCGGGAACACAGCCGCGCCGAGCTCGAGTCCAAGCTGATCGACCAGGGTTGCGAGGCGAGCTTGGCGCGGCAGGTTGTCGCGCAACTGGCCGTCGAGCGGCTCGTGTCCGATACGCGTTTCGCCGAGAGTCTGGCGCGCGCGCGCCGCAGCCGCGGTTACGGGCCGGTGCGCATTCAGAAGGAGCTCGAGCAGAAGGGCATCGAAGAGGGCGCCATCGAGGCGGTGCTCGATGCGCGTTCGCGCGAGTGGATGCAGGATATTGAGCGGGTGCGGCGCAAGCGGTTTGGTGCCGGTCGGCCACGCTCGTACGCGGAACGCGCGCGGCAGGCGAAATTTCTGCAGTACCGCGGGTTCACGTTCGACCAGATTCAACAGGTATTGGGGCCGCGCGACAGCGACTGAGTTGTCACCATGAAGAGCAACGAGATCCGCCGCCGTTTCCTCGAGTATTTCGAGCGCAACGGCCATACCATCGTTCCCTCCAGCTCCCTCGTTCCGGCCAACGATCCGACCCTGCTTTTCACCAACGCCGGCATGGTGCAGTTCAAGGACGTGTTCCTTGGCGCCGAGCGGCGCGCTTATGTGCGGGCGGTGAGCGCGCAGCGCTGCGTGCGCGCCGGCGGCAAGCACAACGACCTCGAGAACGTCGGTTACACGGCGCGCCACCATACCTTTTTCGAGATGCTGGGCAACTTCAGCTTCGGCGACTACTTCAAGCGCGAGGCGATCGGCTACGCCTGGGAGTTCCTGACCAAGGAAATGGGTCTGCCTGCGCAGCGGTTGTGGGTCACCGTCTACACCGACGACGACGAGGCCGCCGACATCTGGCTGAAGGAGCTCAAGGTCGACCCAAAGCGCTTCGCGCGGCTCGGCGAGAAGTCCAATTTCTGGCAAATGGGCGACACCGGCCCGTGCGGGCCTTGTTCCGAGATCTTTTACGACCACGGTGAGCATATACCGGGCGGCCCGCCGGGCAGTCCGGACGAGGACGGGGATCGTTACGTCGAGATCTGGAATCTGGTGTTCATGCAGTTCAACCGCGACGTCAAGGGCAGGCTCACGCCGCTGCCGAAACCCTCGGTCGATACTGGCATGGGGCTCGAGCGCATCGCCGCGGTCATGCAGGGGGTGCACAGCAACTACCAGATCGATCTGTTCCAGGCGCTGATCCATGCCGCCGCTGACATCACCGGCGCCAGCGATCGGCAGAGCCACTCGCTCAACGTCGTGGCCGACCACATCCGCGCCGCCGCCTTTCTGATCACCGACGGCGTGCTGCCGTCCAATGAGGGTCGCGGATACGTGCTGCGGCGTATTGTGCGCCGCGCCATCCGGCACGGGCATCGGCTCGGCGCGCGCGATACCTTTTTTTACAAGCTGGTCGGGCCGCTGTGCGAGCAGATGGGCGACGCCTATCCCGAGCTGGTAAAGGCGCGCGCGCAGGTCGAGCAGGTTCTGCGGCAGGAGGAGGAGCGTTTCAACGAGACACTCGAGCAGGGGCTCAGAATCTTGGAAGAGGACATTGCGGCGCTCAGCGGCGACACCATCAGCGGCGAGACCATCTTCAAGCTGTACGATACGTACGGGTTTCCGGTCGACCTCACGCGCGATGTGGCGATGGAGCGCAACCTCAAGCTCGACATGGCCGGCTTCGAGCGCGAGATGCAGGCGCAGCGCGAGCGCGCGCGGGCCGCGAGCAGCTTCAAGACCGCGGAAATCAGCGCGCTCGCGGTGGATCAGCCCACGCAGTTCACGGGCTATGAGCGGCTGAGTGACGAGGGCCAGGTGTTGCAGATCACGCGCGCCGCCGACCTCGCCCGCACCGACAGCCTGACGGAAGGCGAGGCCGGTCATGTCGTGCTCGACCGCACGCCGTTTTATGCCGAATCGGGAGGGCAGGTGGGCGATCGCGGCGTGCTGCGGGCGGGGGCGGCGCTGTTCCGCGTCGAGGACACGCAAAAGGTCGGGCAGGTGTTCGTGCACAAGGGCCGTCTCGAGCGGGGCACGCTGCGCGTGGGCGACCGCGTGAGCGCCGAGGTCGATGCGAATCTGCGCCGCGCCACCATGCTCAACCATTCTGCCACGCACCTCTTGCACAAGGCGCTGCGCGACGTGTTGGGGCCGCATGTGCAGCAGAAGGGGTCGCTCGTCGACGAGCATCACACGCGTTTCGATTTCTCGCACTTCGCGCCCCTCACGCCCGAGCAGATCGCCGAGGTCGAGCGGCGCGTCAACGAGCAGATCCTGCGCAACGAGGAAACCCGTGCGCGCGTCATGAGCATGGACGAAGCGCTGGCGCAAGGGGCGATGGCCCTGTTCGGCGAAAAATACGGGGCCAAGGTGCGGGTGCTGAACATCGGCGACTCGGTAGAACTGTGCGGCGGCACGCACGTGCGCCGCAGCGGCGACATCGGGTTGTTCAAGATCGTCTCCGAGAGTGGCGTGGCCTCCGGCGTGCGGCGTGTGGAGGCCGTGACCGGGCCGGGCGTGCTCGCCTACCTCAGAGACCGCGAGACCAAGCTGCGCGCCGTGGCCGAGGCCGTGCGCGGCACGCCGGACGACGCGCCGCGCAGGGTCGAGCAGCTGCAGGCGCGCGTTAAACAGCTCGAAAAGGAGCTCGAGCAGCTGCGCGGCAAGCTCGCGCGTGGCGAATCGAGCGACGTCGCCTCGCAGGCCAAGGAAGTCAAGGGCGTAAAGGTGGTAGCGGCGCGTATGGATGGCGCCGACGCCAAGGGCCTGCGCGAGGCGGTCGACCGCCTGAAGGACAAGCTCGCGCCGGCCGCCATTGTGCTGGCATCGGTGGCGGACAGCAAAGTGACCCTGATCGCCGGTGTGACCAAGGAGCTCACCGACCGCATTCAGGCCGGCCCGCTCGTTAACCAGGTCGCCAAGCGCGTCGGCGGCAAAGGCGGCGGCCGGCCGGACATGGCACAAGCGGGAGGCAACGATCCAACGGAGCTCGACGCCGCGCTGTCGGCGTTGCCCGCCTGGGTCGAGCAGCAGCTCGGCTGACGCGGCGCGGGCCCGGCTGTTTACTGCCGGAGAAAAAGCGGGTTAAATCTGCGCCCTTTATCCATCGCAACCAATTCGAACCAATGGCCTTGATCGTGCAGAAGTACGGGGGCACGTCCGTCGGGACACCGGAGCGCATCCAGGCGGTCGCGGAGCGTGTGGCCCGGTGGCGCCGCGAGGGCAACGATATCGTCGTGGTGGTCTCGGCCATGAGCGGGGTCACTGACTCGCTCATCAAGCTTGCCAAGAGCGTGAATGCCGAGCCCCCCGCGCGTGAGCTCGATGTGCTACTCGCGACCGGCGAGCAGCAAACGATCGCGCTGCTGGCGATGGCGCTCGAGAGAATCGGCATGCCGGCGCGCTCGTACACCGGGCAGCAGGTACACATTCTGACCGACAGCGCGTTTGGCAAGGCGCGCATCGTCAAGATCGACGAGCAGCGCATCCGCGAGGACTTGCGGAACGGTCGCGTTGTGGTGGTTGCCGGGTTCCAGGGCGTCGACGAGGCCGGCAACATCACCACGCTCGGCCGCGGCGGCTCCGACACGACCGGTGTGGCGCTCGCCGCCGCGCTCAAGGCCGACGAGTGCCAGATCTATACGGATGTGGACGGCGTGTATACGACCGATCCACGCGTCGTGCCGCAAGCGCGGCGTCTCGATCGCATCACCTTTGAGGAGATGCTGGAGATGGCGAGTCTCGGTTCGAAGGTCCTGCAGATCCGCTCCGTGGAGTTTGCCGGAAAATACAAGGTCCCCTTGCGCGTGCTGTCGTCCTTCGAGGAAGGTCCCGGCACGCTCATCACGTACGAGGAAAAAGAAATGGAAGCACCGCTGATTTCCGGAATCGCTTTCAATCGCGACGAGGCAAAGCTGGTCCTGCGCGGCGTGCCCGACAAGCCCGGCATCGCGGCGCGGATACTGGGCGACGTCGGCAAGGCCAACATCAATGTTGACATGATCGTGCAGAACGTGGGCGCCGACGGGCTCACCGACTTCACTTTCACAGTGCACCGCAGCGACTACAAGAAGGCGCTCGACATTCTGCGCGCGGTTGGAAAGGAGCTTCACGCGCGCGAAGCCACCGGGGACGACAAGATCGCCAAGATTTCGGTGGTCGGCGTCGGGATGCGCTCGCATGCTGGCATTGCGAGCAAGATGTTTCAGGCCCTTGCCGATGAGGGAATCAACATCCAGATGATTTCGACCTCCGAGATCAAGGTGTCCGTGGTGGTCGACGAGAAGTATCTGGAGCTGGGCGTGCGCGCGCTGCACGCGGCGTTCGGGCTCGAAAAAGCGGCCTGATGGCCACTGCCGTGGCATAGAAGCTGCAGCTTACGCCCGGCGGGGCGTGCCGGTCGCGCATGGAGGAATACGATTTCCTTGTGTTATCCGCCGGTTAGCGTAAGCTGGGGTTATGGAGTCGCAGCCGACGCGCCTTCCCCTGCCGCCAGGCGGCAGGTGATTTGACGGCCTGTGACGCATAGGGTAATTGGGAGCCAGTTGACCAGGGGTGGGACTGGGGTAAAGGGATAGGGAAGTGGTTCTTGCAACGGACGACATCTGGAGTGCAGCGCAATGCTGATATTGACTCGACGCATCGGAGAGACCCTCAACATCGGTGACGATGTGCAGGTCACTGTGCTTGGTATCAAGGGCAACCAAGTACGGATAGGCGTGAATGCCCCGAAGAACGTTCCGGTTCATCGCGAAGAAATCTACGAACGCATCAAGAAGGAGCGCGAGAACGGAACCACTCACGAACCGAAGATCGCCGACCAAGGCAACTGAGCCCTTCCGCTTTACGGGGGCTACCGCGGGCGGGTATGCTTGCGGGCGCATTCGACATGGAGAGATGGCCGAGCTGGTCGAAGGCGCACCCCTGCTAAGGGTGTATACGCCAAAAGCGTATCGAGGGTTCGAATCCCTCTCTCTCCGCCAGCTCCTAAACCGAAGAGCCTTGGTTGAAGGCGCTTCAGTGCGGGGACAGCACAGGCGGTGAATTCCAACCCCAAGGCCGAGAATCCTGCGGTATGAGGATGCGTGAACGTCGCCAAGCGCGGTGTGCACCGAACCGGCCTCGCCCTGCACTCGCTACAACAACTGCGAACGGCGCACGCAGTTCGATTTTTCCCCCACTTCTGTATAATCTGCGCCCCACGCGCCCGTAGCTCAGCTGGATAGAGTACCTGGCTACGAACCAGGCGGTCGGGAGTTCGAATCTCTCCGGGCGCGCCACACATCGATCAACACAGCCCGCTGCGCGCGGGCTGTGTCGTACATGGCAACGCGTTCGCCGCGGGTTGCTGCGCCACATTTAACCCCGCAGAATACACGGCCATGGATCGTAAGTTGCTGGTCACGTTGTTCGCCTACACCGCGATGCTGGGCGGACTTTATCTCGTCTTCGTCATCCTCGGTCCTTTCTTACAGGCGATCGGGTGGGCAATCGTCATCGCGCTTGCCACCTTCCCGCTGCATCGACGTTTGAGATCGCGGCTTGCGGCCCACCCCGGCACCGCGGCCGGCCTGATGACAGCCGGAGTCTTCCTGCTGCTGGTGGTGCCGATGACCGTGGTCCTTGGCCTGTTGGTCCAGGACGTCGCGCAGGCACAAAAGCTGATCAGCGCGGGACTGAAGGAAAGCAACAGCGGCGTAATCGAAGAGACGCTGCGCCATCCTGCGGTGGCTCCCTGGGTTGCGCGCGCCACGGAGCTCGCCGGGTTGGCCGACATCAATCTGAAAGCAGCGGTCGGCAAGGCGGTCCAGTCAACTCTGGAGTGGCTGCTCGGTTCGATCGGGTCGATCATCAAGAACCTTTTCGTGTTCCTGTTTCAGTTGCTGCTGATCGTAGTGGCGCTATTCTTTGTGTATCGCGACGGTGAGCGCGCGGAGCGCGCCTTCTGGTCGGTAATGCCTTTGACCGGTGCGGTCAAGACGCAAGTGCGCGACACCATCGCCAACGTCGTGGCCGCGGTCGTTTCCGGCGTACTGGTTACCGCCGCCGTCCAGTCGTTGCTGGCCGCCCTAGGCTACTGGGTGGCGGGGTTGCCGTCCGTTGTGCTCCTGGGTGCACTGACCTTCATCGCGGCGTTTATCCCGGTCGTGGGGACAATGTTGATCTGGCTTCCGGCCGCGGTCTACCTCCTGCTGACCGGCGAGACGGCATTCGGCATTGCCTTGCTCGTCTGGGGGGCGGTCGTGGTGGGCGGCATCGACAGCATCTTGCGACCGCTGCTGATCAGTGGCGCGACCGGTCTGCCCCTTTCGGTAATGATGCTGGGTGCGCTTGGCGGTCTGCTGGCGTTCGGTTTTTTTGGTTTGGTGGTCGGACCATTGGCGCTTGCGTTGTTCCTCGTGTTGTTCGAGAGTCAGCGTGTCGCGCCGCATCCGCGGCGGCGCAAGCAGACCTCCTGAGGCGCATGCCGCATCTCGATACGGAGACACAAACATGACTGCTCGAATTGTTTCGTGGGTGTTATTGTTTATTCCGTTCGCGACGGCAGCGCAGTCAGCCGGGTCGGCGCGCGACAGCTGGTGGTGGGACGAAGCATGGTGGGCGCGCGGCCAGCTCGCGGCAGTGACGAATTTCCCGGTCGAGACACGGACGTTGTCCTATCGCAACGGCGATGTCGAGGTCCCGGTGAAGCTGATTCGGCCCAAGGACGGGAAGAAACATCCGGGCGTGTTGTTCGTGCACGGCCGCCGCGGTGTCGATGATCTGGTGACCCTGCACGCCACGCGGCTCGCTGCGCGCGGATTCGTGGTTTTTGCGCCCGATCTGTACACCGGGCGCTTCATTGCGCCGATGCCGAACGAGCACGACTACGAGCTTGAAGAGGACCTGAACAAGGGGCTCGACGCGATGCTCAAGCTGCCGGACATTTCCGGGAAGAAGGTCTGCGCCTATTCCCACACCCGGGGCGGCTACTACACACTCAAGCTTGCAGTGACCAAGGGGCGCCAGGCGAAGGATCTGGCCTGCTACGTGTCTTATTATCCGGTGTGGCAGGATCCCAATGCGCCGGAGCCGATGCAGGTCTACCAGTTTGCCCCGGAAATCGACAGGCTGGAGCTGCCAACCCTGGTGTTTGTCGGCGAGCACGAGCAGTACCACCGCAAGCGCGTGATCGACACCTCGGTCGACACCCTGCAGCGTCGGGGCCGGTCCGTCACCTATGTCGTATATCCGGGCGTGGGCCGGGGTTTCGACTTCCGGCCGGAAAACGTGCGCACCTTCGCCGATGACCTGGCGTCGAAGGACGCCATCCAGCGTGCCGCCGCGTTCATGCGCAGGCACTTGTCCCCATAGACCCTTGGGAGCTGAGGCGATGCACGTCACCCTCGTCCACATCCAGGTCAAACCCGAGCACGTGGCGGAGTTCATCGAGGCGACGCGCCTCAATCACGAGGCCTCGGTGCGTGAGCCGGGCAACCGCCGCTTCGACGTCCTGCAGCTCGCCGAGGATCCCACGCGCTTTGTGCTTTACGAAGCCTACGCCAGCGCCGAGGATGCGGCAGCGCACAAGGGCACGGCGCACTATCTCCAGTGGCGCGACACGGTGGCCGACTGGATGGCAGTACCGCGTCAGGGCGTGTCCTACCGGGGCCTCTTCCCGCGATGACGTTCTTGGCACCGGCGGCGTTCACGGTAGCGCGCTTGCCGCGCATCGTGTTCGGTGCCGGCAGCTTTGTGCGTCTGCCGGAACTGGCGGGCGAATACGGCCGGCAGGCACTGCTGGTCACGGGCGCGCGGTTCCTGCGCGCCGCCGGCCTCTGGGACGGGGTGGTCGCGGGCCTGAACGAGCGGGGCGTGCGCTTCGAGCACGTCACAGTCGAAGGCGAGCCCTCGCCCGAGCTCGTCGATCGCGCGGTAGCCGCGCACCGGGGCCGCGGCATCGAGGTGGTGATCGGCATCGGCGGGGGGAGTGTGCTCGATGCGGCGAAGTCGATCGCGGGGCTGCTGCCGCACGGCAACTCCGTCATGGACCATCTGGAAGGGGTAGGGCGCGACCTTCCGTACTGTGGGCCGTCCACGCCGTTCATTGCGGTGCCGACCACGGCCGGTACCGGCAGCGAGGCGACCAAGAACGCGGTGTTGAGCGTGCAGGGCACTGGTGGTTTCAAGAAATCGTTCCGCCACGACGCGCTCGTCGCGCAGGTCGCCATCGTCGACCCGGATTTCCTCCTCCACTGCCCGCCGGAGCTGATCGCCGCCAACGGCATGGATGCCTTTACCCAGCTGCTGGAGTCCTATGTATCGAGCAATGCCAGCGCCTTCACCGATGCACTGGCGCTGAGCGGGATGCGTGCGGTCGCGCACGGTTTTCTGGATGCCTGGCGCGGGGGTGAAAGCGAGCCGGCGCGCGAGGGGCGCGCGGCGATGGCATACGCCGCGTTGTTATCCGGCATTACGCTGGCGCAGGCCGGCCTCGGTTCGGTGCACGGTCTGGCCTCGCCGCTGGGAGCGTTCTTCCCGATTCCGCATGGCATCGTGTGCGGGACCCTGGTGGCTGCCGCTACCGAGGTTAACATCCGCGCCCTGCGCGCACGCGATCCGGAGAATCCCGCGCTCGCCAAGTATGCCGCCGCCGGTCAACTCCTCGACGAGACGGCGCCGCCAGACCGCGAGGCGGCGTGTGACAGCCTCGTGCGCGTGCTCTACGAGTGGACCGCGCGCTTGAAGATCCCGACGCTCGGCGGCTACGGCGTCGTGGAGAGCGATATCGCGCGCCTTGTGGCCGGCGCGCGCGGTTCCAGCATGAAGACCAATCCGATCGCCTTGAGCGACGCGGAGGTCGGCGCGATCGTGCGGGCGCGCCTGTAAGCCATCGCGGCGCTTTCGGAGATCGGCATGGGCGTGCGGTAGTGTGGGGCAGCGCGGCGACGGTTCGCCGCCCGTGGCGCGCACCGCCACTAGCCGGACACGCCGCAGCGCGGTGCCGCGTCTGCGGCTTGCGCCCAATCGACCATTGCCGCCGGCCACACGATCTCCGGGCGGCCGAGATGGTAGCCCTGCGCATAGTCGACCCCGAAGCGCGCGAGCAGGGCAAAGCTTTCCTCGTCCTCGACGAACTCGGCGACGGTCTTCTTGCCCAGCGCGTGGGCGATCTCGTTCATGGCCTTGACCATGGCCTGATCGACGGTGCTGTGCGCCAGGTGCTTGACGAAGCGCCCGTCGATCTTGACGAGGTCGACCGGCAGGTCGCGAAGATAGGCGAAGGATGACATGCCCGAGCCGAAGTCATCCAAGGCGGTGCGGCACCCAATGGCGCGCAGCCGGCCCAGGAAGGTCTGCGCCAGCGTCATGTCGGCAATCGCGGCCGTTTCGGTGATCTCGAACGTCAAGGCCGTTGGCGGGATCGCCGTGCGTGCAAGCTCGCACTGGATGAGATCGCACAGCCCGAGGTCGGCCAGGCTCTGGCCAGACAGATTGATGGCGTACCGGATCTCCAGCGTCTCACGTCGTTGTTCCGACAGGGCCGCGATGGCGTGCACGATCATCCAGCGGTCGAGCTCGACGGCCAGGCCGAAACGCTCGGCCGCGGCCAGGAAGCCGCCTGGCATGATGATATCGTTGTTGGTGTCGCGCATGCGGATGAGCAGCTCGTAGGACTCGACGCGCCGCGTGCGCGTGTCGACCTGTGGTTGCCGGGCAATGGCGAAGCGGCTCTGGTCGATGGCCTCCTTGATGCGTCGCGACCAGCCCATGTCGAGCGTCATGCTGGCCACTTTCTCCGCGTCGCCGGGCCGGAACAGGTGAACGCGGTTTCGCCCGCTGCGCTTCGCGAGATGGCAGGCGAGGTCGGCTTGCGACAGGATCTCGGCCGCAGAGCTGGCGCTTTCCGAGATGAGCGCCACGCCGACGGAGCAACCGATGTCGACGTGCTCACCGCCCTGCTTGAAGGCGTAGCCCGCGAGTCGCTTTCGGTACGACTCCGCGGTCTGCAGGGCCGCCTCGGGGCCGGTCGTGCTCAACAGGATGGTGAATTCATCCCCGCCGAAGCGTGCCACCAGATCGGTCTTGCGTGCGCGCCGGCTCAGGACCTGCGCGACGTCGATCAGCAGACGATCCCCGGCAGCATGGCCGCGCGTGTCGTTGACGTACTTGAAGTTGTCAAGATCGATGTACAGCAGGGCGCTCGGCCCGGCCACGCCGCGTCGGATGAGCTCGAGCGTGCGCTCGAGCTCGTCCTGAAAGTAGCTGCGATTGTGCAGCCCGGTGAGACCGTCGTGCTCGGCCATCTTCTTGAGGTGATCCAACATGGCCTTGCGTTCGCTGATGTCGGCAACCAGCGCGGTGTACAGTCTTCGGCCGTCCAGCGTCATGGCGCTCACCTTAAGCGCCAGGGGAAAGACCGTGCCGTCGCGATGGCGACCAGTGACCTCACCCTCGTGGCCGATCAACGCCGGAAGGTCGCGGTGGAGGAAACGATGCGCATACTCGGCCGGGTCAGTTCCATCGCCGGGCACGAGCAGCAGGCTGATGTTGCGGCCAACCGTTTCGGCCTCGCTGTACCCGAACAGGCGCTCGGCCGCCTGATTGAACTGCTCGATGCTGCCGTCTTCCCCGAAGGTGATGATACCCTCGGCGGCATTGTCGAGAATGGTGGCCAGGCGCAGCTGGCGCGAGCTCACCTGCTGGCGCATGTGCGCGAAGGCCTCGATCAGATCGCGCATCTCGTGGGTGTGTGCCTTGGGCAACGCCACGCCGCTTTCGCCTTGCGCCTCGGCCTTCAGGGCGCTGGCCACGCGCGCAATCGGTCGCAGCAGCGTGTACTCGAACAGCAAGCTACCGATCGCGGTGATAACGGCGCCGATTGCCACCAGTAACCACATGGAGCCCGATACGCTGTCGGCGGCGCGCACCAGGATGGACATGTCCTCCGCCGAGAATGCGTCGAGCTCGGCTTCGATCGACCGCAGGGTCTCCCACAAGCGCGTGAACAGCGGCAGAACCGTATCACGCACGATCGGCACATCAGAACGCCAACGCTCCGAGGTATAGATGGCGGCAACCCGGCGGTAGTCGTCAAGCCAGCTTCGGTAGCCATCGCGCATGATCGCCAGGGAGGTGGACTGTTGCAGGCCCAGGCGGTTCTGCTGCGCGAGCGTCTCCAGGCGCTTGAGCTGGGCGTCGAGACGTTCGGAGTACAGGGCGAGGTTGTGCGCCTGTGCGCGCATGCCCGCCTCGGGCTCGACCCCGAAGATGCCGAAACGATTGGCCACCCAGACACGAAAGGCATTGACCATCATTGCCCAATAGTGACGGGCCTCGGAGAACAGCCGATAGACCTCGATTTGAAGCGGGTCGCTGCGCTCGGTTTCGGCTTCCTCCATCGCCAGGGTGGCAGCACCGTAGACGGTGTTGTACGTGGGCAGCATCCTGCCGAGCATCAGCGGCATCGACGGGTAGAGCTGCTCGGGATCGGCGCGAATCGTCATGACGCGGCGCGCCCGTTCGGCCAGGGTTGCGAGTTGCTCACGCAGCGCCTGCACCGGGATGCTCACCGTCGCCCGGTCGGCGATCCAGGGATGGCGCGATAGCGCCGCGGCCTGGTTCTCGGCGCCATCCAACAGCTCCTCCACGCTAGCGCGCTTGTCCGGCGACGGCACCAGCAGATAGCTCTGCAGCGTCGTCTCGGTGTTCCAGATGTGGTCGGTCACGCGGTCGAGCGCGCGCCGGATCTGCTGGCGCTCACTACTGTGTGAGACCCCTTGGGTGACGGCCTCAGTGATCTGAACCTTGCCAAACCAGGCCGCAAGCGCCAGAAACGCGATGAAACTGAGCGACAGGTACAGGTAACGGCCGCGCGTCGTGGTGACGGCAAAGCGCGCGAGGCTAGCGCGCAGGCGTGCACGGATGGCCCCAGGCGAGGGGTTGTTGGCGGCCGAGCCCATCGATAGGTCAAGAAGCGAGTGCCGTCTCGCGAATTACTTGTCTTAAATAAGCATAGGCTACGGTCGGCGCCGGGTGGGGAGTCGAAACCGGCACAACCTTGGGGCTGTGGGGCGGACGCAGGGGCGAAGGGGAAGCCAGAATACGTAATGGTCGCGTCACGGTGGTACCGCACCGCGATCAGCGTGTTCGGCTGAAGCCCAAACCGCAGCCGGGCCTGTTCGGGGCCCGGCGGATGCTGCGTTACCAGCGGCAGATGCGCGGGGCGTGGCTATCTTGGAGCAGGCGCGTGGCCCGCCCCGGCCCGATGGGCTACAAGTAGTCCTAATAGATGACGCGCCGCGGGTCGGGTCGTAACTGCTGGCGCCGGCTGGCATGCCCCGGTATGATCCCGGCGCCACCCATGGCAGGGACACCCTGCAACGGGCCCCTGTATCCACCAAATGCTGCTGTCGGACTTCCAAATGCCTCGTCTCATTGCTCTTGCCGCCCTTGCCCTGTTCGCGATCAACGCCAGCCACGCGGCGGAGCCCGATCTGGCCAGGGTCAAAGCCGAACTGGCCAAGCATTTTCCTGATGTGGCGGGCGGCACGCTGCGACCCGGGCCGGTGCCCGGGCTGCTGGAGTTACAGGTCGAGGGCGATGTCCTGTACGTCTCGAATGATGGCAAGTACATCCTGCTCGGCGATGTGGTCGAGGTCGCCACCAAGAAGAACCTGACCGGGGCGGTGCGCGAGAAGGTCGCGCACGACGCGCTCGAGAAGATGGGCGAGGACAACATGATCGTGATGGCGCCGACCAGCACGAAGCGCACGATTACGGTATTCACGGATGTGGATTGCCCGTACTGCGCCGCGCTGCATCGCGACGTGCCGGAGCTCAACCGCAACGGGGTGAAGGTGCGCTACCTGCTGTTTCCACGTGGTGGCACCGACACCGAAACCTACCGCCGTTCCGTGGCGGTGTGGTGCGCGGCTGATCGCGTCAAGGCCGTCGGCATCGCCAAGGCCGGGGGCAAGCTCGACATGAAGACCTGCGCCAATCCGGTCGAAAGGCACTATAAGCTCGGCCAAAGCCTCGGTGTCGCCGGCACGCCGACGATCTTTCTGGACGACGGACGCAAGGTCGGCGGTTACGTGCCGGCGGCGCAGCTGCTCGCGGCGCTGGGAATCAAGTCCGACGCGGCCGCGGCCAAGCGCTAGCCAGCCCCGGACCTCCATGCGTTGGCGCCGGTTGGATTCTTCCCAACGGCCATCCGCGACGTCCGCCTCGCCGGCCCATGCGCTGGCGCAGTTCACCCGCCAGCTGCGTGACAACGAGCACATCTGGGCGGCGTTTCGCGACCTTGAACTGCGTGTCATCGCGGCGCGCTCGCTGCGCGAGGTTGCCAACACCATCGCTACCGAGCTGCCGCGCGCGTTCCGGCGCGTCGATTGCGCCGCGCTTCTGTGCCTTGATCCCGAATACGAGCTCTCCCGCCTAATCGAGCGCGGCTCTCTGTCGCTGTCGGCGGAGTCCGCAACGGGCAGCGCCGCACGAGGCTGCCGTCCCGGCGCGTTCCTGGCGTGCAGCCCGCAAGATTTGCGCGAATGGTTTCCGCGCCGACCCTGGCGTCCCTGGTTGGGGGCGGTCGAGCCACGGCTGCAACAGCGCTTTTTCCCGCACCATCGCGCGGCGCTCAAGTCGGCGGCGCTCGCGCCGCTCGTATTCCAGGGCCGGCTGATCGGTTGTCTCGCGCAGGGCAGCGCCGACCCGGCACACTTCACGCCGCAGGCGGCGACCGACCTGCTCGAGCATCTGGCCGCGGTGCTGGCATTGTCAATCGACAATCAGTTCAACCAGGAGCGCCTCAAGCTCGACGGCCTGACTGATGCGCTTACCGGCGTCGCCAATCGACGCTACGGCGAACGCCGCCTGCAAGGCGAGGTCGAACGCTGGCGCCGCAGCGGCGAGCCGCTGGTGTGCATGCTGGTCGACGTCGATCACTTCAAGCGCATCAACGACCAGTATGGTCACCAGACCGGTGACAGCGTGCTCAAGGAGATCGCCGGCCTGCTCGCGCAGGAGCTGCGCGCCGCCGACGTGCTGGCGCGCTACGGCGGCGAGGAGTTCATTCTGTTGTTGCCGAATACCACGCTGGCGCAAGGGCTCGCCATCGCCGAGCGCGTGCGCGCGCGGGTGGCTCGACACGGCTTCGGGCTGCGCGCGGCGCCGTTGCATGTCACGGTGAGCATCGGTGTGGCCGCTCCCGCCGGCCCGTCGGGAAATACCAGCGGAGCAGTAAGCGAGCAGCTGGTGCAATTGGCCGATGCGGCGCTCTATCGGGCCAAAGAGCTCGGTCGCAACCGCGTGGTGGCGGCCGGGTGAGCGCGCCTACTCGAGCGCAATTTCGGTCGCACTGGCGCTCGCGGTGAACACCAGCCAGGCGCGCACGCGCCGCCCCGGCCAGAGACGTGCGACCCCGGCGGCGTACGCGCGCAGCTGGGCAGCATGGCGGCTGGCGAGCACCGGGATGTCGCTGGGTTCGGCGTGCGCATGCGTCTTGTAATCGATCACCGCGACCTCCTCGGCGCGCACCACGACGCGATCGACGATGCCGTACACCGCCTGGCCGTTGTGCTCGTACAGTATCGGCAGCTCGTTGTGCGCGGCCTCGTAGCACTGCGCATCGAAGAACGCGCGTAGCGCCGGTGCCTCGATCACCGCGCGCGCCTCGGCCAGCAGTCGATCGAGCGCCGGCGCCCCCGGCCAGTCGCGCCGGACGTGCTCCAGAACGTCGCCCGGCGATTGCCCCGCGACCAGCTCCTCGAGCATGCGGTGCAGTATCGTGCCGCGGCGGCGGGCGGCCGGTGTTGATTCAAGCTCGACGGCGCTGGGCCGAAGGACCGCCGGCGCGCTGTCCGCGGCGGGAGCCGGAATCTGACTGGCCAATGGCCGGCTGAGCGCCGCGTCGATCGCCGTCAACGGTGCCGGTGCGGACACTGCGGGTTGCATCTGTTTCGGCGCTTCGCCGTAGCTCAGCACGCCGAAGATGTTGGACGGCCCGGCACCGTCGGCCGCACGGCGTTCCTCGATCCGCATCCCGCTGGCCGCCGCACGGCCGTCGTCGCGGGCGGCGCGCAGGCGCTCCTCGATGAAGCCGTACCAGCCGCGCCGTGCTGTGCGGTCGCGGCGCTCGTCACCCGGCGCCACGCCCGAGACGAACAGCCACTGCTTGGCGCGCGTCAACGCCACGTACAGCAGGTTGGTCTCCTCGCGCTGCTCCGCGGCCTGCTGGCGGTCAAGCGCCGCACGGCTCACCGGGTCGAGCGACTCCTGATTGCCAATGAGGTGAACATGCTGCGGGCGCGGGGCTTCGACTGGCCACTCCACCAGGGCGCGCAACCCGCGCTCGCGCTTGCGCGGATCGGCGGCGGCGTTCGCGAGAAATACGACCGGGGCCTCCAGACCCTTGGCCGCATGGATCGTCATCACACGCACGCGTCGCTCCCCCGGTGCCGCCGGCGCGGCGTCGCGCTCGGAGGCGGCCGCGTCCTCCAGGCGCTGTACGAAACGGGCAAGGCTCGGGTAGCGCCCGGCGCCGACCTCGAGGGCAAGCTCGAGCAGGCGGCGCAGATTGGCTTCCACGCGCGCTTGCAGGTGCGCGGGTGCAGCGGCGCGGTAGCGGGCGATCACGTCCGCTTCGAAGTAGATCCGATCCAGCAGGTCGTGCACCGGCACGCGATCGACCAGGGACCGCCACCGGACGAGCTGCTGGGCGATGCGGGCCACCGGCGTGCCGGGCGTCTGTTTCACCAGCACGAGCAGGCGCTCGTACCAGGACTGCGGCTGCTCGCGGCGCGCGAGCGCGACCAGATCTGCCTCGCTCGCCCCGCACAACGGCGAGCGCAGCACGGTGGCGAGAGCCAGATTGTCATAGGGTGCGAGCAGCAGGCGCAGCAGCTGAGTAAGGTCGAACACTTCGAGCGCCTCGCCAAGACCCCCGCGACCGATGCCGAGATAGGGAATGGCGGCATCGCGCAACGCCTCCTCGTAGGCAGGCGCATGGGTGCGGTCGCGCAGCAGGATCACGATGTCGCCGTAGTCGAGCGGTCGTGCGTTTCCGTTGTCGTTCACGGCGCGCCCGATGAGCGAGCGAATCCGGTCGCATATGAGCCTGCCTTCCTCGCGGTGGCGCAGGTCTTCGGCCACCCGGCGCGGCGCGGTCAGCGGATTGCGCAGGCCGCTTGTCGCGTCCTCTTCAGTTGGGGCGCTGAACACGAGCGGCAGCACCTCCACTTGGCCGCAGCGCTGCTCATGGTGCGTGGCGTGGGTGCGAAAGTCCGGAATCGCAAAGCCGCTGGTCTCCTCCGCGGCCTCGCCGTTCTGCGGCGCGGTGCGCCGCGCGAACAGCAGGTTGACGAAGGCAATGATGGCCGGAGACGAGCGCCAGGAGACATGCTGGGTGAAGGTCTCGGCCTGCATATGCGTCGCCAGCCAGTGATGGGCGGCGCGGAACAGGGCGGGTTCGGCGCGCCGGAAGCGGTAGATCGATTGTTTGTCATCTCCCACGAGGAACACGCTGCGCGCACGCTCGGCGCCGCCCGCGGCCATCTCCTCCAGAAGCGGCAGCAGCAGGCGCCACTGCGTCGGGTTGGTGTCCTGGAACTCATCGATGAGCAGATGATCGATGCGCTGATCGAGCTTATACTGCACCCACTCGGCATGTTGGCTGCGCCGCAGCAGGCGATAGGTGGACCACTCGAGGTCGGCGAAGTCGAGCAGGCCGTTCTCAGCCTTCAGGCGCTGAAAGCGCTCGAGCAGCCACTGCCCGCAGGTGTACCAGGCGCAGGACAGGCGATAGGTCTGGCGGCGCTGCTCTTGCGCGCGCAGCTCCGCCAGCCGCTCGCCGAGACGCTGGTGCAGCTCGGCGAGCTCCGCGGCCGCCGCGTCACCCAGACGCTTGCGCGTGGCGGCCGAGACGGCGAAAGTGCGCAGCGTGCCTTGCTGCGTGAATAGCGTGCGCCATAACTGACGGAACGCCGCCTCGGGATCGCCGCCTGTCGCGAGCGCGGCCGTCACGGCGTCGGCGCGCTGCTGGAAGGTGCTGCCCTCGAGCCGTGCCAGTGCTTGCGCGTAGTGGGCCAGGGCGGCGCGTAGATCTCCCGGCAGTTGCCAGGCTTCCGGCGGCAGCTGTGCGATGCCAAGCTGCTGCGCCAACCGGGATTGCGCGTGCGCCACCGCATCGGCTTGGTCCTCCACGTACGCCCACCAGTCGCTGCGGTGCGCCAGGAAATCCGCAAGCGTGGCGCGCAACGCCTGCGGGCTGGTGCAGGCCGCCAGCAGGGCCTGGGCGGCCTGGCCGACCGCACCCGCGGGTTCGAGCGTTATGTGCCGGTCGAAGTCGCGCCACACGCGCTCGAGCAGCTCGCTTGGCTCCTCCAGCAGCTCAAAGCCGGGCGGCACCTCGGCCTCCAGCGGGAAACGGCGCAGGATGTCCTGGCAGAAGGCATGAAACGTGGTGGCCCGCAAAGGCGGGTCGGCGTCGAGCAGCAACTCGTAGAGCTCGCGGGCACGCGCGCGTGTGGCCGCACTGCGACTGGCATCGATCTCGGCGAGCAGCCGTCCGACCGACTCCTCATCGCCCACTGCAAGATCGAGCAGGCGCCGCGACACCCGTTCCTGGATTTCTGCCGCCGCTTTGCGCGTGAACGTGATGGCAAGGATCGCGCCGGGCGCAACCCCGTCGAGCAGCAGGCGAATGATCCGGCTCGTCAGCAGCCAGGTCTTGCCGGTGCCGGCGTCGGCGTGGACGACGGCGTTGCGGGCGGGTGAGGCGGCAGCGGCCGGGTGCGACATGGATTCAGCTCAACGGTGCACCGGATGCCGACCGGCGGCAGATCGCGGCACGGCGTGCGCCCGGGGGGCTGGCATCAGGCATGCGGGTCGCGGCTCCAGTATTCCCGGCGACAGAGCCCGGAGGCATTGCAGCGCATGCACACTTCGGCGTCACCCCAGGCCGGCAACTGCGCCTCCGCATCGAGAGCGCGCTTGAGCGCGAGCAGGCGCGCGCCGGCAGCCGCGCTGAGCTGCGCGAGCTCGCGGCCCGCGAGCTGCACGCGATCACGAACGCCGTCGGCCTGCAGTCCGACATAGGCCACCTGCACGACCGGCTCCTCGAGGAGCAAGGCGTAGTGCGCGAGCTGGCAGTTCTCCGCGGTGCGCAGCTGTGCGAGGTCAGGCAGTGCGCCAGTCTTGAAGTCGACAATGCCAATGCCGTCCGGGCTGCGCTCCAGCCGGTCGAGACGTCCGGTGAGGAGAATCGCGGCGGATTCGTCGGCGAGCACGCGCGCACGCTCGAGCTCGGTTGCTTTGATCGTCCAGTGCTCGGCGCGCGCTGTCGCCCAGTCGAGGTAGGCGTCGATCTGCGCCAGCCAGCGATTCAGCCAGGCGCGCGCAAGCGCGCTGCGTGCGAGGTCCGTGCGGAACGCGGCGTGCGAGATCTCGACGAGCAGCGCCCGCGCCTCGGCGCGTGTCGCGCCGGTGAGTGGGCCGCGCCAGGGCCCGGGCAGGCCCGGAGCGCCGCTGTGAAACGCGTGCAGGATGCGGTGCACACGCTCACCGTAGTCCGACTTCTCGAGCTCCTCGCGTGGCGGTTCGATGGGCCGCAGGCGCAGCATCACGGTGCAGAAGAACTGGTAGGGACAGTCGATCAACGCCTGGTGGGCGCTTGCCGTCAGCGCATCCGGCATAAGTGCCCTCGGTGCGGCGACGCGCGCGGGCGGTGCCGGCGCCGGCAGTTGCGGTGCGTGTTGCGCCAGCTCGGTGTCCGGATGCCGCACCAGCACCTCGAGCTCGGCATCGCGCAACGCGTCGCCGTAGGCGTAGGTGTGAAACGCCTCCAGGCGCTGAACCCAGGGGCTGGCCGCGAGCGCTTCACCGTCACGTTCGGCCTGGCGTGTGATCAGCACCCGGGGCGCGCTTTCGAGCAGGGCGCGAAACTGGTGCAGCGCGAGCGCCCGGTGCACGCGCGTGCGAGAGAGGCCGAGCCGCGCACGCACGCTGTCGTTGAAAAACGGCGGCAACGGCACGGGGGCCGGCAGGTGCTCGCGCGTGGCGCCCGCGATCACGAGCGCATCGAAGCGGCTAAGCGCACTCTCGCCGAGCCCCATGAGCTCGACACCATCGGCGGCAGGCGCCGCATGGAAGCGTCGCCGTTCGAGCTCGCGCCTGAGCCAGGTGCAGAAATCCGACCAATCAAGCGCCACCGCCGCATCCGTCAGTGCAGCGCGCAGTTCATCGAGCATCTCCAGGACCGCGCTACCGGCCTCGTCCTGTTCGTAGCTGGTGCGCAAGCCAAGCGCCACGAGACTGGCATCGAGCGCCGCAAAAAACTGACCCGCCGGCCGGGCGGGTTTGCCGAGCAGCGGTCGCAACGGCTGCGACGCCCGGTCCAACTCATCGAGCAAGGCGCGGACGCGCCCCAGTGTTTCGGACGGCAGGCCGGCATCGGCCACGGCGGCGCGGTAGCGGGCGAGCCCGCTGCTCACGCGGCGCGCCAGCACGGCCTTCTGCTCGAAGGCCAGCACCGTCTCCACCCGCGTGGCGGGTTCGAGCGCCAGCGTTACGAACGGGGACTTCAGCAGCTCTAACAGCGGCGCGCGCGCAAAGTCGGACTGCACGGCCTCGAGCCAGGCATTGAGCGCCGTGGCGGCACTGGTGGTGGAGAGCGCCCAGCCGGCACTGTCCGCGAGCGCGATGTTGGCCCGCTCGAGCAGGGCGCGCACGCGGCGCGCGAGCCGGCGGTCGTGTGTCACGATGCCAATGTTTCGCAAGCCCGCCAGGCGCCAGCGCCGCACCTGCAGCTCGACGGCGCGCGCTTCGGCCTCGGCATCCGAGGCCACGTGCAGACGCAGGCGCGCGGCCGCGGGGCTCTGTGGCGCACGCGCCCTCTGTTCCGTCACGCGCGCCTGAAAGGCGGGGCACGGCGCGAAGACACGATCGAGGAAGCGGGAGTAGTCTTCCGTGACGGTGTCCGGGACGTCGATGCACACGCCCAGTTGCTTTAGTGCCGGCGCCGCGCCGCTGGTCAATCCCGCGAGGGCGTTGGCATTGCCATGCAGGAGCACGGTGATCTGGCCGCGTGCGCGCAGTGCCGCGATCCATTCAAGCTCAGGGGGGGTGAACGTCGCAAACCCCGCTACGTGCACGTGCGCGCCCGGTGGTAATGCCGTCAGCGAGCGGCGTAATCCATCCTGTACCGCACGAGGTTCCTCGACCGAGCCCTCGATGGCGAGATCTTCGTTCCAGGCGCGCCACAGGGTATGGACGAGCGTGGCTTCGTCGGCAAGCGGTGCAAGCGTTTCAACGACGCCGTAGCCGTTGGCGAGCAGGGCGCGAAAGGTCGCCAGATCTTCAGGCGGGTGATAGCCCTGGGTCGTGAGCTCATCGAACAGCATCAGCAGGCTGTCGATGAGCGGCCACAAGCCGTAGTGCGCCTGCAACCGCGGGAAGCCGCGCAAGGCGCCGAGCAACCTGGCTTCGCGGGCGTTCGCGCTCAGCACGCGCAGCCGTGGATCGCAAAAGCGCCGCGCCCACGTTGACAGCGTTGCGCAAGCGGGCGGCAGCATCGCATCGAGCCCGTGCGAGCGGGTCAATGCCAGCAGGCAGGTGTGCAGTCGCGACGCCGCGCGCAGGTGTGGCAGCAGGACCGTGTGGCGGCTTAGATCCGAAAAACCGCCGATTGGATCGAGTCCACAACCTGTGCGTCCCTGCACAGTGGCCCTCGACTCCATCCCGGAGTCGAGGCGAGGCCCTGGGCGAGACGTCCCTGTCTCGGGGACCTCGACTTCGTCCGGAAGCCGAGGCGAGCGGGGCAGGGATGCCCCGGCGGCGAGCTCGCCGATTGGATCGAGGCGAGGCGAGCGGGGCAGGGATGCCCCGGCGGCGAGCTCGCCGATTGGATCGAGGCGAGGCGAGCGGGGCAGGGATGCCCCGGCGGCGAGCTCGCGGCGATGACGGGCGAGCAGGCGTTCGGCAAGGCGTTCTAAGGGGTCGTCCGCGTAGGGGACAAGCTCGATTGCGCCGTCAGCGTTCAAGGTACTTGAGCTTGCCGGGCTTGTCCTCCCACTCCGCGGCGTCCGGCGGGGGTGGTTTCTTTTCCGTAATGACTGGCCACTTCTTGGCGAGCTCGGCATTGAGGGCGATGAATTCTTTCATCTCCTCGGGCACATCGTCCTCGGCGAATATGGCGTTGACCGGGCACTCGGGCACGCACAGCGTGCAGTCGATGCACTCGTCCGGGTCGATCACGAGGAAGTTTGGACCTTCGTGAAAACAGTCAACCGGGCAGACCTCTACACAGTCGGTGTACTTACAGCGAATGCAGTTTTCGGTGACGACGTAGGTCATTAATACAGCCTCCCTCGTAACGGAAGCAAAATGATACACGCTGTCGGGTTTGTGAGAAATTACAGGACCTTGGCTCGCCGCAAAGACAGGCTCGGCACCGCGGCGCGATTCCCCATGGTGCCCCGACCGAGCGCCCCGTCAGTGGAGCGTTCGCCCTTCTCAGCGGCGATCCGACCGGGAAAGGCACTTGACGCTTTGAGTGCGGACGCATCGGCGATACCATACCCGAGTTAGCACTTATAATTGGCTGAAAGTTAACCACAATCTCATGAGCCCACGAGGTTGCGAGTGACCGGTTACCTCCTGACGGTGCCGGAAAAGCGGGTGTCGGCATGGCTCGCCGAAACCGATCCGCGCTATGCACGGGCGTGGCTTGATTCCTTGCCGCTCGCCGACCCCAACGAGGCGGCGCGTGAGATTTATCAATCGCTGTATACCCTCAATCGCCAGGAGCTCGATCCGCAGCCGCGTTTCGAGCTGATGGAGCTACACGCCTCGGCGGTGAACACCGTCAGCGCCAGCCTGCAAAACCATATTCTGCATCTACCGTTCCCGCTGCCGCCGCGCAAGCGCCAGCTGGCGGAGTTTGTGCGCCAGATTCACATGGAGATGGCGTACGGCTACAAGTGCTGCCTGAACAACCTTTCCCGGATTCGGCTGCCCTGGAACCGCCGGCACATTGCGCCGGTGGCGAGCGAGCGCGCGATGCGCTACCTCGGCGAGGTGCTGGCGGCCTCCTATCAGGCGTACATGCCGTACCCGCCGGGCGTGTGGCGCGAAATCCACACATTGTACCGGTACGCGGAGACGACCGGATTCGAATCCGAGCCGGTGGATGGGGCGCGTGAGCCACTGACCCGGGCTACCATTCGCGAGCGTTACCTGCAGATCCTGCTGCTTGGTCTGACGGGTCCATATCGGCTGGCGCACGGGGAGTGCGCGCAGGTGATGCGATTCCTCGCGCACTGGGCGGAAAAGGCGGTACTGCAACGCGACCTGGATGTGGCCAATCCGGTCGGTTGTTTCCTCATCGACTTGGGCGCGGACGCGCCGCCCGCACCGTATCCGCGCGAGCTTCGACCGCCGGCGGATGATCGGCTGCGGGTGCTCAATACGATCGAGCTGGTGCGCCAGATCCATTATTTCGTCGCGCGCCTGCAGAAAGGCGAGCCGGCCCGTAACCTGGGTGCGGGGCTCGATTGTCTCGACAGTGCCTGCCTCGATCTGCTGCGGCGGTTAGTTCGGGCGTGGGCACTGGTACCGCGCCGCCAGCACTCGCGGCTAAAGCGCCGCGGCTCGGTTTTCCTTTGTGCCGGGCTCGGCGCCGTGCACTTCTTTGCCAACGGGCAGAAACCGTTGCAGCTTCCCTCCGGAGTCGCGGTGGGTTCGCCGAGCGACGCGCCGCGGCAGATACCGCCCGACACCGATGCGGCGGCTGCAGACGATGGCGCGGAGGCCGACCACGTGTACATTGCGCTCGATGAGCCGGGCGCGGTTGCCGACCCTGAGACGGCAAACGTGCCGGCCCTGCAGATCACGGCGGCGCCGACTGAATCCTGGCGCGTCGATCGTTGGCGGGTGCGCGATCTGAGCCCGAACGGCCTGCTGCTCGCCCGCAACGGTGAGGCGCTGACGCACATGCGCGTCGGCGACCCGCTCGGCATTCAGCGCATGAGCGATGTGGGGCACTGGAGCGTTGGCGTGGTGCGCTGGATGAGAAGCGCGGACGCCCGGTCGCACGAGATGGGCGTGGAGCTTCTGGCCCCGCGCGCCAAACCGGTCGCGGTCTGGCCGGCGCACGCCCATGAGGTGCGAGTCGCACAGACGCTAGCCCTGCTGTTGCCCGCCGTCGAGACCCAGCATCGCCCGAGCACGCTGCTGCTCGGGCGCGGCGTGTTTCACCCGCAGCAGGTGTTTTTTCTGTACGACGGCGACAGCCCGCCGCAGCGCGTGCGCCTGCTCAAGCAGCTGGAGCGCACCGGCGCCTACGAGCAGGTCCTGTTCGCTCCGGTTGCCGAAGATTGATCGAGGCGGGTCAGCGGGGTGGGCCGCCCTGGTGCGCGGCAAGCTCCGGTGGCAGATGCGGTCGGATCTCGCGCAGCATCGCTTCGTATATCTTTGGATTGCCGGTGAGGATGTTGCCGGTTTTCAGGTAGTCCGGTCCACCGGACAGGTCGCTCACCAGACCGCCGGCCTCGAGGATGAGCAAGGCCCCCGCGGCCATGTCCCACTGGCTCAGGCCGAATTCCCAGAAGCCGTCGAAGCGACCGCAGGCCACGTGCGCCAGGTCCAGGGCCGCCGATCCCGCCCGCCGGATGCCGCTCGCGGCGGTCAACAGCGGGCGCAGGGTGTTGATCCAGACCTCGACGTGCTGGGTCGATCGGAACGGAAAGCCGGTCCCCAGTAGCGCATAGTCCAGCTCGCTCACACGGCTCACCCGGATGCGGCGGTCATTGAGCTGCGCGCCCTGGCCACGCGTGGCGGTGAACAGCTCGTTTCGGTGCGGGTCGAATACCACCGCCTGCTCGAGCCGGCCGCGGTATTGTAGCGCAATCGAGACGGCAAACTGCGGGTAGCCGTGCAGGAAGTTCGTCGTGCCATCGAGCGGGTCGATGATCCAGAGGTGATCATCGCCGCTCTGTTCGCCGGTTTCCTCCGCCAGGATCGCGTGGCTCGGGTAGGCGGCGCGCAGCACATGGAGGATCTCGGCCTCGGCCTGTCGATCGACCTCGCTCACATAGTCCTTGCGACCCTTGCTCTCCACCGTGAGGCGCTCGAGGCGATCGAGATGGCGCATGATCACCGTGCCGGCGCGGCGCGCGGCCTTCACCGCGGTGTTGAGCATCGGGTGCATGAAAGCTCCGGGAGCAGACCAGCTCGGTAAGAGGGGAGTGGGGCGGGCCGCATTGTAGCGGCCAGGTTGGCGTGAGGCAAAATAGCAGCATGTCGCTCGATAACATCCGGATCGTTCTGGTCCGTCCCACCCATCCCGGCAATATCGGCGCCACCGCGCGCGCGATGAAGACCATGGCCCTGCGCACGCTGTACCTGGTCGCGCCCGAGCGCTTTCCCGGCCCTGAAGCGGCGGCGCTGGCCGCCGGCGCCGAGGACGTGCTGGGCGCGGCGCGCATCTGTCGGACGCTCGATGAAGCGATCGGGGATTGTGTGCGCGTCATCGGCAGCAGCGCGCGTGAACGGCGCATCGAATGGCCGTGCCTCTCGCCGGCGCAGTGCGCACGCCAATTGCTGAGCGATGCCGCAGCCGCACCGGTCGCGTTGCTGTTTGGCCAGGAGCGAACGGGACTGACCAACGAAGAGCTCGACAGGTGCCAGTACGTCGTCAGCATTGCCGCCAATCCCGACTACTCATCACTTAACCTTGCCAACGCCGTACAGGTCCTGGCCTACGAAATCTACGGCGCGTACCTCAAGGCCCGCGACCAGGCGCCTGGCGAGGCGGCGCGAGCGCCGGGGGTAACCGCAGCCGATCTCGACCGGCTCTACGAGCACCTGCAAACCGTCCTGGTCGAGATCGGGTTCCTCGATCCGGCCAACCCGCGTCTGTTGATGCGCCGGCTCATGCGCCTGTTCAATCGCGCACAGCTCGACGCCAACGAGTACAACATCCTGCGGGGGGTCCTGACCGCAGTGCAGCAGGCCAAGGCGCGAAAAAGTTGATAGAATGACTCGGCTACTGATCGAACCATCGCCCCATGTTTCCCGGCCTTCAAGAATACCTGCGCAGCATTTACGCGCGTGACCCGGCGGCGCGCAATGCATTCGAGGTCCTCACAACTTATCCGGGGGTCCACGCGCTTGCGCTGCATCGCATCGCACACCGTCTTTGGCGGTGGCGGCTGCGGTGGCTGGCGCGCGTCATCTCACAGACCACGCGCTGGCTGACCGGAATCGAGATTCATCCGGGCGCGCGCATCGGCAAGCGCTTCTTCATCGACCATGGCATGGGGGTGGTTATCGGCGAAACCGCGGAGATCGGCGATGACTGCACGCTGTATCATGGCGTGACGCTCGGCGGCACGACGTGGCGCAAGGAAAAGCGGCATCCGACGCTGGGCAACAACGTTGTCATCGGGGCCGGTGCCAAGGTGCTCGGCCCGATAGTGGTTGGCGACGGGGCCCGGATCGGTTCGAACTCGGTGGTAGTAAAGAATGTTCCCGTCGGCGCCACCGTGGTGGGGATTCCTGGCCGAGTCATCCCGCCGGCTGACGACTCAAGGTCTGCGAAGCGCAAGGCCATGGCCAAGAAAATCGGTTTTGAAGCCTATGGCCAGGCCGAGGGCATGCCCGATCCGGTGGCCCACGCGATAGACTGCATGTTGGACCATATGCACGTGCTTGATCAAAGGCTGAAAATGCTGTCCGATGCGTTGGGCAAGGCCGGCATTCGGGTAGACCTTGAGCTTCCGGAGCTCGACGTCGCAAATCTGGAAATTCCAGAAAACGACCCCAAAAATAGTTGACCAAAGCAATCGGGTATGCAAAACTGGTGATACTTCTTGTCAACCATGCCGGGAACTGAGCCATGAAGCTGACTACCAAGGGCCGTTACGCTGTAACTGCGATGCTGGATCTGGCGCTTCACTACGACAAGGGCGCCACCACGCTGGCGGACATCGCCCGCCGCCAGGGAATCTCCTTGTCGTACCTCGAGCAGCTGTTCGCCAAGCTGCGCCGCAGCGGTCTGGTCGACAGCGTGCGCGGGCCGGGCGGGGGTTACAACCTCGCGATGGATCCGTCCAAGATATCGGTCGCCGAGATCATTGTGGCCATCAACGAGAACATCGATGCGCGCCGCTGCGGCGGCGACAAGAACTGCGACGCCGATGACGAGTGCCTGACACATCAGCTTTGGGAGGATCTGAGCAACCGAATCTACGAATTCCTGAGCGGCATCACGCTCGCCGACCTCGTCGCGCGCCCGCATGTGCAGGAAGTAGCTACCCGCCAACGCGGGCGGCTGCAGGCGGCAGCACACTGAGCGGGCACTAGCGGGCGAGCGTCCATGCCGGTGCATCTCGATCACGACGCGACCACACCCACCATTGGCCGCGTGATCGATGCCATGTTGTCGTCTCTGCGCGAGCATGACAGCGATCCCTTGGGTGTGTGCACCGACTGGGTTGGGCGGCGCGTAGCGTCATCGATACGGGGCCCGAGCAAGTTGCCGAACGGATCAGCGCCCCGGCGCAGCGGGTCGTGTTTACCAGTGGTGGCCCCGAGGCCAACAATCTTGAGCTCGCGGTCAAAGGCATTGCGGGCGTGCGCCCAGCGGCGCGGCGAATTGCCGGCTAGGGCGAACCCGTTGAGGCAAGAGGTGCAGGGGACGAAGCAACGATGAAGACGCCGATCTATCTTGACTATTCAGCAACCACGCCGGTGGATCCGCGCGTGGCCGAGAAGATGTGCGGCTACCTGACGATGGACGGTGTTTTCGGGAATCCGGCCTCCCGTTCCCACGTCTTCGGTTGGACCGCGGAGGCGGCGGTCGAGGAGGCGCGCGGTCATGTCGCGGCGTTGATCGGCGCCGATCCGAAGGAAATCGTCTGGACATCGGGCGCCACCGAGGCCAACAACCTGGCCATCAAAGGTGTGGCGGAGTTCTACGGCAAGAAGGGCAAGCACATCATCACCTGCAAGACCGAGCACAAGGCAGTGCTCGACACCTGCCGCCAGCTCGAGCGTCGCGGCTTCGAGGTAACCTACCTCGACCCGCAGCCGAACGGATTGCTCGACATCGCCAAGCTGGAAGCGGCGATCCGGCCCGACACAATTCTCGTGTCGGTGATGCACGTGAACAACGAGATCGGCGTGATTCAAGACCTCGCCGCCATCGGCAAGATCACGCGTGCCAAGGGTGTGCTGTTTCATAGCGACGCGGCCCAGGCCACCGGCAAGGTGGCGATCGACGTCAACGCCATGAATGTCGATCTGATGTCGCTTTCGGCGCACAAGACCTATGGACCGAAGGGCATCGGGGCCCTTTACGTGCGGCGCAAGCCGCGTGTGCGCATCGAAGCGCAGATGCACGGCGGGGGCCACGAGCGCGGCATGCGCTCCGGCACGCTCGCCACGCATCAGTGCGTCGGGATGGGCGAGGCCTACCGGATCGCAAAGCTCGAGATGGCGGCCGAGACCGAGCGTATCCGCATGTTGCGCGACCGGCTGCTCAGCTCACTGCGTGATATGGAGGAGGTCTACGTCAACGGCGATCTAGAGCACCGCGTGGCCGGTAACCTCAATGTCAGTTTCAATTTTGTCGAAGGCGAGTCGCTCATCATGGCGCTCAAGGACATCGCCGTGTCCTCCGGCTCCGCGTGTACGTCGGCGAGCCTCGAGCCGTCCTATGTGCTGCGCGCCCTGGGCCGCAATGACGAGCTGGCGCACAGCTCGATCCGCTTCACGATTGGGCGTTTCACGACCGAGGAAGAGATCGATTACACCGCCAGGCTTGTGAAAGACAAAGTCGCCAAGCTGCGTGAGCTGTCGCCACTGTGGGAGATGTACAAAGAGGGTGTGGATCTGAGCAAGGTCCAATGGGCGGCGCATTGAATTCCGGTTGACTAAGCATCAGGAGAGAGACAATGGCATACAGTGACAAGGTGCTGGACCACTACGAGAATCCGCGCAACGTCGGCTCGTTTGACAAGAACGACCAGCGCGTGGGTACGGGGATGGTTGGCGCCCCGGCGTGCGGCGACGTGATGAAGCTGCAAATCAAGGTGAACGCGCAAGGCATCATTGAGGACGCCAAGTTCAAGACCTATGGCTGCGGCAGCGCCATTGCATCAAGCTCCCTCCTCACCGAGTGGGTGAAGGGCAAGACACTGGAGCAGGCCGCGCAGATCAAGAACACGCAGATTGCTGAAGAGCTGGCGCTGCCCCCGGTCAAGATTCATTGTTCGGTGTTGGCGGAGGATGCGATCAAGGCCGCGATCGCCGATTTCCAGGCAAAACAGAAGGCCGACGCCGCCTGAGGGCTTCTGGACTTCAACGGCAAGGGTAGTGTTCTTATGGCAGTGACATTGACGGAAAATGCCGCGGAGCGTGTCCGCAAGTTCCTGACCCAGCGGGGCAAGGGCGAAGGGCTGCGCCTGGGCGTGCGCAACTCTGGTTGCTCGGGCAAAGCGTACGTCATCGAGTATGCCGACCGCATTGAGCCCGAGGACATCGTGTACGAGTCGCACGGCGTAAAGGTGATCATCGATCCGAAGAGCCTCATCTATCTCGATGGGACCGAGCTCGATTACTCGCGCGAAGGCCTCAACGAGGGGTTCAAGTTCAACAACCCGAACGTCAAGAACAGCTGCGGGTGCGGCGAAAGCTTTAGCGTCTGACCTCCTCGGGCCTCGTGCCGGATATCGCGAACAAGAACTACTTTGAGCTGTTCGGCTTGCCGGTCGGATTCGACATCGATCCGGCGGCGTTGAGCGCTCGCTACCGGGAGCTGGCGCGCCGCGTGCATCCCGACAAGTTCGCGCAAGGCTCCGATCAGGAACGGCGCCTGTCCATGCAGTGGACGACGCTGGTCAATGAGGCCTTTCAGACCCTCAAGGATCCGATCCGGCGCGGCCGCTATCTGCTGACGCTGTCGGGTGTGGAGCTGCGCGACGAAACCGACACCGCCATGGACCCGCAGTTTCTGCTGGAGCAGATGGAGCTGCGCGAGGCCCTCGAGGAAGTGCGCGGCGCGCCGCAGCCGCACCAGCGCCTGGCCGAGCTCGCCAATGACATCCGCCGGCGGCTCGATGACAAGACACAGCAGTTCCGCGTGGCACTTGGGCGCGGCACCGACGACCCCCGGCCGGCCACCAACGCGATCCGCGAAATGCAGTTCCTCGACAAATTGCTGCGCGAGGTGGGCGAGCTGGAAGAAGAGCTGGTATGAGCCGCCGGCGTTGTCGGGTCCGGCGCGCGGCGGTGTAGACTCAAGCCCCACGCATGGCATTACTGCAAATCAGCGAACCGGGACAGACGCCGGCGCCGCATGAGCGTCGGTTTGCCATCGGTATCGACCTTGGCACGACCAACTCGCTCGTGGCGACGATTCGCCACGGTCTTGCCGAGACGCTGCCGGATGCCGAGGGCCGCCACCTGCTGCCCTCGGTCGTGCATTACCGGGCCTCGGGGTCGCCGGTGGTGGGATACGACGCGATTGCCGTGGCGCACGAGGATCCGCTCAACACCATCGCCTCGGTCAAAAGGCTCATGGGGCGCGGACTGGAGGACGTGCGCCGCCTGGGTCAATCGCTGCCCTACCAGTTCGCCAGTGGCGCCTCGGCAGTACCGCGCATTCGCACGGCGGCCGGCACGGTCAGTCCGGTCGAGGTCTCCGCGGAAATTCTTAAGTCCCTTAAGCTTCGTGCCGAGGCGTCGCTCGGTGGCGAGGTGCGCGACGCCGTGATCACGGTTCCGGCCTACTTCGACGACGCGCAGCGGCAGGCAACCAAGGACGCCGCCCGCCTCGCCGGGCTCAATGTGCTGCGCCTGTTGAACGAGCCGACGGCGGCGGCGGTGGCCTACGGACTGGACCGCAATCCCGAAGGCATCTATGCCGTCTACGATCTGGGCGGCGGCACATTCGACATCTCGATCCTGCGCCTGAACAAGGGTGTGTTCGAGGTGCTGGCCACGGGCGGCGACTCGGCGCTTGGCGGCGACGATATGGATCAGGCAATTGCCGCCTGGATGATGCGCGAGGCCGGCGTGCCGGATGACGCCGATCACAAGACCCTGCGGCGTCTGACGCGCGATGCGCGGGCCGCGAAGGAAGCGCTCACGCAGTCCGACCGTACGGAGTTGAGAGTAACGCTCGACGGTGGTCGCGTATGGGAGGGTGTGCTCACGCGCGCCGGACTCAACGCGCTCATCGACCCGCTGATCGACAGGACCATTGGTCCGTGCCGCCGCGCGCTTCGCGACGCGGGACTGGCGCGCGAGCAGATCGATGGCGTTGTGCTCGTCGGGGGCGCCACGCGCATCCCGCGCGTGCGCGAGAAGGTATCGCAATTGTTCGGACGCGAGCCGCTCGCCGACATCGACCCGGACAAGGTCGTCGCGATCGGCGCCGCCATCCAGGCCGACGTGCTGGTCGGCAACCGCAGCGGCGAAGACCTGTTGCTGCTCGACGTCATCCCGCTGTCGCTCGGCATCGAGATCATGGGCGGGCTGGTCGAGAAGATCATTCCACGCAACACCACGATCCCGACCGCCAAGGCCCAGGACTTTACGACCTACAAGGACGGACAGACGGCACTGCTGGTGCACGTGGTGCAGGGCGAGCGCGAGCTGGTGAGCGACTGCCGATCGCTGGCGCGCTTCGAGCTGCGCGGCATCCCGCCGATGGCGGCCGGCGCGGCGCGCATTCGAGTCTCGTTTCAGGTCGATGCCGACGGCCTGCTCAATGTATCGGCGCGCGAGCAGACGACCGGCGTGGAAAGTCATGTCACGATCAAGCCGTCCTATGGGCTGACCGACCAGGAGATCGAGCAGATGCTGCGCGACTCGATCGATCATGCGCGCGAGGACGAGGCGGCGCGCGCGCTGCGCGAGCAGCAGGTGGAGGCCGATCGCCTGCTGAATGCCGTGGCAGCGGCGCTCGACGCCGACGCCGTGCTGCTGAGCATCGAGGAGCGTGCGGCGATCGACACGCGCATGCAGGAGCTGCGCCGTGCGCGGGCCGGAGCCGACACGCGCGCGATCCGCCGGGCAGCGGAGTTACTGGAGCAGGCGACGCGCGATTTCGCGCAACGGCGCATGGATGCCAACGTGCGCAAGGCGCTGGCGGGTCACCGTCTCGATGAGTTTGGATCCAAGGCGTAGCGGCGGCCCGAGCCCATGACCCAGATCAGGTTTCTGCCGCATCCGGAAGTGTGCCCGCAGGGCAAGACCATCGACGTCGAGCCCGGCGTCAGTATCTGCGACGCGGCGCTCGGCGCGGGAATCGCGATCGAGCACGCCTGCGAGAAATCCTGCGCCTGCACGACCTGTCACGTGATTATTCGTGAGGGTTTTGACAGTCTGGCCCCGGCGGAAGAAAAGGAAGAAGACCTGCTCGACAAGGCCTGGGGTCTGGAGCCCGAGTCACGGCTGTCCTGCCAGGCCCGAGTCGGGCAAGTCGATCTCGTCGTCGAGATACCGCGTTACACGATCAACCTGGCCTCGGAAAAACACTAGCCGCCGCGGTGGCGCGGCGTTTTGTGCGCACCCCGGGTGGCAGTGGCGCCGATGCCACCACCGCTCGTGCCGGCGGCCTGCGCCCGTCGCCGATCGAGCGCTTGACCAAGCCACAGGGGCGCCAGGAGGAACAGATGGGTTTGAAATGGACCGACACCCGTGAGATAGCCATTCGTCTGGCCGAAGCGCACCCGGAGGTGGATCCAATGGCGGTGCGCTTCACGGATCTGCACGCGTGGGTGCTCGCCCTGCCGGATTTCGATGACCAGCCCGATCGCTCCGGGGAGAAGATCCTGGAGGCCATTCAGATGGCCTGGGCGGACGAACACGAAGGCTGAGTGTCCGCGCCAAGGCTTCTCCTGCCGGGTCGTGGCAATTGTTCGCGGCGGCCCGAGCCGCTAAACTATTGGCCCGAGCGCGGGTTGAAAAAGCCCGTGATTACCGCCAGTTGTCCACACCCAGCCGGCCGGCCAGCGGTGGCGGCAGACCAACCCAGATGACCGATAAGACCAATCTCCTGGAGCTCGACCGCGATGGTCTGGAACGCTTTTTCGAGGCGCTCGGAGAGAAGTCGTTTCGCGCGAGTCAGGTGATGCAGTGGCTGCATCAGTACGGCGCCAGCGATTTTGACGCGATGACCAACCTGAGCAAGGCATTGCGCGCGCGCCTGGCCGAGACCGCCACGCTGCAAATGCCGGAGTTGGCCCAGGAGCAACAGGCCGCCGACGGCACGCGCAAGTGGTTGGTGCGGCTCGCCGACGGCAATGGCGTCGAGACGGTGTTCATTCCGGAGACCGACCGCGGCACCCTGTGCGTGTCGTCGCAAGTGGGTTGCGTCCTGAACTGCAGTTTCTGCTCCACCGGCCACCAGGGATTCAATCGCAATCTGACGTCCGGTGAGATCGTGGCGCAGCTGTGGCTTGCCGCCGCCGCGCTCGGCCGGGGCGCAAAAGGCGAACGCAAGATCACCAACGTCGTGTTCATGGGCATGGGCGAGCCGCTGCTCAACTACGACAACGTGGTGACCGCCATGCGCGTGATGTTGGATGACTTCGCCTACGGGTTGTCGCGCCGCCGCGTTACCCTGAGCACTGCTGGGCTCGTGCCAATGATCGACCGCCTGCGCGAGGAATGCCCGGTGAGCCTCGCGGTGTCGCTGCACGCGACGAACGACGCCCTGCGCGACGAGCTGGTGCCGCTCAACCGCAAGTATCCGATCGCCGAGCTGCTCGCCGCGTGCCGGCGCTATGTCGAGAACCAGCCGCACCGGCGCATCACCTTTGAGTACGTCATGCTGGATGGCGTGAACGACAGCGCCCGCCACGCGCACGAGCTGGTCGGGCTGCTGGCCGACGTGCCGTCGAAGGTCAATCTCATTCCTTTCAATCCATTTCCGCAGGGACGCTACGCGCGCTCCCCACATGACCGCCTCGCCCGGTTCCGCGACATCCTGATGCGCGCGGGTCTCACGACGATCACGCGCAAGACGCGCGGCGACGACATCGATGCGGCATGCGGCCAGCTGGCGGGGCGGGTCGAGGACCGCACTCGCCGGCAGGCGCGCCTGGCGCAACGTGTGAGCACGCGGTGAAACCCGGTACGTGGCGACGCGGCGTAACCCTGGCGCTGGTAGCGTTGCTCGGCGCCTGCGCGAGCCCTGCCGAGCGCGAAGCGGAGGAAGCGCGCAAGCAGCGTTTGGTGCAGACTGACCTGCAGCTCGCGATCGCCTACCTGGAGCGCAATAACCTGGCGGCCGCGAAGGAGCGGCTCGAGAAGACGCTCACCGTGAGCCCGGATGACCCGCAGGTGAACAATGTCATGGCAGTCATCCAGTGGCGGCTCAAGCAGTATGAGCAGGCTGACCGGCATTTCCGCAAGGCGCTCGACGAGGCGCCGAAGAATCCATCGGTCAATCACAATTTTGGCGCCTACCTGTGTGACCGCGGGAACATCGACGAGGGCGTGAAGCATCTTGACAGGGCCGCGGCCGATCCGACCTACAACGGTGCCGCCGAGGCGCTGCTCAACGCCGGCGTGTGCCTGATGCGTAAGCCCTCGCCGGCAGCCGCGGAGAAGTACTTCCGCGATGCGCTCAAGCTCAATCCGCGCCTGCCGGGCGCGCTATACCACATGGCAAAGATCAGTTACGACTCGGGACGTACCTTCGCCGCGCGCGGCTTCATCGACCGCTACTACGAGGTGGGCCAGGATACGCCCGAGGCCCTGCTGCTTGCCTATTACGTCGAGCGCGCCCTCAAGAACAATGACGCCGCGGCGAGCTACGCGGTGCGCTTGCGCGGCAAGTTCCCGGATTCTCCGGAAACCGAGCAGCTCAAGCGCGAGCTCACCGGTCAGCGGACACGTTAGATCATGCACGAGCAGCTGCCGCCGAAAGTTGTCAACGCCGGTCCGGGCGAACGCCTGCAGCAGGCGCGCGTCGCGCAGCGCCTGTCGGCGGAAGACATCGCCAAGACGCTGCGTCTCTCGCCCAAACAGATCGTCGCGCTCGAGGCAAACGACTATGAGCGCCTGCCAGGCCCGACGTACGTGCGGGGTTACCTTCGCGCCTACGCCCAACTCGTGGGTCTGCCGGCCGGCGAGATCGTGGAGAGCTACAATCGCCTCGCCGCACCGGCCGCAAGCGAGCTTGAGCCGCCAATATCGGCACCGCCGCCAGAGCTGACTAGCGCGGATCAAAAGATGCAAATCGCGACCGTCGCCGTCGTCGTGGCCGTCTTGGGACTGGCGGCGGCGTGGTGGTTCGGTCAGGCCAAGGACCCGTTAGTGGCGACGACATCGATGGCGCCAGGCGCGTCGCCAGCGCCGGCCGCCCCTGGTGCGGCGGAGGCAAGCCTGCCGCCAAATCAGTCCGTTACCGAGGCGCCGGCGCCGGTCGCAGCGTCTGCGGCGCAGGCGCCGCCGGCACTGGCCGGCGCGGCCGTCAAACCGCAGCCGCCGGTCGAGCCCAAGGTCGTGCAGGCGCCAACGCCAACGCCGTCAGCCATGCCGCCGAAGGCACGCCTGGTTTTGCAGACAACGGCGGAGTCCTGGGCGGACGTGCGCGATGCCCATAATCGCCTGCTCTACGAGACGCTGCCGGCCGGCCGCACGGTCACGCTCGAGGGGACGCCTCCGTTCAATGTTTTTCTCGGCAACGTGGACGGCGTGCGCGTCGAATACAACGGACGGCTTTATGATGCCGGCCCGTCGCGGCGCGGCCCGACGGCACGCTTCACCTTGGGGGCGGAAGGACGCTGACATGTTCCACAGCAATGACATCATGCGCCGCCGCTCGCGCAAGATCTTCGTCGGGCGGGTCGCGGTTGGCGGTGACGCCCCGATCAGCGTGCAGAGCATGACCAACACCGAGACCACCGACGTCGATGCGACGGTCGCCCAGATCCGCGCGCTCGAGGCCGCTGGTGCGGACATCGTGCGGGTATCGGTGCCGACCATGGACGCGGCCGAGGCGTTCGGACGGATCAAATCGCAGGTCGGCGTGCCGCTCGTGGCGGATATCCACTTCGATTACCGCATCGCCCTGCGCGTGGCAGAGCTGGGCGCCGATTGCCTGCGCATCAATCCTGGCAACATCGGGCGCGAGGACCGGGTGCGCGCGGTGGTCGATGCGGCGCGCGCGCGCGGCATTCCGATCCGTATCGGCGTCAATGCCGGCTCGCTTGAGAAGGATCTGCAGAAGAAGTACGGCGAGCCGACTCCCGACGCGCTCGTGGAATCGGCGCTGCGCCACGTCGAGATTCTCGACCGGCTCGACTTCAAGGACTTCAAGGTGAGCGTCAAGGCATCGGATGTGTTCCTGGCGGTGGGCGCCTATCGCAAGCTCGCGGGCCAGATCGAGCAGCCGCTGCACTTGGGAATAACGGAGGCCGGCGGTTTCCGCTCCGGGGCGGTGAAGTCGGCAATTGGCCTTGGCATGCTGCTGGCCGAGGGCATCGGCGACACCATCCGCGTGTCGCTCGCGGCCGACCCGGTCGAAGAGGTGCGTGTCGGCTTCGATATCCTCAAGGCGCTGCACATCCGCAACAAGGGCGTCAACCTCATCGCCTGCCCGTCCTGCTCGCGCCAGGAGTTCAATGTCATTGCCACGGTCAACGCGCTTGAGGCGCGGCTCGAAGACATCCGGGAATCGATTGACGTCGCGGTGATCGGCTGTTGCGTCAACGGACCGGGCGAGGCGCGCGCGGCGCACGTCGGGCTGGCCGGCGGAAGCCCGAGCCTGCTTTATATCGACGGCAAGCCGGCCCAAAAGATCGACAACGCCAGCCTCGTTGACACCATCGAGCGCGTCGTGCGCGAGACAATCGAGCGGCACCGTCAATCCGGGGAGCCGCCACCCGTGGTGCCCGAACAGAAGATCGGCTGAGGTCCCCCCTTGAGCAAGATCATCCAGGCCATTCGCGGGATGAATGACCTGCTTCCGGATGCCGTCGCCTGGTGGCAGCACGTGGAGGACACGACGCGCCGCGTGCTGCATGCCTACGGCTACCGCGAGATCCGTTTTCCTATCCTCGAGAGAACCGAGCTGTACCGGCGTTCGATCGGCGAGGTGACCGACATCGTCGAGAAGGAGATGTACACCTTCGAGGACCGCAACGGCGAAAGCCTTACCCTGCGGCCCGAGGGTACCGCTGGCTGCGTGCGGGCCGGTATCGAGAACGGTCTGCTGCACAACCAGGTGCAGCGCTTGTGGTACCTCGGGCCGATGTTTCGTCACGAGCGGCCGCAGAAGGGCCGTTACCGCCAGTTCCACCAGGTCGGCGTCGAGGCATTCGGCATGGCCGATGCGGACTTGGACGCGGAGCTACTGTTGCTGTGCAATCGCCTGTGGCGGGCGCTCGGTCTCTGCGGGCTCACCCTCGAGCTTAACTCGCTCGGCACGCCCGAGGCGCGCGCCCGCTATCGCCAGGAGCTCGTTGCCTATTTGCGGTCGCGCCACGACGAGCTCGACGAGGACAGTCGCCAGCGTCTGCACAAGAACCCGCTGCGTGTCCTCGACAGCAAGAATCCGGCGATGCAGGCGGTGATCCGCGGCGCGCCGAGCATGGCCAATTACTTGGACGACGGTTCGCGCCGCCACTTCGAGACGCTGTGCCGGTTGCTCGATCAGGCCGGCATCCGTTATGTGCACAATGTGCGGCTGGTGCGCGGCCTGGATTATTACACCCGCACGGTGTTCGAGTGGACGACCGCGCAGCTCGGTGCCCAGTCCGCGGTTTGCGCCGGCGGCCGCTATGACGGTCTGGTCGGCATGCTGGGCGGGCATCCGACGCCGGCGGCCGGGTTTGCCATCGGGCTGGAGCGGCTGGTCGAGCTGCTGCAACTGCAGGGGCGGAAACCCGCTGAGCTGCGGCCGCAGCTCTACCTCGTCGTGAGCGGAGCGCTACGCGAGGTGGCACATGGGTTGGCGCTGGCGGAGAGGCTGCGCGATCTGGATTTTCGGGTGGAGTGCAACTGCGGCGGCGGCAGCTTCAAGTCCCAGCTCAAGCGCGCGGATCGCAGCGGCGCCAGGCTGGCGTTGCTGCTCGGTCCGGACGAGGTCGAGCGCGGGCAGGTCGGGGTGAAGGACCTCGCCACCGGTGAGCAGCAACAGATCGCCGAATCCGAGCTCGCTGATCACCTGCGTCGCCATGGGGTCTAGGGTTTGTTGCTATAGTTCGCCGTTCGGAAAACGGCTGTGGAGGCATTGTTGAGCGCATACACTGAGCAGGAGGAGCTGGAAAAGCTCAAGGCGTGGTGGAAGAGCTACGGTTCGGCGCTGCTGGTCGGCGTCGTCATCGGCCTGGTGCTGCTGTTCGGTAACAAGTACTGGAAGGAGCATCAGGAGCGCCAGCGCCAGGAGGCGTCCGCCTTGTACGAGCAACTGCTGGACGCCCAGCGACGTGGCGATGCGCAGGCGGTGCGCAGCGCCGGGGCAAAGCTCATCCAGGACTACGACGCGACACCGTACGCCGGCATGGCAGCATTGGCTGTCGCGCGCGCCGCGGCCGAGGCCGGGGACCTGGCCGGCGCGCGTACGCAGCTTGAGTGGGTCCTCGCCCATGGGCGCGACCCGGCGGTACAGCATGCCGCGCGCCTGCGTCTCGGCCGGGTGTTGCTGGCGATGGGTGAGCTCGACAAGGTGCTTGCGCTCGTGGACGTGAAAGAGGCGGCCGGCTTTCAGGCCGAGTACCTCGAGCTCAAGGGTGACGCGCTGCTGGCGGCCGGGCGCCGCGACGAGGCACGCAGCGCCTACCAGGAGGCGCTCAAGCAGGCGCGGCCCGGCACGCGCTCGGCTACGCTCGGCATCAAGCTTGACGACCTCGCTGCTGCCACCCAGACCCCCTAGGCCGAGCGCGCTTATGAAAGGCCTGCCGGTCATCGCCGTTGCCGCCCTGCTGGCGGGTTGCGCTTCGACCAGCGACATTGAGGTCGAGAAACCGGCAGAGTTGCCGGAGTTCACGCCGCAGCGCACGGCGCAACTGCTGTGGCGGCACGATGTCGGGCGCGGCGTGGAGAAACACTTCCTGCAATTGGGACCCCAGATCGACGGCGACCTCATCTATATGGTCGATCGCCGGGGCGACGTCGAGGCCCTCGAGGCCGCGACCGGTCGGCGGGTGTGGGAGGTGCAGCTCGATGTCCTGGTCAGCGCCCCGGTCGGCGTAGGCGACGGGCTGGTCCTGGTGGCCACCCAAAAGGGCGAGCTGATCGCCCTGGATAGCGCCACGGGCGCACGGCGCTGGCAGGCGGCGCTGTCGAGCGAGGCGCTCGCGCCGGCGGTCGCCCGCCTCGGCACGGTGGTGGTGCAGACCGGCGACGGGAAGCTGTTCGCGCTCAACGCGGCGGATGGCAAGCGCCGCTGGGTGTTCGAGCGCACCGAGCCGCCGCTGTCGCTGCGCGGAACGAGCCGTCCGGTCATTCTCGGCGAGCACGTGCTTTCGGGATTTGCCAGCGGCAAGATCGTGGCGCTTGACCTGCGCGATGGCCGCCTGTTGTGGGAGCTGCCGGTTGCCACGCCGCGCGGCCGCAACGAGATCGAGCGACTCGTCGACGTCGACGCGCCGGTTCTGGTGGTGCGCGAGGCGCTGTACGCCGCGAGTTACCAGGGCAAGATCGTGGCCGTCGATCTGCGCAGCGGCCGCATCAACTGGTCGCGCGATGCCTCGGTGTTCAACGCGATGGCGGCCGACGACCGGAATCTGTACGTCACCGACGACCACAGCATCGTCATGGCGCTGGATCAGGCGAGCGGCGCGATCATCTGGCGCCAGGACCGATTGCGTGGCCGGCGCGTTTCGGCGCCCACCCTGGTCGATGGCTATGTCGCCGTGGGCGACTTCGAGGGCTACGTTCACTGGTTGGCGCCTGACGACGGTCGGTTTGTGGCGCGCTTTCGCGCCAGTCCGGACGCGTTGCGGGCGCCAGGCGTGACCAGCCACGGGGCACTCATCGTCGGCGACCAGGGCAGCGCCGTTACCGCGTTGGTCGTGCGCTGAGCCTTTAGCCGACCGTGTTGTCGGCACACTGAGTTGTCCGTCCCGCCATGAAACCGGTGATTGTCCTTGTCGGCCGGCCGAACGTCGGCAAGTCCACGCTATTCAATCGGCTGACGCGCAGCCGCGCGGCACTCGTTGCCGATGTGCCGGGGCTCACGCGCGACCGGCAGTATGGCGATGGTCGCGTCGGTGATCGACCGTACCTGGTAATCGACACCGGCGGAGTGGCCGGAAGGCTCGACGCGCGCGCCGAAGCGCTCGCCCAAATCATGTCGGCGCAGACGCGCCAGGCGATCGCCGAGGCCGACGCCGTCATTCTCGTGGCGGATGCGCGCGCCGGCCTGACCGCCGGCGACCAGGACCTGGCCGAGGACCTGCGCCGCAGCGGCAAGGTTATCCACGTGGCGGTCAACAAGTCTGAAGGCATGGACGCGGAAGTGGCGACCGCCGAATTCCACCGGCTCGGGCTCGGGGTGCCAGCCGCGATTTCCGCGGCGCATGGCGATGGTGTTGCGGCATTCATGGAGCGGGTCCTGGCGGGTGTTCCCGCCGTTGCCGAGGTTCCTCCGGCCAAAGACATTCCGCGAATCGCGGTGATCGGTCGGCCCAACGTCGGCAAGTCGACGCTAGTCAATGCGCTGCTCGGCGAGGAGCGGGTCGTCGTGTTCGATCAGGCGGGTACCACGCGCGACGCCATCCGCATCCCGTTCGAACGCCAGGGTCAGGCCTTCGTGCTGATCGACACGGCGGGCGTGCGGCGACGCGCGCGCGTCGATGAGGCGATCGAGAAGTTTTCCGTGGTCAAGACTCTGCAGGCCATCGATGAGTCGGACGTGTGCATTCTGGTTCTGGATGCCGCCGAGGGCGTCACCGATCAGGACGTGGCGCTCGCCGCCCACGTCCTAGAGCAGGGGCGGGCACTGGTGCTGGTCGTCAACAAATGGGACCTCGCGGACGCGGCGCAGCGTGACTGGGTGCGGCGCGAGGTGGAACGCAAGCTGCCATTCCTGGATTTCGTGCGTGTGCACTACGCGAGCGCCAAGGAGCATACCGGCCTGGACGGGTTGTTCTCTTCGGTGCTCGAGGCGTTCGACTCGGGGCGCCGCACGATGCCGACGGGCCGTCTCAACCGCTTGCTCGCCGAGGCAGTCCGATCAACGGCACCGCCTATCGTGCGCGGACGCCGCATCAAGCCCAAGTACGCACATCAAGGCGGCAAGCGCCCGCCGACCATCGTCATCCACGGCAATCTAGTGAGCGCGCTGCCGGATTCGTATCGACGCTACCTCGCCAAGACCTTCCGCAAAGCCTTTCGTCTTGTCGGCACCCCGGTGCGGATCGAGTGCCGTGACGAAGAAAACCCCTATCGGGCAAAAGCCGCCACCCGGCGGAGACCGGCGGCGCAATCGAAGCAGAGTGTCAAAAAGCGCATATAATTCTATGAAACCTAAGCGAAAAGAAAGTGGAAACGGGTCGGGGCTGCACTTCAATTGGCCGGGCAGCCGTCTAGACTTCCCGGCATTCGGGGGTTGAAGTCATTCGGTCCGAAGTCCGCGCCCAACGCACGACAAGCCAGACGTGACCATTTACCAGCGCAACGCACTTTCGACCGGCTATGAGCTGGCCGAATACCAGATCGAGTCGGTGCTCGGGCACGGCGGGTTTGGCATTACCTACCTGGCGCGCGACACCGCGCTCGGGGCGCTGGTCGCCATCAAGGAGTACCTGCCGCACGAAATCGCCACGCGCGGCGGCGACAAGACGCAAATCCTGCCGCACCCCTCGCGTGAAGCGGTGCGCGACTACCACTGGGGGCTCAAGAACTTCGTCAAGGAAGCGCGGGCGCTCGCGCACTTCAAGCATCCCAACATCGTGCGGGTGCTGCGCTTCCTCGAGGCCAACGGCACGGCCTACATGGTCATGGAGTACGAAAAGGGTGCGAGTCTTGGCGAGTACCTCAAGCGTCACGGCCCGCGCCTCGACGAGCAGACCATGCTGCGCATTTTCATTCCCATCCTGAACGGGCTGAATGCGGTGCATGAGGCCGGCATGCTGCATCTCGACATCAAGCCGGAAAACATCTACCTGCGCAGCGACGGCAATCCGATGCTGATCGATTTCGGATCGGTACGCCAGGCGATCAGCGGCGCGGGGCACCTGCAGCGTACCGCGCTGACGCACGGCTACGCGCCGATCGAACAGTACCCGGACAAGGGCAAGCCGGGCCCATGGACCGACGTGTATGCTCTCGGTGCCTCGATGTACCGCTGCATCAGCGGCCAGCGCCCAGAAGACTCGCTCAAGCGCTACCAGGCGATCCTCAAGTACCAGGTCGATCCGATGAAGCCGGCGGTGCTCGTCGGAGCGCAGCGCTATCGCAAGAATTTCCTGGAGTGTATCGACTGGGCGATGCAGATCTACCCGAACGATCGTCCGCAGTCGGCGCGTGAGCTTCAGGATGCTCTGATGGGCAAGCTGCGCCCGGGACACAAGGACAAACCCACCGTGCCGCCGTTGGTGACGAGGCCACCGGTCGCCCGAACGGCTGCGACGAGCGGTGGCTCCACGCGCCGCCCCTTTCGCTCGTGGCGGCGGCAGTTACGTGACTTGCAAGGACATGCCGGCCGCATCGTGCTTGCCGCGGTGCTTGTCGGCGGCGCCTGGCTCGCCTACGAGAACTGGGCCGACATCGCGGTGCTGCTGCGGTCGCTGCAGACGGCGCCAGCGCGACCGGTCGAACCAAGGATGGGCGCCGCGCCATCCGTGGCGCCCGAAGAGCCCCCGGCCCGCACCGTGGCCGCTCCGCCCGCACGTGAGCCCCCCGCGCTGAGCAGGCCGGTGGTGC
>CAYZVX010000008.1:0-54060 GCA_964482055.1 uncultured Acidiferrobacteraceae bacterium
TGAAGTCTTGCAGGGCCTGGGTATCGAGGGTGTCCAGCTCTTGGCGCAGGGTCTTTAGTTCAGATTTCTCTTGGGTCGCGTCTTCTTTCTTCCCGAGCTTGGTGTCGAGCTTCTCGAGGCGGTCTTCGAGGGTTGCGAGGTGTTTGCTGAGTTTTTCTTCGTTGCCCGGGGCAACGGAGGCGCTTGGGGTCTTGCCCGGGAGTTGGGCGGCGATCGCGAGGGGCTGAAGCGTAAGCCCGAGGAAGGCGACGATCAGTATCGAGGCCGTCGCCTTGAGGAAGATCGGTGAGCGTCGCATCGCGGCGATCGGTGCGATCGCCTGCTTGGCTCTCCCCTGCGCCTGCTCCCTTGGCCGCATACCGTCCCTACTCCCGCGTGGAGGGTGGTTGTTTTGTTCTTGTCGTTGTCGGCGAGGAAAACTACCGAAGGCGCGATGGGTCGTCAATACGGATGACGAGAAGAATCTTCGCGCCGGTGAGCTCGCGACATTCGCTTGACGGCTTTCAAAAGCCATTCCAACTCGGCGAAGAGAGCCGGCAATCAAGGGCAGGCCCCGACACGTGTTCTATTTGTGCAGGGCAACCCGATCGCGTCCGCCGTCGAGATGCGAGACGCTACGCCCTACGAGCGCGCTGACAACGATCTACCTTCTGGCCGCTTGCCCCTGACCCGAATTTGGCATCAGTGCTCTGCGGCGCCGTTAGATTAAACACCGTGGTGTCGACATGAATCCCGGGTTGCCGCCCGCCGGAGGAGTCCGAGCGGCTGATTCAACAAACCGAAAACGCGGATCGCTCCCTTCTCAAACCATGAAGGACGATCCCCAACGTCAGCGATGCAGTCCGGTCCAGGCGCGCACACCGGTCCCGTCGTAGGTCGCGGCGATGGCGCCGCAGTTGGCGAACAACGACTCGGGCCGGTCGTAAATCACCCAGTTGAACATGGACCGGTCGGGAGCGGCGGGGACCGACCGAAATTACCACCTCCGGCCAATGCACAATGCGACCGGTGGGAGAGCAGGCCGCAAAGAACGTGCATGCCGTCACCAGCAGTTCGCGCGCCAGGCGGTACAGCGATTGATCGTCCATTGGGAACCCTCGTCGAAGGTCGCACGATAGCGCGGTCAGGAACCGTTACCAATCCCGGTGTGGGTCGGCGGAGCGATTTCCGGCGCCGTGCCAAGCCGGTGGCGATTCCTTATACTGCGCGCGTCTCCCGACCCTTGACGGTGGCGCATGAAAGAAATCGATACCCTGCTGCATGCCCGCTGGGTGGTGCCGGTTGAGCCCGATGCCACGGTGCGCGAACACCACAGCGTCGCCATCCACGACGGGCGCATCCTGGCGGTGCTGCCGACGCGCGAGGCACAGGCGCGCTATCGCGCCGCGCAGTCGCTCGATCTCGCGACGCATGCGCTGGTGCCCGGCTTCGTCAACGCCCACACGCACGCCGCGATGACGCTGTTCCGCGGGCTGGCGGATGATCTGCCGCTCATGGACTGGCTCAATCACCATGTCTGGCCGGCGGAACAGAAATGGGTCGGTGCGCAGTTCGTGCGCGACGGCACCGAGCTCGCGATCGCGGAGATGTTGAAGGGCGGGACCACCTGCTTCAACGACATGTACTTCTTCGCCGAAGACACGGCGCGCGTCGCGCATGACATCGGCATGCGCGCCTGCGTCGGTCTCATTATGGTGGATTTCCCGAGTAACTACGCGCAGGCACCCGAAGAGTACCTGCACAAGGGGCTCAAGTTGCGCGATGAGCTGCGCCACAGCGAGCTGATCGCCACCGCCTTCGCTCCGCACGCGCCCTACACGGTCTCGGACGACCCCTTCGCCCGGATCCGCACCGTCAACAACGAGCTCAACCTGCCGGTGCACATCCACGTGCACGAGACCGCCCACGAGGTCGAGGGCAGCCTGGCCAAGACCGGGATGCGCCCGCTCAAGCGCCTGGAGCGCCTCGAGCTGCTCGATCCCAGCCTGGTCGCCGTGCACATGACGCAGCTCACCCAGGAGGAGATCGACACCCTGGCGCGGGCCGGCGCCAGCGTCGTGCACTGTCCGGAGTCGAACCTGAAGCTCGCGAGCGGCTTCTGCCCGGTGCAGAAGCTGCTCGCCGCAGGCGTCAACGTGGCGCTCGGCACCGATGGAGCGGCGAGCAACAATGATCTCGACATGATCGGCGAGATGCGCACTGCCGCGCTGCTCGCCAAGGGCGTGAGCAATGACGCCACGGCCGTGCCCGCGCACGTAGCACTGCGCATGGCGACCTTGAACGGCGCGCGGGCGCTCGGGCTGGAGGCGCGCATCGGATCGCTCACCGTTGGCAAGTACGCCGATCTGGTCGCCATCGATCTCTCCCCGACCGCCACGCAGCCAGTCTACGACCCGGTGTCACACATCGTGTATGCCGCCACGCGCGAACAGGTCACCGACGTGTGGGTGGCAGGCCGGCAACTGCTGAGGGCGCGCCGTCTCACCACGCTCGATGAACAGGCGATCCTGAGCAGGGCCGCGCGCTGGCGTGATAAGATCTTCACCGCTGACCACGCGGCGAACTGACGATGTCTACCCCGCACCCCAACGTCGACCGCGCCGAAATCGCCAAGTTCGAGGCGCTCGCCCAGCGCTGGTGGGATCCGGCCGGCGAGTTCAAGCCGCTGCACGACATCAATCCGCTGCGCCTGAAGTTCATCAACGACCGGGTTGACTTGAAGGGCAAGCGCGTGCTCGATGTCGGCTGCGGCGGCGGCATCCTCTCGGAAAGCATGGCAGCGCTCGGCGCCGACGTGACCGGCATCGACCTGGGTGAGGCGCCGCTCGCGGTCGCCCGGCTGCATCTCAAGGAGAGCGGGCAGAACGTCACGTACCTGCAGGTCAGCGCCGAGCACCTGGCGCAGGAACGACCGGGCGACTTCGATGTCGTGACCTGCCTCGAGCTGCTGGAACATGTGCCCGACCCGGCCTCCACGATCCGCGCCTGCGCCGAGCTCGTGAAACCGGGCGGCGCGGTGGTGTTCTCCACCATCAACCGCAACCCGAAATCCTTCCTGTTCGCCGTCATCGGCGCGGAGTACGTCTTGAACCTGCTGCCGCGCGGCACGCACGAGTACATGAAGTTCATCCGCCCCTCGGAGCTGGAGCGCTGGGCGCGCGCCGCCGGCCTCACGCTGCGCGAGCTGATCGGCATGCACTACAACCCGCTCACCCGCCAGTACACGCTCGGGCCCGGTGTGGACGTCAACTACCTCGCGCTCACCGAACGCAGCGCCTGAGCCGCGGCGGCCCCGCGCCGGGCCCAGATGTCCAGCCGATGATCCGAACTGTCCTGTTTGACCTCGACGGCACGCTCGCCGACACGGCGCCCGATCTGGCGCAGGCCCTCAACACGCTGCTCGCCGAGGAGTCCCGCGCCGCGCTCCCCTTCGCGCGCATCCGCCCGGTGGTATCGCACGGCAGTCCCGGCCTGCTCAAGCTCGGCTTCGGCATCGCCCCGCACGATGCGTCCTTCGCCCGGCTGCGCGAGCGCCTCCTGGCCATCTACGCGGCGAACCTGTGCCGTGCCACGCGCCTGTTTCCCGGAATCTCCGAGCTGCTCATCGAGCTCCGGCGGCGCGGGCTCAACTGGGGCATCGTGACCAACAAGCCGGCGTTCCTCACCGAACCGCTCATTGCGCAGCTGCCACTGCCCTACGCACCGGCCTGCATCGTGAGCGGCGACACCACGACCAACCGCAAGCCGCACCCGGAGCCGATGCTGCTGGCGTGCACGCGCGCCGGCAGCCTCCCCGACCAGTGCCTGTACGTGGGCGACGCCGAGCGTGACATCGAGGCCGGGCGCGTGGCCGGCCTGCGCACGCTGGTGGCGCTGTTCGGCTACATCGAGGACAATGAACACCCACACACCTGGGGCGCCAGCGGCCTCGTGCACACGCCGATGGAGATCCTCGACTGGCTCGCGCGCGATGAGTGACACGGCTCTGTTTGCGATCGTCGCCGTCGTCGGCCTGCTGGCCGGGCTGCTCGGTTACGCGATCGCACACCTGCGCGCCCAACGCCGCATCACCGAGCTCAGCACCACGCTCAATCTCGAGCGCGACGCCGCGCAGCAAAAGCTCGCGCATCTGCAACAGACCTTCGCGACGCTGTCGCAGCAGGCGCTGCGCGACAACCATCAGGCGTTCCTGCAGCTCGCGCAGGAAACGCTCAAGCAGTTCCACATCCAGGCGCAGGGCGACCTCGCCGCGCGCGAAAAGGCAGTCGAGTCCCTGGTCAAACCGATCCGCGAGGCGCTGGAGAAAACCGAACAGCAGATGCGCCTCATGGAGAATGAGCGGCGCGAGGCCTACGGGTCGCTCTCCAAACATCTCGAAACCATGGCCCAGACCCAGCAGCTGCTGCACGGCGAGACGCGCAACCTGGTGGCCGCGCTGCGCCGCCCCGAGGTGCGCGGCCAGTGGGGCGAGCTCACGCTCAAGCGCCTGGTGGAGCTCGCCGGCATGGTCGAGCACTGCGACTTCTACGAGCAGGTGCAGCTCGACACGCCGCAGGGGCGCCTGCGGCCGGACATGGTGGTGCGCATGCCGGGCGGGCGCGAGATCGTGGTCGACGTGAAGACCCCGCTCGATGCCTACCTGAGCGCGGTTGAGGCCACCGATGAGGAGACGCGCCGCCGCCACCTCGAGCACCACGCACGCAAGGTGCGCGAACGCGTCAAGGAGCTCGCCTCCAAGGCCTACTGGGAGCAGTTCGCCAACGCGCCCGATTTCGTGGTGCTGTTCATCCCGGGCGAGCACTTTCTCGGCGCCGCGCTCGACCTCGACCGCACCCTGCTCGAGGACGCCCTGCGCCAGAACATCATCCTCGCCACCCCGACCAACCTGGTCGCGCTGCTGCGCACCGTCGCCTATGGCTGGCGGCAGGAGGCGCTCACCGCCAACGCCGAGCGCATCCGCGACCTCGGGGTGGAGCTCTATGGCCGGCTCGCCACCTTCAGCGAGCACCTGGCCAAGCTCGGGCGCAGCCTGGACGCCGCAGTGACCGATTACAACAAGGCGGTCGGCTCCTTTGAGGCCAAGGTCCTGCCCGGGGCCCGCAAGTTTCCGGACATGGGCGTGCAGGCCGGCAAGGCTGTGGAAGAGCCGGCCCAGGTCGAAAAAGCTCCCCGCCAGATCGCCACCGCACGCGACTGAGACCGGCCGGCGCGCCGAGCGCGTGTCAATTTCCCGGCGCCCGTGGTACAGGTCTTGCACACCTCGGTCGTGTGATCGCGTCGCAGAAATCCGCCGAGCTGCCCAAGATCCTGCTGGTCGAAGACTCGCAGACCACGCGCGCCCTGCTGACCAAGTACCTCGCCGGCCACTACGAGCTGCTGCACGCCGCCGACGGTCAGGCGGCGTGGGAGCTGCTCAACGCGCGCGCCGACATCGAGCTCGTCATCACCGACATCCAGATGCCGCGCATGAGCGGCCAGCAGCTGCTGGTCGCCATCCGCAAGAGCAACGCCGAGCGTTTTCGCAACCTGCCGGTCATCGTGATGACCACCGCGGACGACAACACCGACCGCAACCTCGCGTTCCTCAATGGCGCCAACGACTTCATCACGAAACCGATCGACGAGTTCGAGCTACAGGCGCGCGTCGCCGTCCACCACAAGCTCGCGCGCACGATTCGCGAGCTCGAGGCCTCGCGCCGCGCGCTCGCTTTGCAGGCCGCCACCGACCCGCTCACGCAACTGAAGAACCGGCGCGCCTTCTTCGACAATGCGGAGAAGTTCTTCGCGCAGGCCCGCCGCTACCACTCCGACCTGTCCTTGATGTTGCTCGACATCGATCACTTCAAACGCATCAACGACACGCACGGACACCACGGCGGCGACGAGGCGCTCGCGCACCTCGCGGCGGTGCTGTCGCGCATGACCCGCTCCGAGGACACCGTCGCCCGCATCGGTGGCGAGGAGTTCGGCGTGCTCCTGCCGGACACCAACCGACTCGGGGCGGCGGTGCTGGCCGAGCGCGTGCGCGCCGCCGTCGAGCGCGAGCCGTTCCTCCTCGGCGGGCAGACCGTGCACATCACGGTCAGCATCGGTATTGCGTCCTTCGGCCCCGATGGGCTGGATGCGATCGACCAGCTCATGAGCGCCGCCGACCGGCGGCTTTATCTCGCCAAGAGCGCCGGGCGCAACCGCATCTGCGTCAGCGACGACGGCAGATCGAGCTTCGCCGGCGGATAGGCCGAAGAGACCGGCCGACGAGCCGCGCCCCGCGGCCCCGGCGGCGTGCAGTCCGAGCAGCTACTATGTTTGTTTTGAGTGAGCGGTAAGCAGTGAACGGTAAGCGGTAAACCGTTCACTATTCACTGTTCACTGCTGACTGCTCTCACTACCCTATGCCATCTGGCCTTCACTCAAAGCCCCTCACGATGCTCGTGCTGCTGGGCGCGCTGCTCGCGAGCGCATCCGCCGGCGCGGCCGCACCGAGCCGCAGTGCGGCGCGAGACGAAGCGCCGGCGGAAGACCCGCCCAAGACCCCGCCGCCAAAACGCGCGGACCTGGTGGTGGCGCGCCTCACGCTGAGCAGTCCATCGATTAATCGACGCACCACCAAGGTTCGCGTGCAGGTGCGCAACCTCGGCGAGCTCACGGCCAAGCCCACGGGACTCATCGTCTCGTGCGTCCTGCTCGAATCCGAGAAGAAGCGCCGCCCCTGCCCCGGCTCCAACCCCCCGGCCCGGCTCCACGTTCCGAGCCTGGCCGTCAACGCCGAGCGCACCTTCGAAGTGCCGCTCAGCCGTTTCCTGCTCCCGGTCGGCCAGCCCGGTCACTACGAGATCAAGGCGCTCCTCGACACCCGCGGCAAGGTGATCGAGAACAACGAGTACAACAACTCAGGAGTTCTACGCTTTCAGTATTGACCCTGAGCGCGGCGGTCGTCGCGAGTGCACGGTGAGGCGTTCGGCACCTGGGCACGAGACGCCAGGAGATTAAACGGTCTGCCGCGTGGAAGAAGCAGAGACGCCGTGCGCGGCGAACTGACGCCGCGGCGGGCGTTAGGCGTTGGAAATATTCACGCGCGCGGCGCGAGCAGCGCGTTGATGATCCGGTCTTCGTATTCGATGCGGGCGGCCAGCTCTTCGCCGAGCCGTGACAGCTCGTTTTGAAATGCCGGCCCGATCTCGAACAGCTGGCCGGAGTCGTACTTGTCGTTGAAGTCAAGGGCGATCTGGGTGGTGGCGGCGATGCGCGGGTACAACCCCTCGGCAAGCGCCGCGATCTCGCGCCGCCGCTCGGTGCCGTTGACGATGCGCTCGTACAGCGAGAAGTGCCCGGCCGCGATGTAGTCGACCAGCACCTGGCAGAACTCCTGCAACAGCTCCTGCGTAGGCTTGTGCGCGCGGCTCCCCTGACCCGGCTCCACGCCGGCCAGGCGGCAGAACAGCGCCAGCATCTCGGTGCGCTCGGCGACGAGCTTCGTTATCGTGTCCTTGGTGCCGGAACGACGCTCCGCGACGGTCGCGTCCTTGTTGGTCCGCCCGGCTGGGGAATTGTGCGGCATTACGTCCCTCCTGTTCACCCCCGTTGGCCGGGCCATTATTGCCCAAGACGCGCGCGCTGCAAAAGCTTTTTCCCGCTGCTATCCGCTCGCGCCGGAAAACCGGCGTCAGCCCGGCATCCCGGGCAGCTTGCCCTTGAGGCCCTGCAGCATGCGGCCCAGATTGCCCTTGCCGAACTGCTTCATCATGCGGCTCGCCTGGTCGAACTGCTTGAGCAGGCGGTTGACGTCCTGCACCTGGGTGCCGGAACCGGCGGCGATGCGGCGCTTGCGCGAGCCGCGAATCAGGTCCGGATCGCGCCGTTCGCGCGGGGTCATCGAGTTGATGATCGCGATCAAGCGCGCCGTGTCTTTGTCGTTGACGCGCGCGCGCACCAACTCGGGGATCTCGCCGAGGCCCGGCATCTTTTCCAGGAGCGAGGCGATGCCGCCCATCTTCTGCATCTGCAGCAACTGCTCGCGGAAGTCCTCGAGGTCGAAGCCCTTGCCCTTGATGACCTTCTTGGCGAGCTGTTCGGCCTTGCCGCGGTCCACGGATTCATACGCCTGCTCGACGAGCGTCAGCACATCGCCCATGCCGAGAATCCGGGAGGCGACGCGCTCGGGGTGAAACGGCTCGAGCGCGTCGGCCTTCTCCCCCACGCCGAGGAACTTGATCGGCTTGCCGGTCACCTGGCGGATGGACAGCGCCGCGCCGCCGCGCGCATCGCCGTCGGTCTTGGTCAGTATCACGCCGGTGAGCGGCAGCGCCTCATGGAAGCTGCGCGCCGTGTTGACGGCGTCCTGGCCGGTCATGCTGTCGACCACGAACAGCGTCTCGACCGGTGAGATCGCGGCGTGCACCGCCTTGATCTCGTCCATCATCTCCTCGTCGACGTGCAACCGGCCGGCGCTGTCAACGATCAACACATCGACCATGCGCCGACGCGCCTCCTCAAGCGCCGCGCGCGCGATGTCGGTGGCCGCCTGATCGGTACGGCTCGGAAAGAACTCAACGCCGACCTGCGCGGCGAGCCTGGCGAGCTGGTCGATCGCCGCAGGACGATACACGTCGCAGCTCGCCACCAGCACGGACTTGCGGCTGCGCTCGCGGATGAGCTTCGCCAGCTTCGCCACCGTGGTGGTCTTGCCCGCGCCCTGCAACCCGGCGACCAGGATCACTGCCGGCGGGCGCGCGGCCAGGTCAAGACCCTCGTTCTTCTCGCCCATCAGGGCGACCAGCTCATCGTGCACGACCTTGATGAGGGCCTGGCCGGGGGTGAGGCTCTCGAGCACCTCTTTGCCCTGGGCGCGCGTGCGCACGTGCTCGATGAAGTCCTTCACGACCGGCAGCGCGACGTCGGCCTCGAGCAGCGCCATGCGTATCTCGCGCAGGGCTTCCCGCATATTGTCGTCGGTCAGCCGCCCTTCGCCGCGCAGGCGCTTGAACGTCGCTTGCAGTCTTGCGCTCAGATTGTCGAACATCGAATCAGTTGCTCCTCAAGCTTAAGATGCGCCGCCGGCCGGCGTCGGCTACAGATCGTCGCGCACTTCGCGCACCACCGGCAGCGAGTGCGCGATGTGCATACGCTGCCCGCGCGCGATGACGTCCACCGCGAAATCACCGGCCAATTCGTAGACCCGCCACTTGGCCGGATCGAGCCTCTTCTCCGCCAGGTAGGCGCGCGCCTCCTGCGGCGTGCGGAACGCGAACCCGCCCGGGTACAGGCCGCGGAACATGGGGCCGAGCTTGATCGGTCGCTTGCCACCCGCCAGGCCCGCGCCCAGTGCCCGATCGCCGATGGTGTAGATGGGGTTGGGGCCCGGTTCGCGCAACACGGGCTGCGCCGCCCGCTGGTATTCTGCCATCACGCCGACCCCGAGCATGCCGAGCATGACGCCGAGCGCCGCATGCTTCCAGTTCATCGTCACCGCGCGCCACTCAGAGCTCGATGGTTTGCCCGCGCACCAACTGCTGCGGCAGCCGCTGCGGCGTGTGCCGCGCGATCTCCTTCATCGTGGCGTCCTCGTGACCGGGCATGAGGTGAGTAATGTGCACCTGCGGCCCGGCTTTGAGCTTGCGCAGCTCGCCGGCGAGCATGGACGGACACAGATGCCGGGACACGCGTGCCAGCTCGTGCTCCTCGTCGAGAAAACTGGTTTCGATGATCACGTGGCGCAGGTCGGGACAGGCGTTGAGCACTTGCCAGAACTCATCAGTGACCGTCGTGTCGCCGCTGAAGGCAACGCTGCCGTTCGGGCCACTCACGAGGTAACCGACGGCCGGCACCACGTGACTCACCGGGATGGAGCGGATCCGCCGCCCACCCTGGCTCCACTCGGCGCCGGGTGCGAGCGGCTGGTAGCGAAGAAACGGCTGCTCCGGCGAGGGGATGCGGCTGAAATCCGGCCAGATGACGTTATTGAAAACGTGGCGGCGCAAGGCCTCGAGGGTCGCCTCCTGCGCGTGCACGGTCACCGGCCCGTCGCGGTCCGCGCCGACCGTGTCGAGCAGCAGCGGCAGTGCGGTCACGTGGTCGAGGTGCGAATGCGTAAGGAAGGTATGGTCGATGCGCCGCAGCTGCGCGAGCTCGAGATCGCCAACGCCGCTGCCCGCGTCGATCAGTATGTCATCGTCGAGCAGCAGTGCGGTCGTACGCGCGTCGCGCGCGATCCCCCCGCTACACCCCAGAACGGTGAGCTTCATCGTGGTGACCTGGTCCCCGGGTTTCGGCCGGCGCCCTTTCACAAGCGCGGCCGCCTATGCCATCATGGCCGAGACTTCCGAATCGTTCCTAATTATGGCCAATCTGCCGTTGATTTTCCTTGCCGTTGGCCTGTATTTCGCTGCCGGCGTATTGCTCGCGCAACACCTGGCGCGCGGCACGGTCCTCACGGCCATGAGCCGGCGAACCGTACTGGGTTGCGGTTTGGCCGCCGCCGCGCTGCATGCGATCGTGCTCTATGCGGGCCTGCGGCTCGGCGCCGGCTTCAACCTTGCCCTGACCGGCATGTTTTCGCTGGTGGCGTGGGCGGTGGCGGTCTTGTTCCTCGTCGCGGCACTGACCAAGCCGATCGAAATCCTGGGCGTGGTGATTCTCCCGATCGCCGGGATCACCCTGCTGGTGGAATGGCTATGGCCTGGCCAGGCCGTCGTGCGCGAGGCCGCTTACGGTGGGCTGGCGCGCCTGCACATCGTCAATTCCATCCTGGCCTACAGCCTGCTGTGCATCGCCGCCGTGCAGAGCCTGCTGCTGCTCTATCAGGAGCGGATGCTGCATGCGCGCCAGGTGGGCGGCCTGCTGCGCGCGCTGCCGCCGCTACAGACCATGGAGCACCTGATGTTCCAGATGCTTGCCGTCGGCTTCGTGCTGCTCACCGCCACCCTCGTGAGCGGCGTGTTCTTTTCCGAGCAGGTATTCGGCAAACCATTCAAGCTGACCCATCACATTCTCCTGTCGGCGATCGGCTGGGCGGTGTTCGGCGTGCTGCTCGCCGGGCGGCGCCTCTACGGCTGGCGTGGCCAGACCGCCGTGCGATTCACCCTCGCGGGGTTCACGTTGCTCCTTCTCGGCTACTTCGGCTCCAAGTTCGTGCTCGAAATCCTGCTCAAGCGCGCCGGCTAGGGACAGCCTAGTGTCGCGCGAGCACAGGGATGTGCGCAGCGACCGCCGGCTAGGGACAGCCTAGTGTCGCGCGAGCACAGGGATGTGCGCAGCGACCGCCGGCTAGGGACAGCCCAGTGTCGCGCGAGCACAGGGAGGTGCGAAGCGACCGGCGCGTAGGCCCTCCGCAGCCAACGGGACCGCGACGTCCGTTGCGGCTATAATGCGGCCAGTCGTTACCCGTTCGGCCGCGAGCCGCAGCCCCGCGTTGCGCGTGCGCCGACAACCCGAATCATGCAGAGATCAGTCAACCCGGCGCTCGCCGCACCGCAGTGCAGCACCTTCTGGCCCCGCTTCTTTCCGTTCCTGCGCTGGTGGCCGCTCGTCAACCGCGACACGCTCAAGGCCGACCTGATCGCCGGTATCACCGGCGCCGTAGTCGTGCTGCCGCAGGGCGTGGCGTTCGCCATGATCGCGGGACTGCCGCCGGTCTATGGCCTTTATACCGCCATGGTGCCGCCGATCATCGCCGGGCTGTTCGGTTCCTCGCGCCACCTCATCTCCGGTCCGACCACGGCGATTTCGATCGTCGTGTTCGCCTCGGTGTCGAAGTTCGCCGAGCCCGGCAGCGCCAAGTTCGTGAGCATGGCGCTCACGCTCACCTTCCTGGCCGGCGTCTACCAGCTGGTGCTGGGGCTCGCGCGCATGGGGGCGCTGGTCAATTTCATCTCGCACTCGGTGGTCATCGGCTTCACCGCCGGCGCCGCGGTGCTGATCGCGACCAGTCAGCTCAAGCACTTCTTCGGGCTCAACATCCCAAGTGGCGAATCGTTCCTGCACACCTGGCAGGACCTGTTCAAACTGATCGGCCAGACCAACTTCTACGTGCTGTTGGTCGCCGCGCTCACGCTCGCCGCGCTCCTGGTGCTCATGCGCCTGCGGCCGCGCTGGCCGAACATGCTGATCGCCATGGTGCTCGGCGGCGGAGTCGCGCTGCTGCTGGGCGGCGAGGCCAGGCACATCAGTCTGGTGGGCAGGCTGCCCGCGCAGCTGCCGCCCTTGAGCATGCCCGACCTGCATCTGGCGTCCATCAAGCAGCTCGGCTCCGCGGCGCTGGCGGTCGCCATGCTGGCGCTCGTCGAGGCCGTGGCGATCGCGCGCTCGGTCGGTGCGCGCTCCGGGCAGCGCATCAACGGCAGCCAGGAATTCATCGGTCAGGGCCTGGCCAATATCGTGGGCAGCTTCTTCTCGAGCTACGCCTCCTCGGGCTCGTTCACGCGCAGCGGCCTCAACTACTCGGCGGGCGCGGTCACGCCGCTGTCGGCGGTGTTCGCGGCGGTGGCGCTCGCCGCTATCGTGCTGCTCGTCGCTCCGCTCGCCGCCTACCTGCCGATACCGGCCATGGCGGCGATCCTGCTGGTGGTCGCCTGGCGGCTCATCGACTTCCATCACATCGCGACCATCCTGCGCACCAGCAAGCGCGAAACCGCCGTGCTCGCCACGACGTTTTTCGCCACGCTGTTCGTCGAGCTCGAGTTCGCGATCTACGTGGGCGTGATGCTGTCGCTCATCATCTACCTGATGCGCACTTCCCAGCCCAAACTCGTGGTGCGCGTTCCGGATCCGGCCACGCCGAACCGCCACTTCGTGACCGACCCGAAGCTGCCGGAATGCCCGCAGCTGAAGATCGTGCGGCTCGACGGTTCGCTGTACTTCGGCGCCGTCGACTATGTGCAGGAGCAGCTGCACGGGCTGAGCCAGAGCTATCCCGAGCAGAAACACCTGTTGATGGTCGGCAACGGCATCAACTTCGTGGACCTGTCGGGCGCCGAGATGCTCGCCGCCGAGGCGCGCAGCCGCAAGGCGCGCGGCGGCGGCCTGTACCTCGTGAAGATCAAGGAGGAGGCCTGCGCCACGCTGCGGCGCGGCGGTTTTCGCGACCTCATCGGGCCGGAGAACATCTTCCTCACCAAGGCCGACGCGATCGAAACCGTATTCCGCCGCCTGGACCACGGCATCTGCTCGCGATGCGACAAGCGCATCTTCCTCGAGTGCGCACGCATTGCCCCGCTTGCGCCGGTAACGGCCGCGGTTGCGCCACCCGCGCTCGGAACGCTCCCGCGGCTTGAGCGCCTGCTGGTCGCCAGCGACGACACCGAGTACAGCGCCGCCGCCGTGCGGGGGGCACTGCACCTGGCCAGTCGCAGCGCGGCGCAAGTGCGCGTGGTGCACCTGGTGCCGGGACGCGGTGTCGAGCCGGCTCCCGATCAAGCCAGCGTCGACCCGGCTGTCCTCGAGCGGGCGCGAGCACACCTCGACGCCATTGAGCACGAGGCCACCGCAGCCGGCATCGCCTGCAGCACCGAGGTCGTCGTGACCACCCTGCTACCGCACCAGGAGATCGTGCGGCAGGCCGAGCTGATGCGCGCCAACCTGATCGTCATGGGCCGGCGCGGCCCGCGGCGCGGCGGGCGCATGCGGGTGGGGGAGACCACCGTCAAGGTGATCGGGCACGCGCGCTGCGCCGTTTTGGTCGTGCCGCCCGACAGCGGCACCGTTGGCCGCGGCCTGGTGCTCGCGACCGACGGTTCGCGCTATGCGCAGGCCGCCACCACGCTGGCCGCGACGTTTGCCAGGATCCTGAACGCGCCGGTGACCGCGGTGTCGGCAATACTGCCGAGCCACTCGCCGCAGCGGCAAGACGAGGCGCGCCTCGCCGCCGAACGTGCCGCCAGCTTTCTCGCCGAGCATGCGGTCGCGGCGCGCGCCGAGGTGCTGCACGGACGTCCCGATGAAATGGTGGTGCAGAGCGCCGCTAATCACGGGGCGGACCTCATCGTCGTCGGCAGCCACGGCCGAACCGGCCTCGAACGCGCAATGCTCGGCAGCGTTTCGGAGCGCATCATCGAGGCGGCTTCCACCCCGGTTCTGATGGCGAAGGCCACCTGAATCATGCGTTGCACGCAATTTTTGCGCAAAGGCCAGTATCGCGGTGCGCGAGGCGAGGCGTGAGAATCCCGCGCACGGCGCCGGAACGGTCTGTTGCTCGCGTTCTGCCCAACCGGTCCTAATAACGGGCACCCGGTCGGGAACCACTGCCCGGCCGCGCCTGACCGGATTATGATATAGAGGCTAAAGGGGATCCTTTCCAAGCCGCGCGGCGTCGCAACCGGGCGGCGAGACAAGAAACAAATCGGGAGGTGTGTCGCAAATGCCGCAAAAAATCGCGCACGCCGGCCGGCAGCTCACCAAGACCGTGGTCTTCGGCCTGGCCAGCGCGACCCTCTACGCACTGCTGTACCTTTTCGAAGACAAGGTCATGGAGGTCGCCGCGCATGGCGACTGGTACTTCATCGTCCCGATCCTGATCGCCTTCCTCTTCTCTTTCGTGCACGGCGCTTTCACCGGGCACTTCTGGGAGATCCTTGGCATCAAGGCGAAGAAATAGAAACCGCGCAGGACTCCGGTCGTGGACCTCGCCCATCACTTCCTCCATCTCGACGCGCTGCACATCGCCTACCTGCTGATCGTCGGCTTCGTCGGCGGCCTGGTCAGCGGCTTCATCGGCTCGGGCGGCGCCTTCGTGCTGACGCCGGCGATGATGAGCATGGGCGTGCCGGGCATCGTGGCGGTGGCGAGCAACATCTGCCACAAGTTCCCCAAGGCCCTGGTGGGCGCCATCAAACGTGCCCGCTACGGTCAGGTGGACGTGAAGCTCGGCATCGTGATCGGCGTATCCGCCGAAGCCGGTGTGCTCTACGGCGCGCACGTGCAGGAATCGATCAAGCGGGCATTCGGAAATACCGGCTCGAACCTGTATGTGAGCATCGCGTTCGTCGTCGTGCTGGCCATCGTTGGCGGTTATGTGCTGCGTGATGCGATCCGCGCACAACGATCCGGCACAACCGAGGCCGAGGAAGCCGTCAGTCGCCTCGCTCGCTGGGTGCAGTCGATCGAGGTACCCGGCACGATGGTGCATTTTCGCAGCCTCAACGCCCGCGTCTCCGTGCTGTTCACCATACCGCTTGGCTTTGCGACCGGCATGCTGGCCGCCACCATTGCGGTCGGCGGCTTCATCGGCGTGCCGGGCATGCACTACCTGCTGGGCGCGCCGTCGATCATGGCCTCGGCCACCGAGCTGGTGGTGGCCTTCGTCATGGGGCTCGGTGGCACCATCAAGTACGCCTGGAGCGGGCTGGTCGATATCCGACTGGCCATGGTGATCCTCGCCGGCTCGCTTTTCGGCATTCAGCTCGGCGCGATCGGCACCACCTACGTCAAGCCACACATGATCAAGGTCGTAATGGCCACTATCATGATGCTCGTGCTGGTGTCGCGCGCGCTCATGATCCCGGTGTACCTGGGCGATCTCGCGCTGATCGAGCCGTTCAACCCCATGACCGTGTCGGTGCTGTCGGGCGCCAGCTTTTTCGTGATGCTATGCGGGCTCGCGGTCGGGGCGGGGATCGTTCTGCACGCGCTGCGCACCGGTCTGCTCGAGCAGCGCCGCGCCGAGCTGCTCGCGGCCGCCGCCCCCAGCGCCGCAGCGCCGGTCGTTGCCGTGCCCAGCCACCGGCAGCTGTCACCGCTCGGGCGCTTCGAGAAATTCCTGGTTGCCAGCGACGGCTCGGAGTTCAGCGCCGGCGCGGTACGCGAGGCCATCCGCATGGCGCAGCGCTGCGGGGCGCGCCTGCACGTGATCACGGTCGTTGCGACCGGCGCGGAACAGGAATCCATCGGTGAGCAACTGCTCAAACAAGAGCTTGACGCCGCGCAAGCACAGCTCGCCGAGGTCAAGGCGCGGGCCACCGCTGCCGGCATTGCCTGCGAGACCGAAGTCATTCAGGCGAGTCAGCCCTGGCAGGAGATCGTCGCCGAGGCCGAACGGCTCGAGGCGGACCTCATCGTCACAGGCCGGCGCGGGCGCCGCGGCATGGCGCGCTTCGTGGTGGGCGATGCCACCGTGCGCATCATCGGGCACGCCCCGTGCAGCGTGCTGGTGGTACCGCGCGCCGCCGAGCTCGAGGGCCGGCACTTCGTGCTCGCCACGGATGGGTCCCGCCACAGCGATGCCGCCGCCGTGGTGGCCGGCAGTCTTGCGAAGCTCTGCGACACGCCTCTGACCGTGGTGTCCGCGACACTGCCCGGACACAGCCGGGAGCGGCGACGCGAGGCGACACTGGCCGTCAACCGCACGGTGTCGCACCTCAAGCAAGACGGCATTCGCGTGAAGGGTGAGACCGCCGAAGGCGCGCGCGCCGACGAGGTCATCGTCCAGACGGCCCGCGCAACTAATGCCGATTTGATCCTGCTCGGCAGCCACGGACGCACCGGGTTCGAACGCATCCTGCTCGGCAGCACCGCCGAACGCGTTCTCGACCAGACCTCTTGCGCGGTGCTCGTGGCAAAGGCCGCATAGCGCGCGGCAGGTGCTTTCCCAACCAGTTCTGGAATATCATCCACTCGTGCCCGATTCGGATACCACCCGCCCGGCAAGTAGCGGCCGGTTCGTGTCTTCACGTTCAGCCCTTGATCGCCTGTTGCCGGCTCTTGCCTGGATCGGCGAGTTGCGCGATTCACGCGTGCTGCGCGCCGACGTCCTGGCGGGGATCACCGTGGCGCTGGTGCTCGTCCCACAGTCGATGGCCTACGCCCAACTGGCGGGATTGCCGGCCTATTACGGTCTGTACGCCGCGTTTCTGCCGCCAATGGTCGCGGCCGTGTTTGGCTCCTCCCGCCAGCTCGCCACCGGCCCGGTGGCGGTCGTTTCGCTGCTCACCGCCGCCGCACTTGAGCCGATCGCCGCCGCCGGCAGCGACGGTTACATCGCCTATGCGATCCTGCTGGCTCTCCTGGTGGGGCTCTTTCAGCTGGGGCTTGGGCTGCTGCGCCTGGGTGTCCTCGTGAACTTCCTGTCGCACCCGGTCGTAATCGGCTTCACCAATGCAGCGGCCATCATCATCGCCACCTCACAGCTCGACAAGATTTTCGGGGTGCGCGTCGAGAAGGCTGCGCATCACTACGAGACCGTTCTCGCCACCATCGAAGCCGCGCTCAGCTACACCCATTGGCCAACGCTCGCCATGGCGGTCGGGGCGTTTGCGATCATAATGGGCCTGCGGCGGATCAACCCGCGAATTCCAAACGTGCTGGTCGCCGTCGCGGTGACCACCGCGGCTGCCTATGCGGTCGGCTTCGAGCACGTCCGAAGCGCCGTGCTTGCCGAAATCGACAGTCCGGCCGTGCGCGAGGTGGTCGAGGACCGCGCCAGACTCGAGCGCGAGGTGCCGCAGCTCGACGAGCAGATCGCTGCCGCCAGGGAACGGCTCGACCAGGCGGTGGCCGACTACGGCTGGAACGACACGCGAACGCTTTCCGCACAGCATGCCCTCGACTCCTTGAAGCTGCGCCGTGAGCGGCGCGTCAAATCCGCGGCCGCCGATCTGCAGGAGATCAAGCGTATCCGCTTCGAGTTTGTTCCTGGCCGCGACGGGCAACCCGGGCGCTATTACCTTCTGGGGCACGCACCGGACGGCAGCGTCAATGACGGTCGCATCTACCGTATCCGCTCGCTCGAAGCCAACGGCCAGTTCCTGATGAATGGCGGCGGCAACGTCGTCGGCGAGATTCCGCAGGGCCTGCCCGCGCCCAAGCTGCCGAAGTTCGATTTCGGTGTCGTGCTGCAATTGCTCTCGGCGGCCATCACCATCTCGCTCATCGGTTTCATGGAGGCGATCTCCATCGCCAAGGCCATGGCCGCCAAGACCCGCCAGCGGCTCGACGCCAACCAGGAGTTGATCGGCCAGGGCATAGCCAATATCGTCGGCAGCCTGTTTCAGAGTTATCCGACCTCCGGCTCGTTCTCGCGTTCCGCCGTCAACATCAATGCCGGCGCGGTAAGCGGGTTTTCCTCGGTCGTGACCGGCGTGATCGTAGTCGTGACGCTCTTGTGGCTCACGCCGTTGCTCTATCACCTGCCGCAGGCCACGCTCGCCGCCGTCATCATGATGGCCGTTGTCGGTCTGATCAATTTCAAGGCGATCAAGCATGCCTGGCAGGCGCACCCGCACGACGGCATCGTCGCGGTTGCGACATTCGTTCTCACGCTCGCCCTCGCGCCACACCTCGACAAGGGCATCCTGGTCGGCGCGGGTCTGGCGCTGGTGCTGTACCTGTACCGCACCATGCAGCCGCGCGTGGCGGTGCTCGCCCGGCACCCGGACGGCACGCTGCGCGACGCCGAGGTATTCGGCCTCGAGACCTGCAAGGAGATCTCGATGATCCGCTTCGACGGCCAGCTGTACTTCGCCAACACCTCGTACTTCGAAGACAAGGTCATGGAGCGCATCGCGCTCGGGGGCGAGCTCAAATACCTCATCGTCGTGGGTGACGGCATCAACCAGATCGACGCCACCGGTGAGGAGATGCTCGCGCACCTGGCCGAGCGCCTCGACAAGGCCGGCATCGAGCTTCTGTTCACCGGGCTGAAGAAGCAGGTGCTCGACACGTTCCAGCGCACCGGGCTCTATGCCAAGATTGGCGAGCGCCGCTTCTTCCGCACCGAGGACCAGGCGCTCGACTATGTCTGGGCGAAGCTCGGCAACAACCACGAAGTTGACTGCCCGCTCAACATCGTCTGTCCGCTGCCCGCCGCGGGGGGCTCACGCCTGGCGTGAGCGGCCCGCGGCGGCTGGCCGGTGCTAGAATCCGCTGCATCCCAAAGGGAGGATCCTAGTCCTTGGCGGATCTGTCGACAGGCGCATTGGTTGGCGCCCTGATCGTACTGGTGCTGCTGTCGGCGTTCTTCTCGGCCGCCGAAATCGCCCTGATGACGCTCAACCGCTACCGCCTGCGGCATCTGGCGGAAAGCGGTCATCGCGGGGCGCGCCTCGCGGCGCGCCTGCTCGAGCGGCCCGATCGCCTGCTCGGCGTCATCCTGGTCGGCAACAACTTCGCCAATATCTCCGCCTCCTCGTTCGCCACGCTGCTCGCGCTCGAGCTCTACGGCGAACAGGCGATCGCCATCGCCACCGGCTTGCTCACCTTCGTGGTGCTGGTGTTCGGGGAAGTCGCGCCCAAGACCTTCGCTGCGCTCGGCCCTGAGCGCATCGCCTTTCCGGCGGCCTATGTGCTGCGCCCGCTGCTGTACGTCTTGTATCCGATCGTCTGGTTGGTCAATACGCTCGGCAACGGGCTGCTGCGCGCACTGGGGGTGTCGGTGCTCAACAAGACGCCGACCGAGGTCACGGCCGAGGAGCTCAAGGCCATCGTGCGCGAAGCCGACGTGCTCATCCCGGCCTCGCACCAGGAGATGCTGCTTGCGATTCTCGAGCTCGAGAAGATTCGCGTTGACGACGTGATGGTCCCGCGCCGCAAGATTGTCGGCATCGATCTGAACGCGGAGTGGGACGAGATCGTGGCGGCGCTTACGGCAAGCCGCTACACGCGCATGCCAGCCTACCGCGGCAGTCTCGACAACGTGGTCGGCATGCTGCACATGCGGCGCGTGCTCAATCTGATGCGCGAAGGCCGACTGGACCGCGAAGCGCTGAACTCCGCCATGACCGAACCCTATTTCATCCCCTCCGGCACGACACTGACCCAACAGCTGCTCAATTTCCGCGAGGTGCAGCGCCGCCTGGCGCTCGTGGTCGACGAGTACGGCGACATCAAGGGACTCGTCACGCTCGACGAGATCTTAGAAGAGATTGTCGGCGATTTCACGACGCGCGCGCTCGGCCGGATGGAGGACGTGCAACCGCAGCCTGACGGCAGCTTCCTGGTCAAGGGCACCGTGTATCTGCGCGACTTGAACCGCGAGCTCGGCTGGAACATCCCGACCGAGGAGTCGCGCACGCTCAATGGCTGGATCGTCGAGTACCTCGAGGACCTGCCGGAACCCGGAACGAGCCTTATGCTGGGAGGCTATGTCATCGAGGTCTTGCGCACGCGCGGTACGGCTGTGGAAATCGCGCGTATCCGCCCGGCAGCGCCCCCGAGCAGCAAATCGGCGGCCTAGCGCGCCGATCGACACCGTCCGTTTCGCCGGTTTTGTCCATAATTGGCGGAATCCTTGAATTTTGGGGTTGCAGGCTCTAGCATCGCGCCCGCAACAAGAAGTTCCGGCCTCCCCCGCAGGCGGCGGATGTCGGACCAAAACACCGCGCGTGCGCATGCCGCGTGCGCCGCGCGCCCTGATCTGCGGGACTGAAACGTTTTGTCGCCTCTTGAGCTTGCCTACCTGGCGCTCGCCAGCGCGTTTGCCTCCGGGCTGATCGCGCTCGGCGCCGACCGCAATCCCGGCCTGCTGCGTTACGGTTCGAGCCTGCTCCTGGCAATCGCGGGGCTCGCGGCGGTCGGCGCCGGTGCCTGGATAATGGTGCAGCCGGCGGTGTTGGCGGCGCAGTTGCCGTTCGGGCTTCCGTGGCTTACCTGGCACCTGCGCCTTGACGTCCTGAGCGGTTTCTTCCTCGCCGTCGTCGGCATCCTGGTATTCGCCGTCAGCCTGTACGCGCCCGCCTACCTGCGCGAGTTCGCGCACCGCGACAACCCCCACCCGTTGTCGGCGCTCGGACTGTTCACCGGCCTGTTCATCCTCGGGATGTACCTCGTGCTGCTGGCGGACGATGCCTTCGCCTTCATGATCGCCTGGGAGCTCATGTCGGTGTCGAGCTATTTCCTGGTGGCCTACCAGCATCAGCACGCCGCCAACCGGCGCGCGGCGTTTCTCTATCTGCTGATGGCGCACGTCGGCGGACTGGCAATCCTGCTCGGCTTCGGTGTGCTGTCCGGTTTCGGCGGCGCTTACACCTTCGAGGCCATGCGCGCCGCCGAGCTCACCGAAACCTGGGCATCGATTGCCTTCGCCCTGGCGTTCCTCGGCTTTGGCATGAAGGCCGGCATGGTACCGGTGCACGCCTGGTTGCCGGAGGCGCATCCGGTCGCGCCCTCCCACATCTCGGCGCTCATGAGCGGCGTGATGCTCAAGGTGGCGCTCTACGGTCTGATACGTTTCAGCTACGACCTGATCGGCGATGTGCAGTGGCAGTGGGGGCTCACGATGCTTGCGATCGGCGCGGTCTCGAGCCTGCTCGGCGTGCTGTACGCGCTGCTGCGCAACGACATCAAACGCCTGCTCGCCTACAGCTCGATCGAGAACGTCGGCATCATCCTGTCCGCACTCGGGTTGTCCATGATCTTCGTCGGTACCGGTCATCCCACGCTTGGCGTGATCGGTCTGATCGCCGCGCTTTACCACATCCTTGGCCACGCCCTGTTCAAGGGCCTGTTGTTTCTGGGCGCCGGGGCGATCGCGCACGCCTGCCACGAGTACGACCTCAACAACATGGGCGGCCTCATCAAGCGCATGCCGCAAACCGCCGTGTTCTTCCTGATCGGCTGCCTCGCCATCGCCGGCCTGCCGCCGCTCAACGGATTCGTGGCGGAGTGGCTCACCTTCCAGACCGCGCTGCAGGCACCACAGCTCGAGAGCGGGGTCTTGCGCGCACTGATCCCGATCGCTGCCGCCATGCTGGCGCTGGCCGCGGCCATCGCCGCCACGACCTTCGTCAAGGTCTACGGTGTGGCCTTCCTCGGCGTGCCGCGCAGCCGCCGCGTCGGGCACGCGCGCGAGGTGGCACTGGGCATGCGCCTCGCCATGGGGTTGCTGGCCGCGTTGTGCGTCCTGTTCGGCGTCTTTCCCACCGTGGTGATCGGGTGGCTTGCGGGCATCCCGCAGCTGTTGCTCGCCACCGTGCCGCCGAGCGCCACTGCACACGGCTGGCTGTGGCTCACGCCGATCGCGCCGAAGGTGGCGTCGTATTCCGCGCCGCTCGTGCTGGCGATCGTCGCTGTGAGCGTGCTCGCCTGTTATGTGCTGTTGCGTCGCTGGGCGCGCCGCGAGCAACATGGCTATCCGTGGGACTGCGGGTTCGGCAGCCTCAATTCCCGCATGCAGTACACCAGCACCGCTTTCTCCATGCCGTTTCAACGCATCTTCCGCGGCGTGTGGGACGTCAACGAGCAGGTGAGCGAGCAGCACCCCACGCTTCAACCGCACCTGACCTCGGCGATTCGCCATACGCTGCAAGTGCAGGATCGCCTGTGGGCATGGTTGTACGAACCGGTCGCGCACTGGGTGCTGGCGGCGGCGCGGCGCATCGGCCGCATCCAGACCGGCAGCATCCATACCTACCTCGCCTATTCGTTCTTCACCCTGCTGTTTCTCCTATGGGCAGTGACCTAGCAGACTGGCTCTCGGCACTCGGCCAGGCGCTGCTGTTCGTGGCGGCCGCGCCACTACTCGCCGGCTGGCTCAAGCGCGTGCGCTGCCGCCTGCAGAACCGCGCGGCGCCCTCGCTGTTTCAGCCCTATCGCGATCTCGCCAAGCTGTTTCGCAAGGATCTCGTCGTCGCCGAGCGCGCCTCCTGGTTGTTCCGCGCGACCCCCTACGTCGTCTTCGGCACGACCCTGCTGATCGTGTCGGTCGTGCCGCTGGTGGCGCTCGACCTGCCGACCGCCGCGATCGCCGATGTCATCGTGCTGGCGGGGTTGCTGGCGCTGGCGCGCTTTTTTCTGGCGCTCGCCGGCCTCGACATCGGTACCGCCTTCGGCGGCATGGGCTCCTCGCGCGAGATGATGATCGGGGCGCTCGCCGAACCGGTGCTGCTGATGGCGGTGTTCACGCTCGCCATGTCGGCTGCCACCACCAATCTGTCCGAGGCCATCAACTACACCCTGAACGCCGGGCTCGTGCTGCGCCCGTCGTTCCTGTTTGCGGCGCTCGGGCTGTGGCTGGTGGCCGTCGCCGAGACCGGCCGGGTACCGGTCGACAACCCGGCCACGCACCTCGAGCTCACCATGGTGCACGAGGCGATGATTCTCGAGTACAGCGGGCGCCATCTCGCGCTCATTGAGTGGGCGAGCCAGCTGAAGCTCATGATGTACATGGTGCTGATCGCCAACATCTTCCTGCCCTGGGGCATCGCCACCGAGCTGAGCAGCAGCGCGCTCGCGATCGGGCTCGCGGCGATCGCCGGCAAGCTCGTGCTGCTCGCCGTGGCGCTAGCCGCCTGGGAAACGATCCAGGCCAAGATGCGCGTGTTCCGCGTGCCACAGTTCCTGGGGTTTGCCTTCCTGCTGTCACTGCTCGGCATGTTGACGCACGTGGTGCTCGAGACCGGGGGCTGACGTGGAATTCATCCGACTCGGCCTCTACGACCAGGCGATCCTGATGTCCGCCGCCCTGGTGCTGTTCACGTCGTTCCTGATGCTCGCCCAGGCGCGGCTGCTGCCGCTCATTCATGTGTTCGCCTGGCAAGGCGCGTTGCTGTCCATCACTACCGCATTGGTGGCGTTCGTCTCCAAGCACGGACACCTCTATATCTCGGCGGCACTGACCTTCGGGCTCAAGGCGCTGTTGATCCCGTGGATCCTGCATCGCCTCGCCGTGCGCCTCAAGATCCAGCGCGACATCGACAGCGTGCGTTACCCCTCACTGGTGCTGCTCGCGGGTGCCGCTCTGGTGATCTTCAGCTACTACGTCTCGCTGCCGATCGTGCACCTGTCCACGCTCGTCACGCGCAACACCATCGCCGCCACGATGGCCATGGTGTTGCTCGGCATGCTGCTCATGATCGTGCGCAAGAAGGCGCTGTCGCAGGTCATAGGCTTCATGGCGATCGAGAACGGGTTGTTCTTCGCTGCGGTGGTGTCGACCTACGGCATGCCGATGGTGGTGGAGCTCGGCATCGCCTTCGACGTGCTGGTGGCGGCGATCCTGTTCGGCGTGTTCTTCTTCCAGATGCGCGAGTCGATCGACTCGCTCGACGTGGACCGCCTGAACCGGCTGCGCGAGATCGACGAGACCGATGGGGAGATCGCACCATGATCGCCGTCTGGCTCACGCTGCTGCTGCCGCTCGTGGGTATGCCGTTGCTCGCGCTGATCGGGCATCGGCGCTTCGCCGGCTGGGTCAACGTCGCCCTCAATGCCGCGACCTTGCTCGCCTCGCTGTGGATGGCGCTGATCGTGCTCGAGGGCGGGCCGCTGCTGTCCGACAGCCGGCTCCTGTATATCGATGCCTTCAACGTCTATCTCGTCGCCTTGACGGCCTTCGTGGGCTTCACCACCGCGATCTTCTCGCGCCCGTACATGCAGCACGAGGTCGACACGCGCCACCTGGGGCGGCGGCGCATGCGCCTGTACCATTCCATGTTCCAGGGCTTCATGTTCGCCATGATGGCGGCGCTGACCACCAACAATGTCGGCATCCTGTGGGTGGCGATGGAGGGCGCAACGCTCGCGACCGTGCTGCTGGTGAGCCTGTACCGCACGCCCGAGGCCGTCGAGGCCGCCTGGAAGTACTTCATCCTGTGCGGTGTGGGCATCGCCCAGGCGCTGTTCGGCACGGTGCTGCTGTACTTCGCGGCCGAGCGCGTCATCCCGAACACTGAGGATGCGCTGTCCTGGAACGCCCTGTACCAAATCGCCGGGTACCTCGAACCGACGGTGCTGACACTGGCCTTTGTGTTTCTGCTGGTCGGCTACGGCACCAAGGTGGGGCTCGTGCCGCTGCACAACTGGCTGCCGGATGCGCATTCCGAGGGCCCCACGCCGATGTCGGCCATCCTGTCGGGACTGCTGCTCAACGTGGCGCTCTACGCGCTGGTACGTGTCAAGATGCTGGTCGACGGGTCGCTGCGCTCGGATCTTGCCGGCCACCTGATGATGGCCTTCGGCATGCTGTCGTTCGTGGTCGCCGGCCTGTTCCTGCACCGCCAGCGCGACATCAAGCGCATGTTCAGCTACTCCTCGATCGAGCACATGGGGCTCATGACCTTCGCCTTCGGCATCGGCGGGCCGCTCGCCACCTTCGGCGCGCTCCTGCACATGACCGTGCATTCGCTCACCAAGAGCGCCATCTTCGTTACCGTCGGCCACGCGGCGCAGGTCGCCGGGACGCAGTCGATCGAGAAGATCCGCGGGCTCATCCGCACCCAGCCGGCGGTGGGCTGGGGCCTGCTGATCGGGACGGTGGCGATCGCGGGATTTCCGCCGTTCGGCGTGTTCACAAGCGAGTTCCTGGTGCTCACCGCCACCATGAAAGCGTGGCCGTGGCTGACGCTGCCATTGCTGGTGGGCTTGGGCATCGCCTTTGCCGGCCTGTTCCGCCACCTGCATCCGATGGTGTACGGCGAGCCGCCGGCCGGTCAGCAGCGGGTGGAGGCCAACATGCTGCCGGTCATGGTGCACCTGGCGCTGGTGCTGTGGCTCGGACTCTCCATCCCGGCATTCCTCGCCGACTGGTTCCGCCAGGCGACGCTGCTGATCACGGGGAGCTCGCCGCTGTGAGCGCGACCGACGCCAACGAGCTCCTCGCCCAGCTCTCGCGACTCGGGATAGCGGTGCGCGAATGCGACATCCCGACGCTCGCCCCGGCCCGCGTCTGCGAGATCGCGGCGGATGACTGGGGCCAGCTCGCGCAAGCCGCCAAGAGCGGCGATTGCCGGTGGGTCGCGGGCTGGGCCGAGGATCGCGGCAGCGACATCCTGGTGCACGCGGCGTTCGAGAACGACGGCCACTACCTGCTGGCCCGCACACACGTCAGCCGCCGCACGCCGATCCTGCCCTCGCATACGCCGCACTATCCGGCGGCAGACCGCCCCGAGCGCCACATCCAGGACATGCTCGGCGTGGCGTTCTCCGACCATCCGGACCCGCGCCGCTGGACCCGCCACCAGGCTTGGAGCGACGCCGACTACCCGCTGCGCAGGGATTTCCCGGTCGCCGGTGTCGCCGCCGGCCCCACGCCGCCCGACGACAGCTACCGCTTCCTGCAGGCGCATGGCGCGGGCGTCTACGAGATCCCGGTCGGGCCGGTCCACGCCGGCATCATCGAGCCCGGCCACTTCCGCTTTCAGGCCGTAGGCGAGATGGTCCTCAACCTGGAAGAGCGCCTCGGCTACGTGCACAAGGGCATCGAGAAGATCGCCGAGGGTCGTGACGCCACGCGGCTGGCGCGTCTCGCCGGACGTGTGTCTGGCGACAGCACCGTGGCGCACGCCTGGGCCGCGTGCATGGCCATGGAACGCGCCGCTGGAATCGAGATCCCTGCACGCGCCGCGCACCTGCGGGCGCTCATGTGCGAGCGCGAGCGCGTCGCCAATCACCTTGGCGACATCGGCGCCATTCTCAATGACGTGGCCTTCACTTTCGGCTTCTACCAGTTCGGCCGCTTGCGCGAGCAATGGACGCGCCTGAGCCAGCAGGCCTTCGGCCATCGCTTCATGATGGACCGCGTCATCCCGGGCGGCGTGGCCGCGCCGCTCTCCGAGCAGATGGCAACCGCCATGCACGCGCAGATTGCGGCGATGCGCCCGGAGATCAGCAAGCTCATGGAGATCGTCTATGACAATGCCTCCGTCGAGGATCGGCTCGTCAATGCCGGCACCCTCGATCCGGCGCTTGCTCGCGAGTTTGGCGCGCTGGGATACGTGGGACGCGCCGCGAGCGCGCCGTTTGACGCACGGCGCGACGCGCCCTACCCGCCCTATGACCGGCTGACCGTCACGGTGCCGGTGTTCCACTACGGGGACATCGCCGCGCGCCTGCGGGTGCGCGCCGAGGAGATCCTGGCGGCGTTCGACCTGATCGACCAATTGCTCGCCACCATGCCGGGCGGGCCGATCAACTGCGACTGGACGGCGCCGGCCGCGGATTGCGAAGGCATCGGCATCGTCGAGGGCTGGCGCGGGGAAATTTTCACGTTCGTGCGCTTTGCGGGCGATGGCACTATCGCGCGCTTCTTCCCGCGCGATCCATCGTGGCTCACCTGGCCCGTGCTCGAAAAACTGATCCGCGACAACATCGTTCCAGACTTTCCCGTTTGCAACAAGTCCGTGAACGGATCGTATTCCGGACATGATCTGTAACGCAGGCATCTCGAATTGATAGCGCGTGCAGCGCGCAGCTCAATTCAACATTCCAAATTCAGCTCTCAACATTGATTTATGCTTCGGATACTCACCAAGATCGCCAACATCGGTGTCATCACCGAGCCGCTTGCGCCGATTTCGGAGCCGGCCCTCGAAGACGTTGGCGCGCAGCTCAAGGAACGGATCGGTGAGCTCTTTGCCGGCTCGCTCGCGATCCGCGAGGTCGATGCCGGCTCGTGCAACGGCTGCGAGCTGGAAATCCACGCCCTCAATAACCCCTACTACGGCATCGAGCGCTTCGGCGTGCACTTCGTCGCCAGTCCCCGCCATGCCGACATGCTGCTGGTCACGGGGCCGGTGTCGCGACACATGGAAGCGGCCCTGCGCCGCACCTACGAGGCCACCCCGCCGCCGAAACTGGTCATTGCGGTGGGGGAATGCGGCGCCAACGGCGGGGAGTTCGGCGTCAGCTATGCCTCGTGCGGTGCGGTGTCGAACGTCATCCCCGTCGATGCGATCATCCGCGGCTGTCCGCCCACGCCGCTCGCCCTGATGCGCGGCATTCTCGAGGCGATCGGCAAGACCCGCTGAGCGTTACGCCGCCAGGCACGCCGGTTTCGCTTGGCCCCCGCGCGCGGCTGCTGCATACTGCGGCAACCCGCATGAAACCCAAGCGTCGCGTCTATTTTGTCTCTGACCGCACGGGCATCACGGCCGAGGTGTTGGGCCGCACGCTCTTGAGCCAGTTCCCGAATGTCGACTTCGACAAGCACACCCTGCCGTTCATCGACACGGAGGAGAAAGCGCGCGAGGTGGTGGCCAGCATCAACAAGGTGCGGCACAGCCACAATGCTCGCCCGATCGTGCTCACCACCCTGATCGACGAGCGCGTGCGTGCGGTGATGGCCGACGCCGACGCCTTGTGCCTGGACTTGTTCGAGGGTTTCATCGCCCGCCTCGAAGCCGAGCTCGGCCAGGAGTCCTCGCACGCCGTGGGGCTCACGCATGGGATGCGCGATGAGATCACCTACCAGAAGCGCATGGACGCGGTGAACTTCGCCCTCACCCACGACGATGGCGTCAACGCCCAGGCCTACGACAAGGCCGACATCATCCTGGTTGGCGTGTCGCGCACCGGCAAGACTCCGACCTGCCTTTATCTGGCGATGCAATACGGTTTCCGGGCCGCCAACTACCCGTTGACGCCGGACGATTTCGACTCCGGCGCTCTGCCCAAACCGCTTGCCCCCTACAAAAAGAAGCTGTTTGGCCTGACCATCGCCCCGGAGCGGCTGGCCCGCATTCGCCACGAGCGCCGGCCGAACAGCCCGTATGCCGCGCTCGAAAACTGCCGGCGCGAGATCAATGCGGCCGAGCGCCTCATGCGCCAGGCATCCATCCCGATCCTCGATACGAGCAGCAAATCGGTCGAAGAGATCGCCATCTCGCTGCTGCACGCCACCGGCCTGATCAAGCGCGTGAAGCTCTAGGGGGCTCGAGCCCACCGTGGCCCGCGCGCCAGCCGCGCGGGCACGCCCTTAGCGCGCCGTGCCCGCCAAGCGCGCCTTCGCGGCGACCTCGTCACGGATGTAGACGGGAATGGCCTGCTCGGGCGCCACCCCGCCGCCGGCGGCCAGTGCCGCAGCGCCGAGCTCGGCGACGTCGCGCGCACGCGGCCAGACCTCGGGGCGCCATTCCTGCACGCGGGAATCGAGACGCGCGCTCAGGGCCTCGTGGAAGCGGTCCCAACCGCTGCCGACGCCCAGCCAGCGCTGTCCGGATGGAAGCGGAACCCGCGCCGGGTCGCTGACCAGCTCCTCGCCGACCGGCAGCACCAGACCGTTGTCGGCGCGTGTAAAAGCGCCCCAGTACACCTGATTCATGCGCGCATCGATCGCCGCCAGCACCCGTTCACCGCCGCTACCCTGCGCCAGTGCGGCAAGCGAGGAAACCGGCACGACCGGCAGACCGGCCGCGAACGCGAGCCCCTGGGTCACGCCAGCGCCAATCCGAAGGCCGGTGAACAAACCGGGTCCGCGCCCGAAAGCGATGGCATCAAGTTGCGCGAGCGCGAGCCCGGCGTCCGCGAGCACCGCGTCGATCATCACCAGGATGCCTTCCGAGTGCCGGCGGCCCAGCTCGAAGTGCTCGTGATACTCGCCGTCGATGGCGACGGCGACGCTACAGGCCTCCGTCGCCGTGTCGAGCGCCAGGAGTTTCATCTTTCCGACTTCGGGGCGCGGCCCTCATTGGGCGGCCGGCAGGCGCCGCACTCCGGGCGCAGCACCGAGTAGTAGCGCAGGAACAGCCCGATCCACAACGGCAACAGCACAATCCAAAGCCCGTCGGCTGGCTCGAGCGGCAACAACTCGCCATGGCTCCAGGCAACCGTCACGGTGACGGACTTGACGATGGCGAGAAACAGCAGCACGCTGCCAGCGAACTTGGCAAGCCCCTTCACCAGCCCTGCCCGCGCCGCACCGGCCCGGGCCTGCGCTGGTGATTCTTCGTTCATTGTGCCGCCATCGGTCATCATGAGACCGGGCGGTCCGTGCCGCCGAGCGCCGCACGGACCGCCCACGTTTAACGCCTACTTTGCCGCGACGAGCGCGAAGGTGGCCACGGCGTGATCAAACACCTTCTTGTCCACCTTGCCCTTCTCGCCCGACATCACCACGAGGTAGCGCTGCCCGTCCTTTAGGTGCTGCGCGGTGTACTTCACCATGTCCTTGCCGCCATCCTTCCAGGTCGTTTCAAGGTAATTGCCCTTGGTTCCGCCGATGCCGATCTCGCCCTCCTTGACGACCTTGTGGCCCTTGCCCTCGTAGCGCTTGTTCTCGCTGTCAATGCGCGCCTGCTTGAACTTCGCCAAGGTGAAGTCCGCCGGCTGCGCGCCGCGCAGATAGACACCCTCCAACACGGCGCCGCTTACCGGGTCCTTGAAAAAGATCATGAACAGGTTGTCGAGATCCTTGTAGCCCGGGTTCCAACCCTGCGGCACCTCCATCGTGAAGCGCGTGCCGTCGATCTTGACGGCACCGGCCGCGCGCGCGGCCCCCGAGGTCGCGGCCAACAGGCCAAGCGCACACATTGAAACCAGCCAAAGCCTTGCGATACGCATAAACAGTCTCCTCCTTATGGTGTTGTGATTGGTGATTGGATTGCCGTGACCTGATGTCGATGCGCAGTCGGTGCAGACGACCGCTGCCGCATCGCCTGGGTTGCATGCCCATCACGTGTCCGTCACCTGGACCGTGCGCCTCCCAGCGGGCGCGCAGATTATTCCCTGCGCCGGGCGCGGGCGCAATATTCGCGCCCGCTGCAACAGCCCCGTCTAGCCGGCGGTTGCGAGCCGTTCGCGCAGCCGCTCGGCAAGGAGCGCCGCCGAGGCCTCGCGCCGCTGCGCCTGGCGCCTGCGCGCCGCCCAGATCGGGTCCGGAAAATGCGGGTCGTCGCCGAAGCGCGGTATCACATGCCAGTGCAGGTGCGGCACCTGGTTACCGAGCGAGGCGAGGTTGATCTTTTCCGGCTGCAGCAGCTCGCGCAACACCTGCTCGACCGCGAACACAATCGCCATTAGGTACTTGCGTTCGCCGATGCCGAGGTCGGTCATCTCGCGCACGTGCGCGTTCCAGACGACGCGGCAGAATCCCGGATAATCCGGATCATCCGCCAGGATCACGCGGCACCGCATACCGCGCCAAAGCACCGTCTCCGACGGCGGATGACACAATGGACAGCGGGGCGCGACCATGGAGCCGCCCTACGCCGCGACCGGCTTGACCAGTGCGGCGGCGCGCTTGGCGCGCTCGCGCGCCACCTCGATCGTGTCGGCATTCGCAAGCGCCACGCCCATGCGCCGGCGCGTGAACGCCTCCGGCTTGCCGAACAGCCGCAGCTCCGTCTGCGGCACCCGCAGCGCCTCGGCGACGCCCTCGTAGGCGATGCCGCGGGCATCCATGCCACCGTAGATCACGGCGCTCGCCCCCGGCGCGCGCAGCTCGACCGACACCGGCAGGCCGAGAATGGCGCGTGCGTGCAGTTCGAACTCGTTCTGCATCTGGCTCACCATCGTCACCATGCCCGTGTCATGCGGGCGCGGGCTGACCTCGCTGAACCATACCTGGTCGGCCTTCACGAACAGCTCCACCCCGAAGATACCGCGGCCACCCAGGTTGTCGGTCACGCGCTGCGCGATGTCGCGCGCCTTCCTCTTGGCGGTCGCGCTCATCGGTTGCGGCTGCCAGGACTCGACATAGTCGCCCTTCACTTGGACGTGCCCAACAGGCTCGCAGAAGTGCGTCTCGATCGCCCCGCTCGCACCGACGGCGCGGACCGTGAGCTGCGTGATCTCATAGTCGAACTCGATCATCTCCTCGACGATCACGCGTGGGTGCTGCACGCGAGCACCGCTCAGCGCGTAGCTCCAGGCCTTCTCCACGTCTTCCGGCGCGTTGATGGTCGACTGGCCCTTGCCGGAGGAAGACATCACCGGCTTGACGATGCACGGGTAGCCGATGCCGCCGTCGATCGCCTGCTTGAGCTGGTTGAGGCTCTCGGCGAAGGCGTAGCGCGAGGTGGGAAGCTGCAACTCCTCCGCCGCCAGGCACCGGATCCCCTCGCGGTTCATGGTGAGCTGCGCCGCACGCGCCGTCGGGATGACCGCGGCAAGCCCCGCCGCCTCAATGCGCAAAAGCTCGTCCGTCGCAATCGCTTCGATCTCCGGCACGATGAGGTGCGGGCGCTCCTGTTCCACCAGGCCGCGCAGCGCCTGCGCATCGGCCATGTTGATGACGTGGGCGCGATGCGCGACCTGATGACCCGGCGCGCCCGCATAGCGATCGACTGCGATCACCTCCACGCCCAGGCGCTGCAGCGCAATGATGACTTCCTTGCCGAGCTCGCCGCTGCCGAGCAGCATCACGCGCGTGGCGCTCGGGCTCAATGGGGTGCCGATTCGCATGCCTTTTCCTCTCTTCACCGGGTGTCACGAATTTTTCAAGCCAGTCGGGCGCCAACGCGGCTAGCCGAAGTGGTCGTGGCCGGCGCGCCGCGGCACCCAGCGTTCGCCGCCGGCGCCAATGAATTCGAGCGTCCGGCCCGCTACGATCTCGCCGATCTCGGTCACCGGGCAGCCGAGCCGTTCGCGCATGGCCCGCAGCCGGTCGAGCTGCATGGGCGGCACGGTAAAGCAAAGCTCATAGTCATCCCCGCGCGCGAGCGCCGGCTCCCAGCCGGCCACCGCCAGGTGGCGCCGATAGACTGCCGAAACAGGCACGCGTTCGAGCATGACCCGCGCGCCGACCCCGCTCGCCTCAAGGACATGCCCGAGGTCGGCAGCCAGGCCATCGGAGATGTCGATCGCACTGCTCGCGATGCCGCGCAGCGCGAGGCCCGCGGCGACACGCGGTAGCGGACGGTCAAGGCGCTCGCCGATCGCCGCGGCGTCCTGTGCCGGCAGGTGCAGCCGGCCGAGCCGCTGCTCGAGCGCGAGAGCGGCATCGCCCAGCGCCCCGGTCACGAAGATCCGGTCGCCCGGTCGTGCCCCGCCCCGCACGAGCGCCTGGCCCTCCGGTACGAAGCCGCAGGCCTGGATGCCGATAACCAGCGGCCCGCGCGAGGTGTCGCCGCCGACAAGCACGATCTCGTGGCGCCGGGCGAGCTCGAGCATTCCGGCGCTGAATCTCTCCAGCCAATCGGGATCCGCCTCGGGCAGCGCGAGGTTCAACGTGAACCAGGCCGGCTCCGCACCCATCGCCGCAAGATCGCTCAAGTTCACCGCCAGCGCCTTGTGCCCGAGGGCCGCAGGATCGAGGTCGGACTGAAAATGCACGCCGGCCACGAGCAGGTCGGTCGTGATCGCCAGCTCCAGGCCCGGGGCCGGCCTGAGCAGCGCACAGTCATCGCCGATGCCGAGCGCGACGTCGCCGCGGCGGATCGGTTGGCGCGCGAAGTAGCGCGCGATCAGCTCGAATTCAGTCACGCGGCTGTGGCGCGCCGGCTACGGCGAGCTCTTGAGGCCCTTGAGCTCCGCCGCGCGCAGGCGTGCGGCGACCTTGTCCAGCACGGCATTCACGTACTTGTGGCCGTGCTCGGCGCCGAAGGTCTTGGCGAGCTCCACCGCTTCGTTGATGATCACCTTGCACGGGATCTCGGGATGGAACTCGAATTCGTAGGCGCCGAGCCGCAGGATGGCGCGTTCCACGGGGTCGACGTCTTGCAAGGGACGATCCAGGTGCGGCGCGATGTGGTCGTCGAGCTCGTGGCGATGCAACGGAATCTCGCGCACCAGGTGATGGAAGTACTCGAGATCCACGTCATCCATGCTGTGGTCGAGGATGAAGTGATCCTCGATGTCGCCCGGGTCCTGCTCGGTCAACTGCCACTGGTACAGGGCCTGTACCGCTGCACGGCGCGCCTTGTGCCGGCTGCCTTTGACCATGGTACGCCTAGGGCCTGAGCTGCTTGAGCAGGTTCACCATCTCGATGGCCGACAGCGCCGCCTCCACGCCTTTGTTGCCGGCCTTGGTACCGGCGCGCTCGATGGCCTGCTCGATGGTGTCCGTGGTGAGAACACCAAAGGCGACCGGCAGGTCGTAGGCCTGGCTCACCTGCGCCACGCCCTTGGCGCATTCCCCGGCGACGAACTCGAAATGCGGCGTGGCGCCGCGAATGACGCAGCCGAGCGCAATCAACGCGTCGTACTTCTTTGCTGCTGCCATGGCCTTGAGGGCGAGCGCGATCTCAAAGGCACCCGGTACGCGCACGACGTCGACCGCACCGGGCTCGGCACCGTGGCGGGTCAGGGTATCGACCGCCCCCTCGAGCAGGCGCTCGCCGATGAAGCCGTTGAAGCGTGCCAGCACAATGCCGAAACGCGCACCGCGTGCGCTCAGATCGCCTTCGATGGTCTTGACGCTGCTCATCGCGATACCTTTTTTTCCTTGTTGTCCAGCCGGTGCACCGGCACGGGCGCCTCCGATTCCACGTACTCCACGATCTCGAGACCGAAGCCCGACATGGCCGGCACCTTCATGGCATGCCCGAGCACGCGCATCCGCGACACCCCGAGATCGCGCAGGATCTGGCTGCCGAGCCCGTAGGTGCGCATCACCTGACGTTCGGGGCGGCGCTCGTTCGATTCTAAGCCCTGCGCCAGCGCCTGGAAATGCTCGATGCGGCGCGCCAGGTCGCGCGGGGATTCCTCGTGCTGCAGGATTACCACCACACCGCTGCCTTCCTGCGCCACACGCGCGAGCGCCCGGTGCAGCGTCCAGGGGCCGCTCTTGTGCACGTCGGTGAACAGGTCGAGCAGGCTTTCCTGCACGTGCACGCGCACAAGCGTCGGCCGATCGCGGCTGACTTCCCCGCGCACCAGCGCCAGATGCACGGCGTCGTCGATGTCATCGCGATACGCGACCACGCGGAACTCGCCGAATTCGGTCGGCAGCGTGCACTCGCCAACCCGCCGGATCGTCGATTCATGCTCGATGCAGTAGCGAATCAGGTCGGCAATGGTGCCGATCTTGAGGCCGTGCGCCGCCGCGAAGCGCTCGAGTTGCGGCAGGCGCGCCATGGTGCCGTCCTCGTTCATGATCTCGCAGATGACGCTGGCCGGGAACAGCCCGGCCAGCCGCGCCAGGTCGACGCCCGCCTCGGTATGACCGGCGCGCGCGAGCACCCCGCCCTTCTGCGCCATCAGCGGAAACACGTGGCCCGGTGTCACGATGTCCGCCGGCCGTGCATCCGGCTTTATGGCAGCGCGGATCGTGGTCGCGCGGTCCGCTGCGGAGATGCCGGTCGTCACGCCCTGCGCCGCCTCGATCGAAACGGTAAATGCCGTGGACAGGCGGCGGTGCGCGTCACTCTGCATCAAGGGGAGCTGCAGCTGGCGGCAGCGTTCCGGCGTGAGCGTCAAACAGATCAGCCCTCGCCCGTGTTTGGCCATGAAGTTGATGTCCTCGGCGCGCACGTGCTGCGCGGCAATGAGCAGATCGCCTTCGTTTTCGCGATCCTCGTCATCCATCAGGACGACCATGCGGCCGTGACGGATCTCGTCGATGATTTCTTTGATGGGGCTGATGGCCATGGGCAGACGGAATTACGGCGCGGATTGTTGATTGACGGCATTATCGCCTATTTCTCAGGGCGATGCCGCCATTTTTTCGGCGCGCCCTGAGCTGCCCGCTCGTCCGATCCGCACCGGCGTCCGTCTCATGCGTCCGCCGCCGGGGGTCCGGGGCGGCGAATTTGCCCTATATAGATAGAGGAGCATCGCAGCACCCCGCGTATCCCCAGCCCTGTTGAGACTATCGCGCGTGCCAGCATCGCGTCACGACCGTGTGCCGACCACCGTCATTCTTACCAACCGCTTCAAGGAGCGGCGCGGGCCGGCCGAGCGCACCCCGGATGCCGGGCGGGGGGAGCTCAGGCCGGGCGAACAGCTCAACCGCTTCCGTATTCTCGAACGGCTCGGCGGCGGCGGCATGGGTGTCGTGTACCGGGCAGAGGATACGGAGCTCGAGCGCATCGTCGCGCTCAAGATCCTTCCGCCGCATCTGTGCCGCAACCCCGAGTACGTGAGCCGCTTTCGCGGCGAGGCGCGCGCCCAGGCGCGCTTCAACAATCCGCACGTCATCACGCTCTATTCGTTTCTCGAGCTGCCCGAGGGAGAGGTCCTCGTGCTCGAATACGTGGCGGGTGAGACCCTGGCGGAGCGCCTGCACCGCGTGGGCCCTTTGCCGGTATCCGAGGCGTTGCGCCTCTTTGAACAGGCGCTGCTCGGTGTTGAGCACGTTCACCAGGCCGGTGTAGTGCACCGCGATCTGAAGCCGAGCAACATCTTCATCACCCGCGACGAGCACGTGAAACTCATGGACTTCGGTGTCGCCAAGCTGACCGACGCGCCGGACGGCTGGGCACAGGGCGCGATGGTGGGCACGCTGCTTTACATCTCGCCCGAGCAGATCAACGGTCGCGAGACCGATGCGCGGTCGGACGTCTACACCATGGGCATCAGCCTGTTCGAGACGCTCACCGGGCGCCTGCCGTTCGAGCGGCGCAGCGACTACGCGTTAATGCATGCGCACGTCCAGGAGTCCCCACCCCGGCCGACGCAGCTGCACCGCCGCATCCCGCCCGCGCTCGAACGGGTCGTGCTCAAGGCCATCGAGAAGCAACCGGAACGCCGCTTCCAGAGCGCCGCCGAGTTTCGCATGGCGTTGCTCAGGCTCGGCCTGATCGAGCGGCGCCAGCGCCGCGCCCGCCTTGCCCGCAGCCCCGCCGCCGACGCCTGCTCGGTCGCGCACGGGCTGCTGCGCGACCGCCTGATCCCGCGCAAGCGCCTGCTGCGGGGTGTCGGTGTCGATCTGCTCCTCGTTGGTCTGGCTGTTTGCTTGATTGTGCTGCTCGGCCTGTGGCCTAGCACACCGGGTGTTGCGCCGGCGCCGCCTGCGCCGGGCCCCGCCACGAAGGGCAGCCCGCCAAAGACACTGGCACGCGTCGCGCCATCACCAATGCCTGCGCCGAAGCTGGCCAAGCGCCCGTCGCCTCCAGCCAGGGAAAAAGCGCCGGCCGACAAGTACGAGACACTGAGGAGCGCCTGGAGTGAATAACGCCAAGCCCCATCCCGCCAATACGCTGCGCAAGGCGAGCCTCGCGGTACTGCTGGCGGCGCTCGCTGGATGTGCCACAGCGCCGCATCCCGTCGTGCCGCCGGCGCCGGCGGTGCACAGCGAGCCGGCCGAAGCACCTTCGGCCTGCACCGAGTTCGCCGAGCAACGCAAGACGCTGCGCTATGCCACGCGCTACCGGATCGCCCCTGGTGAGTCTGAAAGTGCGGCGCGCAACTTCCGGCCGCTGCCGGCCGGTGAAGCGGCGCGCGCGCGCCACTACACGTTGCGTTTCGACCGCGACGACATCGCACCGTGCAATCACCTCCTGATGCGCAAGGAACTGTACTTGCAGCGCGCCGCCAGCTCGTCGCTGCGCTTCCAGGAGACGCGCGAATTCTACTCCGGCGACGGCACGCTGATCGCGGTCAAAAACGAGGTGCTCGAGAACCAACTGGGCGCGACCGGTTACTACCTCGCCTCGGTGCCGTTGCCGATTCCGCAAAACGCACCGGCCGGAAAATACCGCGTCGTCAGCAAGCTCGTCCTGCAGGGCCCCGACGGCAAGGCGCAGCTGCTTGCCACCGCGAGCGCCAACTTCCTCGTAACCAGCGCACGCCGCTGAATTGATCGCGCTCGACACGCGATACGACGCGGCGATCGCCGCCGTCGCGTCGCACTGGCGCAGTCCTCGCGCCGCCTCCCGTCGCTGACGATCCGCGCCTAGGTATCGCACGCCCCGTGCGCGACCGATACAACTATTAACCGTTGCACTTTCCCCCCGCCGGACGCTAGCATCGGCACCCAATCTTCAACGTTCGGAGAGTCCTCAGCATGCAACGTCTCGCCCAATTGCCACTGCTCATGCCCGCGCTGGCTCTGCTCCTGTCCGCCTGCGGCGGCGGAGGCGGCGGAGGCGGAGGTGGCGGCGGGGCGACACCACCACCGGCGGCACCCACCGCGGTACGCGCCGTCGCAGACGACGGGGCCGTTGCCATCAGCTGGGCGCCAGTGACCGGCGCAAGCAGTTACAACGTCTATATGGCTACGACCCCAGGCGTGACCAAGACAAATGGCATCAAACACACAATGGTGGGCACCCCGTTCGTCAAGCACGGCTTGACCAATGGCACCACGTATTACTTCGTGGTGACCGCCGTCAGCAGTGCCGGCGAGAGTAGCGAATCGGCACAGGTCGCCAAGGCACCGATGGCACCGCAAACCGATCCGCTCTATGCCAGCCAATGGCACCTCAAGAACACCTTGCAGGCCGGCGAGGACGCCAACGTCGAGGGCGCCTGGTCGAACACAACTGCCTGCAGCCCGGGCGGCTGTCGAGGAGACAGTGTGCGCATTGCAGTTGTCGACGACGGTCTCGAAATCGGCCACGAAGACCTCGTATTCAACGTCGAGCCCGACCAGAGTTACAACTATCTCACCGGCGGCATCGATCCGACACCGACCGACACGGAGTCTGCGCATGGTACGGCCGTGGCCGGCGTTGCCGGCGCGCGCGGCCAGAACGGCCTTGGGGTACGCGGCGTGGCCCCGCGCGCACGCCTGGTCGGTTATAACCTGCTGCAGAGCCCGACAACCGCCAATGAGGCTGACGCCATGACGCGCAACGTCACGAGCGTTGCGGTGTCGAGCAACTCCTGGGGCCCGCCGGACGGCTACGCCCAGCTTTTCGCCTCGGCGCAAACCTGGCGCGACGCCGTGACGTCGGGCCTCACCAACGGCCGCGGCGGCAAAGGCACTGTGTATACCTGGGCCGCCGGCAACGGCCACCAGGGCGGGGACAATTCCAACTACGACGGGCAGGCCAATTTCCGCGGCGTAATCGCGGTAGCCGCCGTGAAGGACGACGGCACCAAGGCGAGCTACTCGGAACGCGGCGCCAATCTGTGGGTCAGCGCGCCGTCTGGCGATTCCTGCAACAACTCGCGCACTACCGTGACGACCGACTTAAGCGGTGCGGCCGGAATGAACAACAACGGCACCAGCACGGACGGCTACCCAAGCGAGCTCGCAGACGGCAACTACACACAATGCTTTAACGGCACTTCCTCGGCCACACCCGTGGCGTCCGGTGTCGTGGCGCTCATGCTACAGGCCAACCCCGGCCTCACCTGGCGCGACGTACGGCTGATCCTGGCCGAGACGGCGCGCCAGAACGATCCGTTGAATAGCGATGACTGGTTTGGCTGGCAGACAGGTGCGGCCAAGGTAAGTGGCGGCAATTACCGTTTTCACCACAACTACGGTTTTGGCGTGGTGGACGCCGCCGCGGCGGTTGCCCTTGCCAAGAACTGGACCAATGTCGGCCCGGAACTCACGCCATGCGAAGTACACCGCAACAACGTCAACATTCCCATTCCAGACGACGGCTCCGAGGTGCAAGATCAGGTCACCGTCAGCGGCTGCGGAATCGGAAAAATCGAGTTCATCGAGATCACCTTCACCTCGGATCACACTTATGCCGGCGATCTCCTCATCCAGCTAATGAGCCCAAGCGGCAAAGGAAGTATCCTGGCCGAAACACACGTGTGCAACGATGGCTCGGTGGCGGTGCCATGCAACCCCGGCTACAGCGGCTGGGTGTTCGGCAGTGCTGTGCACCTGGGCGAGGTGGCCAACGGAACCTGGACGCTGCGCGTCCTCGACGGCCAAGCCCAAGATACCGGCAAGATCGGCTCATGGAGCCTGAAGTTCTACGGTCGGGCGAGCTGATCGCACATCGCCGACGCGCTGATTCACGCAAAGACACCTGAACGGAAGGATACCAACCATGCAATGCTTGCGTCGTATCATGTCCACTGTTGCCGTGCTGACCCTCGGGATCGCCCTGCCCGCCGCCGCTGTCGCCATGGCCAAGAAACCGAGCGCACCGCCGCCGTCCGACCTCATGCAACGCTACACCTGGTATGACGGCCAGCGCGAACAGACCGTATGGCTGAACCCGCGACTCATCGCCGAGTTCAACGCACCGGCCGAGTCTGCGAGCGCCGTGCGCACCGCGCACCCGGGGGCGGAAATCGTGCCGCGTGGGCGCGGCGCCACGCGCATCTGGCGCGTGGGCAGCAACGCCGACACCGCACTTGCTGCCGTGCGCACCGCGCAACCCGGCAGCGCGGTCTCGCCCGTATTCCACGATTCACCGGATGAAAGCGGCCGCCTGCGCGCCCTGCCCGGCGGCGTGGTCGTCTATCTCAATCCGGCCTGGAACGAGACCGAGGTCAAACAGTGGGCGGCCGGTCGCAGCCTCGAGATCACACGCAAGCTCGACATTGCCCCGAACGTCTATTTGATCAAGACGGCGGCGGGACTGGCGGCGCTCGAAACCGCCAACACACTGCACAAGTCCGGGGAGGTGGTGGCGGCAATGCCCGATTGGTGGCAGGAGGTTGCCACACGCTGAACCCAGCGAGCGCGTCGCACGCAAACGCGGCTCGCGTGCGGCTAGTCGACGAACCCGTGACTGCGCAGGAATTCGCGGGTGACGGGGCCGTGCGCCGCGGCGGCGCGCTCACCCAGCAATAGCCGTTCCAGATAGCGCGCGAGGATATCCACTTCGACGTTCACCGCTGCACCGGCAGCGAGCTCCCCGAGCGTGGTCTCGGCCAGTGTGTGCGGGACGATATTGACCTCGAATTCCGCTCCTTGCACCGCATTGACCGTGAGGCTCACCCCGTCGACGCAGATCGAGCCTTTGGCGGCGATGTACCTGGCAAGCTCGGCGGGCGCGCGAAAGCGCATGCGCAGCGAGCGCCCCTCGTCGTACCGCGCGGCGAGCTCACCCACCCCGTCGACGTGGCCGCTCACCAGGTGGCCGCCTAGCCGGGTGGTCGGCGTCAGGGCCTTTTCCAGGTTCACACCGGCGCTGGGCGCGAGACCGCCGAGCGTGGTCCTGGCGAGCGTCTCGGCCGAGACATCGGCGCTGAAATCCTGGGCGCCGCGCGCGATCACCGTCAGACACACGCCGCTCACGGCGATGCTGTCGCCCAGGCGCACATCACCCATGTCGAGCTTGCCAGCGTCGATGCGCAGGCGCGCGTCGAGCCCCCGCCGCTCGAGCGCGGCGATTCGTCCGACGGCCTCGATGATTCCCGTGAACACGCCGGTCACCTCGCCTTCGGCCTGGCGATGATACGCAGGTCCGCTCCCACCCGGCGCACGTCGACGAGCTCGAGCGCGATGCGATCGCGCATAGCCGCCAGTGGGCCGATGTGAAACATGCCGCGCTCCCCGTCCCCCATGATGTGCGGGGCATAGTACAACAACAACTCATCCAGCAAGCCGGCCCGCAACATGGCACCGCACAGCGTGGCCCCGGCCTCGACCAGCAGCTCGTTCACCTCGCGCGCGGCGAGCTCGGTCAAGAGCGCCTCCAGGTCGACTCGACCCGATTCGCCCTCCAGCACCAGCACCTCGGCACCGGCGCTGCGCAGAGCCTGCGCGCGTTGCGAGTCTTGGCGCGCACCAACGATCACGACCTCTCCCGGCTCGCGCAGCACGCGTGCCGTCGCCGGGCTGCGCAGCGCGCTGTCGAGCACCACGCGCTTCGGCTGCCGGCCGATGTCGAGATCGCGCACAGTGAGCGCCGGGTCGTCGGCCAGGATCGTGCCGATCCCAGTCAGGACGGCCGAGCTGCGCGCGCGCCACTTCTGCACATCGGCGCGGGCTGCCTCGCCGGTGATCCATTTGCTCGCGCCGCTGGCAGCCGCGGTGCGACCGTCGAGGCTCGCCGCGAGCTTCACACGCACGAACGGCCGCCCGCGTTCCATGCGCAAAATGAAGCCCGGGTTGAGGGCCTGCGCTTCGCCCTGCATCAGCCCGGACTCGACCGCAATGCCACTCTGCTGCAGCCGGGCGAATCCCTGGCCCGCCACCCGGGGATTCGGATCGCGCATGGCGGCGACGAGCCGCCCGATGCCGGCGGCAATGAGCGCCTCGCTGCAAGGCGGCGTGCGGCCATGATGACAACAAGGCTCGAGCGTCAGGTACACGGTGGCCCCGCGCGCGGCCTCGCCCGCTTGCTGCAACGCCTTGATCTCGGCGTGCGCCTGCCCGGCGCGCTCGTGCCAGCCCTCGCCGACGACGCGCCCGTCGTTGACGATCACGCAACCCACGCGCGGATTCGGGTCGGTCGTGTATAGTCCGCGCCGCGCTAGAATGAGCGCCCGCGCCATGTGGCGCGCGTCCTCGGCGCTAAAGCTCACGGCTTGCGCCCTCCGGGCTTCTTCGTCTGGCCTTTCTGCTCGGTCGTGGCCGGCCCGGGAATGAGCTCCAGTTGCTTGCGCCGTATCTCCGGGCTCGGCTCGCTCTGCAGGCGCCGCACCGCCTCGCTGAAGGCGTTCACGTCCTCGAAGCTGCGGTACACCGAGGCAAAGCGCACGTACGCGACGGGGTCGAGCTCCTTGAGCTCCTCCATCACCCACTCGCCGATGGTGCGTGAGGCGATCTCGCTCTCCCCGGTTGCGGTCAGCTTGTGGCGGATGCGGGCCAGCAGCTTCTCCACGGCTTCGGCGTCCACCGGACGCTTTTCGAGGGCGCGTGACAGTCCGGTGCGCAGTTTGTCCTCGTTGAAGGGTTCGCGCCGGCCGTCCGACTTGATGACCTGCGGGAGCCGGAGCTCGGCGCGCTCGAAGGTCGTGAAGCGCTCGCCGCAGACCTCGCACTCGCGCCGGCGCCGCACGACATCGCCGTCCTCGGCGAGGCGCGAGTCCACCACACGGGTTTCGTCGGCCGAACAGAACGGGCAGCGCATGGTCTCAGCTCAACGGCCTCTGCGCACCGCATCGCACGCGGCGGCGATGCGCGCGCCCCTTGGACCGACACGTCGTGCGTAGCAGCTGCGGCGGATCAACCTTGGTAAACCGGGAACCGCCGGCAGATCTCCCGCACCTTGGCGCGCACGGTGTCGCGTACCGCGGAATCGCCGGGTCGATCGATGATGTCGCAGATCCATCCGGCCAGCTCCCGGACGTCCGCCTGCTTGAAGCCGCGGGTGGTAACGGCCGGCGTGCCGATACGGATGCCGCTCGTGACAAACGGCGTCTGCGGATCGTTGGGCACCGCGTTCTTGTTGACTGTGATACCGGCCTGGCCGAGCGCGGCCTCCACGTCCTTGCCGGTGAGACCCTTCTTGATGAAGCTCACCAGGAACAGGTGGTTGTCGGTGCCGCCCGACACGATCTCGTAGCCGCGCGCGGCCATGACCGCGGCCATGGCGCGCGAGTTGTCGAGCACCTGCTGCTGGTAGGCCTTGAACTCCGGTTGCAGCGCCTCGAGAAACGCCACGGCCTTGGCGGCAATCACATGCATCAACGGTCCGCCCTGCGTGCCGGGAAAGATCGTGGAGTTGAGCTTCTTCTCGATCTCGGGATTGGCGCGCGCGAGGATGATGCCGCCGCGCGGCCCGCGCAACGTCTTGTGGGTCGTGGTGGTCACGACATCGGCGAGCGGCACCGGGTTGGGATAAAGACCGGCGGCAATCAGGCCCGCGACGTGCGCCATGTCGACGAACAGATACGCCCCGATCTCATCCGCGATGGCGCGGAACCGCGCCCAGTCCACGACCCGCGAGTAGGCGGAGAAGCCGGCCACGATCATGCGCGGCTTGTGCTCGCGCGCCAGGCGCGCGACCTGCTCGTAGTCGATCTCCCCGGTGCGCTCGTTCAACCCGTACTGGACCGCGTTATAGATCTTGCCGGAGAAGTTGACCTTGGCGCCGTGCGTGAGATGCCCGCCGTGGGCGAGACTCATGCCGAGAATGGTGTCGCCCGGATTGAGCAGCGACATGTACACGGCGGCGTTGGCCTGCGAGCCGGAGTGCGGCTGCACGTTGGCATAGGCGGCCCCGAACAGCTGCTTCGCCCGCTCGATCGCAAGGCTTTCGGCGACGTCGACATACTCGCAGCCGCCGTAGTAGCGCTTGCCCGGATAGCCCTCGGCATACTTGTTGGTGAGCACCGAGCCTTGCGCCTCAAGCACCCGCGGGCTCGCGTAGTTTTCCGAGGCGATCAGCTCGATGTGCTCCTCTTGGCGGCGCATCTCGCCCTGCATGGCCTGCCACAGGGCGGCGTCGAAACCCGCAATCGTCATGTCTTTGGTAAACATCTGCTTGTTCTCAGCTCTCGAGCACCGGGAAAACGAGGCGAGGGACACGAAAGTGCGGTCGCAGCGCCTCCGAAAAAGGGCTGCCTAGGATAGCGGATTTGCCCGATCTTTCCCAACAGGCCCTCAGGGCATCGGCAGTGGTCAAACCAACCGGCGGCGAGAGGAGCCGACCGCTCACGGCCCACTTTCCACCGGTACCCGACCCACTGCTCAGGGCGTACTCTCCTGCGGCGTGACCTTCTTCGCCGGCAGCATATCCTCGCGGGTGATACCGAGGAACAGCGTGGCGGGGGTAGCGATAAAGATCGACGAGTAGGTACCCACGACGATGCCGAGCATCATGGCGACGGAAAAGCCGCGCAGCGTCTCACCGCCATAGAGGAACAGCGCCAGCATCGTCAGCATGGTGGTGCCGCCCGTGATGATCGTGCGGGACAGTGTTTCGTTGATCGAGGTGTTCAGAATTTCCGCCACGCTCGCCTTGCGCAGCTTGCGGAAGTTCTCGCGGATGCGATCGAACACCACCACCGTGTCGTTGAGCGAGTAGCCCAGCACGGCGAGGATCGCCGCCAGCACCGAGAGCGAGAACTCCATCTGCGTGACGACGAAGAACCCGAACACCAGGAACACATCATGCGCAGTCGCGATGATCGCGCCGACCGCAAAGCGCCACTCGAAGCGGAAGATCACGTAGATCAGGATGCCGGCGGCCGCGAGCAGCAGCGCGAGCCCCGCCTTCCAGGCAAGCTCCTCGCCGACCTGCGGCCCGACGAACTCCACCCGCTTGACCTGCACGTGACAGGCGGCCGGCACCGTCCCGTCGCCGATCACGCACTTCTGCGCCTGTCCGGGTTCGCTCTGCACCTCGCGCTCGCCCATCGCGGCACGCAGGGCCGCGACGACCTCCGCGCTCAGCGTGGCGCTCGCCGCACCTTCCTTGAGCGGCAGGCGGATCATCAGCTCGCGCGCGCTTCCGAACCGCTGCACCACGGCGTCGCCGTGACCGCGCTCTGCCAGGGTCTTGCGCACCTGGGCGACGTCCGCCGGTGCGGCGTAGGACACCTCGACCAGCGTGCCGCCGGTGAAGTCCAGACTGAAATTGAGACCCACGACGAGCAGCGCGACGAGCGTTGCGACGTTGAGCAGGCTCGATAGCGTGAGCGACCACCAGCGCAGCCGGATGAAGTCGAACTTGGTGACGCGTCTGAAGATTTCCATGATTGCCCCTAGACCGGCACCGACTGAAGCTTGCGCCCGCCGAAGCTCAGGTTGGTTATGGCGCGCGCGCCCATCACCGCGGTGAACATGGTGGTAAAGATGCCGATGGTGAGCGTGACCGCGAAACCCTTGATCGGTCCGGTGCCGAAGTTGAACAGCATCAGCGCCGCGATGAGCGTCGTAATGTTGGCGTCGGCAATGGCGGCGAAGGCCTTCTCGTAGCCGGCGTGGATACTGGCCTGCGGGGTGTTGCCGTTGCGCAGCTCCTCGCGAATACGCTCGTTGATGAGCACGTTGGCGTCGACCGCCATGCCGAGCGTGAGCAGAATGCCGGCGATGCCCGGCAGGGTGAGGGTGGCCTGGAACAGCGACAGGACCGCCACCAGCAACACCAGGTTCATGATGAGCGCCAGGTTGGCGATCAGACCGAAGATCTTGTAATAAACGACCATGAAGATCATGACCAAGGCGAGCCCGATCAGCACGGCGCGCCAGCCCTGGTCGATGTTCTCCTGGCCGAGCGAGGGACCGACCGTGCGCTCCTCGATGATCTCGACCGGCGCGGCAAAGGATCCGGCGCGCAGCAGCAGCGCCAGCTCGTCGGCCTCGCGCGCGCTCTCCAGCCCCTCGATCTGGAACTTCTTGCCGAGCTGGGAGCGGATCACCGGCGCGGTGATCACCTCCTCCACGCGGCGGCTGACGCGCACTGGCTCGCCGCGCTCGTCCAGCACCGGCCGGCCCTGTGCATCGAGCAGGGGATCGGACTTGATCTCAATGTACACCACGGCCATGCGCTTGCCGACGTTTTCCCCGGTGACGCGCTGGTTGATCGCCGCCCCCTTGGCATCGAGCGTGATCGAGACGATGGCGCGCCCGGTCTGGCTGTCGAAACCGGGCGCGGCGTCCACGATGTTGTCGCCCGAGTAGATCACCCGGTTCTTGAGCAGAATCGGGCGCCCGTCGCGCATCTTGAAGATCTTGCTGCCGGGCGGTGCGCCGCTCGCGAGCGCCGTGAGCGTGTCGTGCTCCTCATCGACCATCATGATCTCGAGCGTCGCCGTGCGTCCCAGGATCTCCTTGGCCTTGGCGGTGTCCTGCACGCCGGGCAGCTGCACCACGATGCGATCCTCGCCCTGCTGCTGGATGACCGGCTCGGCCACGCCCAGCTCGTTCACGCGGTTGGACAGCGAGGTCATGTTCTGCTCGAGCGCGCCGCGGCGCTTGTCGGCGAGCGCCGCCTCGGTCAGGCGCGCCGCGAGCACGAGCTCGCCGCCGCGCTCCGACTCGGTGTAGATGAGCTCGCGCAGCTCCTTTTTGAGGATGTCGCGTGCCTTGTCGCGCTCCGCCGCCTCGCGAAAGCGCACTTCAAGCCCACCCTCGGCGCGCGTGACGGTGAGGTAGCGCACCTTGTTCTCGCGCAACAGGCGCCGCATGTCATCGGCGTAGCTGTCCTCGATCTTCTTGAGGAAGGAACGCATGTCGACCTGCATGAGGAAATGCACGCCGCCGCGCAGGTCGAGACCGAGATACATGGGTCGCGCCCCCAGGGCCTGCAGCCAGCCCGGTGTGGCTGGCAGCAGGTTGAGCGCCACCACGTAGCCGTCGCCGAGCGCGGACTGGACCAGGTCGCGCGCACGGATCTGCGTCTCGGTGTCGGTGAAGCGGAATTTGGCGCCGGTGGCGTCGAGCTGGCTGCCGGTGTAGGCGAGCCCGGCGTGCTTGAGCACGCCCTCCACCCGGTTGACCAGCGCGGCATCGACGGTGGTGCTGCGCGTGGCCGAGATCTGGATCGCCGGGTCCTCGCCGAACAGATTGGGCGCCGCGTAGATCGCGCCGATCAGCAGCACCGCCGCGATCAGCAGGTATTTCCACAGGGGGTATCGATTCATGTCGCACGCGGCGCCGAAGGCGGCGGGCCGCTCCGGCGCGTTGCTGTCAGGAGCAGGGCTAGATCAGGTCGTCGACTTGAGCGTGCCCTTTGGTAAGACGGTCTGCACGGCCTGCCGTTGCACCTTGACCGTCACGCCGTCGGCCACTTCCAGCGTGATGAAGTTCTCGGAAATGTCCGTGATGCGCCCGAGCAGCCCGCCAGCGGCCACGACCTCGTCGCCCTTGGCCAGTGCCGCGACCATGGCCTTGTGCTCCTTGGCACGCTTTTGCTGCGGGCGGATCAGGAGGAAATAGAACGCAACGAACATCAGCACCATCATCAGCAGGGTGACGAATCCGCCCTGTTGCTGGGCGGCGGGTGCGGTCTCGGCGAGGGCGTCGGCGATCAGGAAGTTCATGGCATTTTCCGTGCGAGGAGCTGGCTGGCTAGTCGGTCTCCGGGGTCACAACGGCCGGACCCCCCTGTTGGCGGCGCATACGATAAAACTTCTCGGCGAATTCATCCAGCCTTTTTTCCGCAATCGCGAGCCGCAACCCGCGCATCAGGCCCTGGTAAAAGGACAGGTTGTGGATCGTGGCCAGGCGCGCCCCGAGGATCTCGTTGGCCTGGTGCAGGTGGCGCAGATAGGCGCGGCTGTAGTTGCGGCACGCATAGCAGTCGCAGTGCGGATCAATCGGGGCCGTGTCGCCGGCATAGCGGCTGTTGCGGATCTTGATGTCGCCCTCGTGGCTGAACAGCCAGCCGTTGCGGGCGTTGCGCGTGGGCAGCACGCAGTCGAACATGTCGATGCCGCGGCGCACCGCCTCGACCAGGTCCTCGGGCGTGCCGACCCCCATCAGGTAGCGCGGGCGGGCGGCTGGCATGCGCGGCGCGACGTGGTCGAGCAGGCGCAGCATCTCCTCCTTGCTCTCGCCCACCGACAGGCCGCCGATGGCGTAGCCATCGAAGCCGATCTGCAAGAGCCCTGCGAGCGAGCGCTCGCGCAGGTGCGCGTACATGCCACCCTGCACGATGCCGAACAAGGCGGCGGCGTTGTCGCCATGGGCGCGCTTGGAACGTTCCGCCCAGCGCAGGCTGAGCTCCATCGATTCCCGCGCCTGCTCCTCGGTTGCCGGGTAGGGCGTGCACTCATCGAAGACCATGACGATGTCGGCATCGAGCGCGCGCTGCACGGCCATCGATTCCTCGGGACCCATGAAGATGCGACCGCCGTCGATCGGAGACTGGAAGTGCACGCCCTGCTCGGTGATCTTTCGCAGCTTGCCCAGGCTCCAGACCTGGAATCCACCGGAGTCGGTGAGGATCGGTCCGTCCCAGTGCATGAAGCCGTGCAACCCGCCGTGGGCGCGGATTACCTCCGTGCCGGGGCGCAGCATGAGATGAAATGTATTGCCGAGGATGATCTCGCTGCCACCCGCGCGCAGCTCCTCCGGGGTCATGGCCTTGACGGTGCCGTAGGTGCCGACCGGCATGAACGCCGGCGTCTCAACGGTCCCGCGGGCAAAGGTCAGGCGGCCGCGGCGCGCCGCGCCGTCACTTGCGAGCAGTTCGAATTTCATGGCGCCAACGGCCAGCGACAGGCTTCAGGTGACAAGCACGCCGGGATCCTAACAGAGATGCTGCCTACTGCTTGCGGCTCTCGGTCTGCGGCGGCGGTGTCACGAACATCGCATCGCCGTAGCTGTAGAAACGGTAACGCTGCGCCACCGCGTGCCGGTACGCGGCGAGCACCGCCTCGGTGCCGCCGAAGGCACACACCAGCATGAGCAGGGTCGACTCCGGCAGGTGAAAGTTCGTGAGCAGCGCGTCGACGACGCGGAACCGATAGCCCGGGTAAATGAAGATGTCGGTCTCGCCTTCGAACGCGCGCACTCGGCCGTCGCGCGCCGCTGCTGCTGCGCATCCTGCGCCCGCGCCATGGGCACGTCCCTGTGCGGCCGTTTCGAGCGCGCGCACCACGGTGGTACCGACCGCCACCACGCGGCGCCCCGCGCCCCGGGCGCGGTTCACCATCGCCGCGGTCGCGGCGCTCACGCTCAGCCACTCGGCGTGCATGCGGTGCGCGCGCACCTCCTCGGTGCGCATCGGCTGAAACGTGCCGGCCCCGATGTGCAGCGTGATGAAAGCGCGTTCGATGCCGAGCGCCTCGAGCCGCGCCAGCATGGCGGCGTCGAAATGCAGGCCCGCGGTGGGCGCGGCCACGGCGCCGGGCGCACGCGCGAACACCGTCTGATAGCGTTCGCGGTGATAGGCCTCGTCGTCGATCGGATGGAGACGAGGGCCGCGCGCCCGGGATGGCGCGGTTGCGGGCTCGGCGCGTTCGATGTAGGGCGGCAGCGGCACGTGCCCGATGCGTTCCAGCACCTGGGCAGCGGAGGTTTGCGCCTCGAGCGCGAGCTCGTAGAACTCGCCGCGCCGCGCCTGCACCCGCGCCGCAATTCCGCCCTCCAGCACGATGCGCCCGCCGGGCTTGGGCGGCTTGCTGGCGCGCACCTGCGCAAGCAGCCGCGTGTAATCAAGCACACGCTCCACCAGCAGCTCCACGCGCCCACCGCTGTCCTTGGCACCAAACAAGCGCGCTGGAATGACGCGCGTGTCGTTGAACACGAGCAGGTCGTCGGGGCGCAGCAGCGCCGGCAGGTCGGCAAACGCCAGGTCGCGGCACGCGCCGCTCGCCCCGTCGAGTGCGAGCAGGCGGCTCGCCGAACGCGGTTCTGCGGGGCGCTGCGCGATCAGCTCCGCGGGCAAGGCATAGGTGAAATCGTAGCGGCGCATGGTGGCAAGGGCGGCGGGCGTTGCCGGCAGCAAGACGGACACTTCCCGCCTCAGGCCAGCTTGTCGGTCCGCGGGCCGCACCGATGCCGGGACTTCTTGTCGCCGGTGACGTGGTCGGCAGGCCGGCCGCACTCCGTCTGGCTCAGCGCGGCAGGCGTTCCCTGCGGCGGCTCGGTGCGCTCGCGCAGCCGCGCCAGGGCGTCCGCCGTGCGGATTGAGCTCAACGCAGACGGGTAAGCCCGCATGGCCAGCGCCGCCGTTTCGCTGGACCGGCGCATGCTGCGAGCAGGCTGGCGGGTGCATGCCCCGCCGTCACGCCGTGCCATGATTGGCCTGAGCTCCATGGCGAGAGCGGACCGTGACGGCCTTTGAGACGGCATGGCGCGGGGCGCTCAAGCAATACCAATTGGAGGACACCTACCTGCCAGACCCGTGTGCGAGTTCTTTGCGGCTGCCTTCTTAAATTATCTGCCAGCGCGCTTAGGCGCGCACTTTAGCGGTTGCGCCAGCTATTTCAAGTGCTTGGCCCCTCTGCGGCCCGGACCGATATGGCGTATATTTATGCGTGCACCCTGGCAGCCGCCTCGCCGCGGCGGCCGCGGAGCGTTCAAGACAGAGTTCGAGCGCAGGCCTACCGACCTACCATCACCCCCAAGCGCAGCCGTATCCATCCGTCGTAAACAACAAGAAACCCGACTCCACAGGTCACTCGCACCATGACCGGCACACGTTATGTCCTTGAGGTCCAACCGCGCATCCCGGCGCGCCTGGAACGGTTGACCGAGCTGGCCAACGACCTGTTCTACAGCTGGGACCGTCAGGTGCGCGGGCTGTTCTTTCGCCTCGACCCCAAGCTGTGGGAACTCGTCGGGCACAATCCCAAGGTCTTCCTGCGGCGCGTGGCGCAGAAACGCCTCGAGGAGGCGGCCGAGGACCGTGTGTTCATGGAAGAGTACGGCCGCGTGCTGTCGGCCTACGACACCTACCACAAGGCACGCATCAAGTCCGGCGTGGAGAAGCTGCTCGATCCGGAACAGGATCTGGTCGCCTATTTCTGCGCAGAATTCGGTTTTCACGAGAGCGTGCAGCTTTACTCCGGGGGCCTCGGGATTCTCGCCGGCGATCATTGCAAGGCGGCGAGCGACATCGGGCTGCCGTTCGTGGCGGTGGGGTTGCTGTACCGGCAGGGCTACTTCACCCAGACCATCGACGGTCAGGGTGCGCAGGTCGCGCACTACACGCCCACCAACTTCGCGGACCTGCCGATCGCCCCGGCGAGCGACGCGGGCGGGCGCGAGGTGCTGGTGCATGTCGACCTGCCGGGGCGGCGCGTGCACATCAAGGTGTGGCGGGCGCAGGCCGGGCGCATCTCGCTTTACCTGCTCGACACCGATCTTGCCGAGAACCGCGAGGCCGACCGGCGCATCACCTACCAGCTGTACGGCGGCGACGCCCACACGCGCATTCATCAATGGCTGGTGCTCGGCTTCGGTGGCGTGCGGGCACTGCGCGCCGTGGGCCTCAACCCCACGGTCTGGCACATCAACGAGGGACACGCCGCCTTTTCGATCCTCGAGCGTTGCCGCGAGCTCACTAAGGATGGGCTCGATTTCGACGCCGCCCTCGAGGCCTGCGCGGCCAACACCGTGTTCACGACCCATACTCCGGTGCCGGCCGGCCACGATATCTTCGACCACGCCTTGATGCGCGAGTACTTCGCCGAGTACGTGCACGAGGTCAACGTGCTCATGGAGCATTTCCTGCTGCTCGGCTCCACGCCCACCAACCAGGGCGGTTTCAACCAGACCGCGCTCGCCATGCGCGGCTCGCGCTTCCGCAACGGCGTGTCGCGCATCCACGGCGGGGTGGCCTCGCGTATGTCGGCCTACGTCTGGCCGCAGGTCCCGGTGGAGGAGAACCCGATCGGCTACATCACCAACGGCGTGCACGTGCCGAGCTTCCTGGCGCGCGAGTGGGCCAACCTCTTCGACATGCGTTTCGGCGGCGGCTGGCGCAACGAGCTGCTCAACGCCGAGTACTGGGAGCAGCAGGTCGACCTGATCCCGGATCACAGCTACTGGAGCCTGCGCCAGTCGCTCAAGAGTGAGATGCTCGCCGCGGTGCATCGCCGCGCCGTGCATCAGCACCGCCGCAACGGCGTGAGCGAGGCCCTGATCGATCGCCTCACCGCGCACCTCGCGCCGCAGGAAACCGACATACTCACCATCGGCTTCGCTCGGCGCTTCGCGACCTACAAGCGCGCCACACTGCTGTTCGCCGATCCCGAACGCCTGGCGCGCCTGCTCAATAATCCTGAGCGCCCGTGCCTGCTGATCTTCGCCGGCAAGGCCCACCCGAACGACCTGCCGGCGCAGCAGTTCATCAAGATCATCCACGACTACTCGCGCCGCCCCGAGTTCGAGGGGCGCATCGTGCTGATCGAGGGCTACGATCTGGCGCTCGCGCGCAAGCTCGTCACCGGTGTGGACGTGTGGCTCAACACGCCGGAGTACCCGCACGAGGCGAGCGGCACCTCCGGCGAGAAGGCCGGCATCAACGGCGTCATCAATCTGAGCGTGCTGGACGGGTGGTGGGCCGAGGGCTACAACGGCGAGAACGGCTGGGCCATCACCCCGCACGGCCCGCAGTACGAACCCGGATACCGGGACCGCGAAGAGGCCGAGGAGCTGCTCGATATCCTCGAGAAACAGGTGGTCCCGCTCTACTACGCGCGCAACGGCCACGGCTATTCCGACGGCTGGGTGCGCAAGTCGAAGGCCTCGATGAAATCGCTCATGCCGCGCTACAACGCGCAGCGCATGGTGATGGACTATGTGCGCCTTTACTACAGCCCGGCGCGCAAGCAGCGCCTGGTCATGACCGGAAACCAGTACGCCCGCGCCCGGGAAGTGGCCGAGTGGCGGCGCAAGCTCGACAAGCTATGGCCGCACGTGCGGCTGCGCCGCCTCGACGTGGCGCCAAGCGAGATTCACGCCGGCGAGGTGATTCCGATCCGCGTGGCCGCCCAGTTGAACGGGCTGCATTCCGACGATGTGCTGATCGAGTGCCTGATCGGACGCGAGACCCGCGAAGGCAATCTCGACGTGCGCGAGACCCAGGTGTTCACGCCCGGCGAACAGACCGCGGAGGGCGAGACGATCTTTCACCTCGACCTCAGCCCGCGCCTGCCGGGACTGCAGTGCTACAAGATCCGCATGATCCCGTTTCACCCCGCGCTCGCCCACCGCTTCGAGACCGGATACATGATCTGGCTGTAGTTGGTTTCGGGTCTTGCGTCTCGGGTCTCGGGTTTGAACCTGAGACCCGAGATCTCAAACGCCTCCCCCCCTGCCGTACAACAGGTTCATGCGCCGCAGGCGCGCGGGGAGATCGGGCGCAACCTGCTCCCAGGAAAAACGCCAGCCCCAGTTGCCCTTGGTAGTGCCGGGCGTGTTCATGCGATGCCCGTGCCCGAGCGCCAGCAGGTCCTGCATCGGCAGGACCGCGAGGCGCGCCACCGACGCCAGGGTGGCGCGATTGAGCGGCCAGGGCATGGGCTCGTGCGGATAGCCGAGATACTCGACGACGCGCAACTGCGCCTCGGGCGGCAGGCCCTGAAACCACGACAGCGTGGTGTCGTTGTCGTGCGTGCCGGTGTAGGCCACGCTGTTGCGCTGCTGGTTGTGCGGCAGATAGGGATTGTCCGCGCCGCCATCGAAGGCAAACTGCAGGATGCTCATGCCCGGAAACCCGAAGTACTCGCGCAGCGCGTGCACCTCCGGGGTGATCAACCCGAGATCCTCGGCCACCAGCGGCAGCGGCCCGAGCTGGCGCGTGAGCGCGCTGAACAGCTTTTCGCCCGGCGTTTCGACCCAGCGCCCGTTGCGGGCCGTGTCGTCCCGCACCGGAATCTCCCAGCACGCCGCGAAACCGCGAAAGTGATCGATGCGGATCAAATCGAAGCGGCCGAGCTCGGTGTGCATGCGCTCCACCCACCAGGCAAAGTCCTCGCGCTCCATGACCGACCAGTCGTAGAGCGGATTGCCCCAGCGCTGCCCGGTGGCGGAGAAGTAATCGGGCGGCACCCCGGCCACCACGGTCGGCTGCCCGCTCGCATCAAGCTTGAAGTTTTCGCGGTGCGCCCACACCTCGGCGCTGTCGTGCGCCACGAAGATCGGCACGTCGCCAAACAGCAGCACGCCACGCGCGGTGGCCTGCGCGCGCAGCGCCTGCCACTGGCGCTCGGCCACGAACTGCTCGAAACAGACCTGCTCGAGCGCATCTTTGAGCCGGGCGCGCGCCGCAGCGAGCGCCGCCGGCTCGCGATCGCGCAGCTCGGCCGGCCACTCCCACCACGGCCGCCCGCCCTGCT